>CANQMK010000112.1 GCA_947624895.1 uncultured Oscillospiraceae bacterium | reverse complement strand
CCGGTGGCGTCCTGCTCCACCGCCACCAGGCAGGGCACGCCCTTCCCGGCCACGTAGGTGGAGCGGACGGTGTGGCCCGGGCCCTTGGGGGCGGCCATGAACACGTCCACGCCCTTGGGGGGGACGATCTGCTGGTAGCGGATGTTGAAGCCGTGGGCGAAGGCCAGGGCCTTGCCCTCGGTCATGTAGGGGGCGATGGACTTCTTGTAGACGTCGGCCTGGACCTCGTCGTTGATGAGGATCATCACGATGTCGCCCCACTGGGCGGCGTCCTCGATGGTCTTCACGGCCAGGCCCGCCTTCTCGGCGTTGGCCCAGTTCTTGGAGCCCTGACGCAGACCCACGCAGACGTCGCAGCCCGAATCCTTCAGGTTGAGGGCGTGGGCGTGGCCCTGGGAGCCGTAGCCAATAATGGCGATCTTCTTCCCGTTGAGGTAGGACAGGTCGCAGTCCTTCTGATAGTACATCTTTGCCATAGTTGATACACTCCTTACATAAAATAATATTTACAGGACACTCTTGCCCAGGTTGAACTCGGTCTTCTCCTTGCTCTCGTCCTCAATCGTATAAGCCCCCCGCGACCCCAACGGGCCTGCGGCCCGCCGGGGACCCCTCTATTATAATGCTCGGGGTCGGCGGAGCCGCCCCTGCGCAAATCGCCCTCCGGGCGATTTTACGCCGCACTCGCGGCGGCGGCCCGAGGGCCGCTGGAGCGGGGACTCTCACAGGACACTCTTGCCCAGATTGAACTCGGTCTTCTCCTTGCTCTCGTCCTCAATCGTATAAGCGCCCCGCGACCCCAACGGGCCTGCGGCCCGCCGGGGACCCCTCTATTATAATGCTCGGGGTCGGCGGAGCCGCCCCTGCGCAAATCGCCCTCCGGGCGATTTTACGCCGCACTCGCGGCGGCGGCCCGAGGGCCGCTGGAGCGGGGACGCTCACAGGACACTCTTGCCCAGGTTAAACTCGGTCTTCTCCTTGCTCTCGTCCTCGATGGTATAAGCGCCCCGCTCCAGGGCCACCATGCCGGTGCGGACCAGCTCCAGGATGCCGAAAGTCTCCAGCAGGGCCTGCATGGCGGCGGCCTTGGTCTCGTCCCCGATGAGGGCGATGGTGAGGGACTTGACGGAAACGTCGATGATGGAGGCCCGGAAGATGTTGGCCACCTGGATGATCTCGTTGCGCACGTCCGCGCTCTCGGCACGGACCTTGAACATCACCAGCTCCCGGCGGATGGAGTGCTCCGGCACCAGCTCCTGCACCGAGTAGACGCAGAACTGCTTTCCAAGCTGGTTGATGATCTGCTGGGTGGAGGCGTCGTCCCCCATCACCTCGATGGTGATGCGGGAGAGGTCGGGGTCGTCGGTGGTGCCCACGGCCAGAGACTCGATGTTGTACCCCTTCCGGGAGAACAGCCGGGACACCTGGGACAGCACGCCGGAGGTGTTGGAGACCAGGACGGAAAGGGTCCTGCGCTTGACCATATCGCTCATCGTCTCTCCCTCCTCAATCCAACAGGAAATTGGTGATGGGCGCGCCGCCGGGGACCATGGGATGGACCATGGCGTCCTTGTGGATGGCGCACTCGATGACCCAGGGGCGCTTGCTGTCCACCGCCTTGCGGAAGGTCAGTTCAAACTCGTCCATGTGGGCGCACCGGGCGCCCTGGATGCCGTAGGCCTCCGCCAGCTTCACGAAGTCCGGCCCCCGCTCCAGGTCGGTCTGGGAGTACCGCTCGCCGTAGATCAGGTGCTGCCACTGCCGGACCATGCCCAGGGTGTGGTTGTTGAACACCACCACGATCACCGGCACCTTATAATGCTCCAGGGTGGCCAGCTCGTTGCAGTTCATGCGGAAGCCGCCGTCCCCCACGCAGGCCACCACCACCTGGCCGGGATTGCCCATCTGGGCCCCCATGGCCGCGCCCAGGCTGAAGCCCATGGTGCCGAAGCCGCCGGAGGTGATGAGCTGGCCGGGGCGGGAGAAGTGGTAGTACTGGGCGGACCACATCTGGTGCTGGCCCACGTCGGTGGCGATGATGGCCTCCCCCCCGGTCACCTGCTGGATGACCTCCAGCACCTCGTGGGGGTGGAGGATGTCGTCCTTCTTCAGGGGGACCTCCTTGTGGGAGAAGACCCACTGCCGCCAGTCCTCAAAGTTGCGCTGCTCCAGGCCCTGGTTCAGCAGCTCCAGGACCTCCTTGGCGTCGCCGATGATGTGGTGGGCGGTCTTGACGTTCTTGTCGATCTCCGCCCGGTCGATGTCGATGTGGACGATTTTGGCCTTGGAGGCGAAGGTGGTGGGGTCGGTGGCCACCCGGTCGCTGAAGCGGCAGCCCACGGCGATGAGCAGGTCGCACTCGTCCACAGCGTAGTTGGAGGCGTGGGAGCCGTGCATCCCGATCATGCCGGTGAACAGCCGGTGGTCGCCGGGGAGGGCGCCGCCGCCCATGATGGTGGAGGCCACCGGGGCGTCCAGGGTCTCCACGAACTTGCGGAACTCCGGCACCGCCCCCTTGGAGCGGACCACGCCGCCCCCCACCAGCACCAGGGGCCGCTCGCTCTGGGCGATCATGTCCAGCAGCTTCTGGATATCCCCCTTGTCCGGCTCCGGGTCCTTCAGGTCGTGGATGGACTTGCCCAGCAGCCTGGCCAGCCGCCCGTGCTGGGGGTGCTGGTCCAGGGGCAGGGGCTCGAAGTCGCACTCGTCGGAGGTGACGTTCTTGACGATATCGATGAGCACCGGCCCGGGCCGGCCGCTCCGGGCGATGGCGAAGGCCTCCCGGATCACGTCGGCCAGCTCGTTCACGTCCCGCACCAGGTAGTTGCACTTGGTGATGGGCATGGTGATGCCGGTGATGTCCACCTCCTGGAAGGAGTCCTTGCCGATGAGGGACTCGCTGACGTTGCAGGTGATGAACACCACCGGGGAGGAGTCGTAGTAGGCGGTGGCGATGCCGGTGGTGAGGTTGGTGGCCCCGGGGCCGGAGGTGGCGAAGCACACCCCCACCTTCCCGGTGGAGCGGGCGTAGCCGTCGGCGGCGTGGGAGGCGCCCTGCTCGTGGGCGGTGAGGATGTGGGTGATCTTCTTGCCGTAGCCGGACAGTTCAAACTCGTCGTAGACGTTCAGAATGGTGCCGCCGGGGTAGCCGAACACGGTGTCGACCCCCTGCTCCAGCAGGCACTCCATCACGATCCTGGCGCCCCGCATCTTCATGGCCCCGTCTCCTCCTTCTCCGCCTCTCCGGGCCGTCCCGGGCGGGGCGCTCCCCCGCCCCCTGGCCCCTCACGGCGGTGGCAGTTTGTCCATTATCATACTCCTTTTCCCCCCGTTTTGTCAATTCAAAATTGCCCTCCGCCGCCCCACTTCCCCCATTGTGGTCAATGCGTCTAAATTTCCCAGGGCGAACAGAGTTTTTTTCGGTAAAACGCTGGACAAAGCCGGAGAAAACGTGTATGATAGAGGGTAGCATTTTGTACCCTGAATTTCAAATCCCGCATGGAGAGGTGAAAGCGTATGGTACATCGTTTCTTCGGCGGCGTCCACCCGGCTGGGAATAAGGAAGCCACCGAGGGCGTCGCCATCGCCCCGCTGACCCTGCCGGTCCCGCAGGTGGTCCTGCCCATGTCCCAGCACGTGGGCGCCCCCTGCAAGCCCACCGTCCAGGTGGGGGATCTGGTCAAGGTCGGCCAGGTGATCGGCGAGCCCGCCGGGCTCGGCGCGCCCATCCACGCCAGCGTCTCTGGCAAGGTGATCGCCGTGGAGCCCCGGCCCCACACGTCAGGCGGCTCCGTCCTGGCCGTGGTCATCGAAAATGACGGGCAGGACACCCCCGCCGACCCCATCCCCGTCCCCGCCCCGGTGGAGGAACTCACCCCGGAGCAGGTGATCGAGCTGGTCCGGGCCGCCGGGATCACCGGCATGGGCGGCGCGGGCTTTCCCACCCACGTCAAGCTCTCCTCCGGCATGGGGAAGGTGGACACCATCATCCTCAACGGCGCGGAGTGTGAGCCGTACATCACCGCCGACCACCGCCTGATGCTGGAGCGGCCGGAGAAGGTCATCCAGGGCGGGCGGGTGCTCATGCGCGCCCTGGGCCTCCAGAAGCTCATCATCGGCATCGAGGCCAACAAGATGGACGCGGTGGAGGCCCTGAAGGCCAAGGCCCCGGCGGACGTGGAGGTCCGCGCCCTCCGGGTGCGCTACCCCCAGGGCTCGGAGAAGCAGCTCATCCAGAACATCACCGGCCGCCAGGTGCCCCCCGGCGGGCTGCCCGCCCACGTGGGCTGCGCGGTGTTCAACGTGGCCACCGCCGCTGCGGTGTACGACGCCTGCTATGAGGGCAAGCCGGTCACCCACCGGATCGTCACCGTCACCGGCAAGGCGGTCATGTCCCCGGTGAACGTGGAGGTCCCCCTGGGCATCCCCCTCCAGACCCTGGTGGACGCGGCGGGGGGCTTCAAGGGCACCCCGGGCCGCATCCTCTCCGGCGGGCCGATGATGGGCGTGGCCCAGTACGACCTGGCCCCCCCGGTGATCAAGGGCACCAACGCCCTGCTGGTCCTCCGGGGCCGGGAGTTCACCCCCACCCCCAAGGGGACGCTGACGTGCATCCACTGCGGTCGGTGCGTGTCCGCCTGCCCCATGAAGCTGACCCCCCTCTTCTTCAACCAGCGCTTCACCGCCGGGCGGTATGAGGAGCTGGAGGGCCTGCGGATCCTGGACTGCATCGAGTGCGGCTCCTGCGCCTTCTCCTGCCCGGCCCACATCCCCCTGGTCCAGTCCATCCGGGCGGGCAAGATGGAGGTCCGCCGCCTCCAGGCCAAGGCCAAGGCGGAGGCTGAGGCCGCCAAAGCGGAGGCTGAGGCCGCCAAAGCGGAGAAAAAAGAGGAGGTGAGCGCCAAATGAATGAGACGGAAAACAAGCTCCAGACCAATCAGCTCTCGGTGGGTTCCTCCCCCCATATCGGCTCGGCGGACTCGGTGCCCGGCATCATGCTGGACGTGATCATCGCCCTGATCCCCTCCCTGGCCGCCGCCGTCTGGTTCTTCGGTCCCCGGGCCCTCACCCTGGTGCTGGTCACCGTGGCCTCCACCGTGGGCTTTGAGGCCCTCTACCGCAAGTGCATGAAGCTGCCCATGACCGCCTCCGACCTCTCGGCGGTGGTGACGGGTATGCTCCTGGCCATGTGCCTGCCCGCCAACACCCCCTACTGGGTGGCGGTCATCGGCGGCGCCTTCGCCATCATCGTGGTCAAGCAGCTCTTCGGCGGCCTGGGGAAGAACTTCCTCAACCCCGCCCTGGCGGGCCGGGTGTTCCTGTTCTCCTCCTTCCCCGCCTTCATCAACGTCTACACCCAGCCCGGCCGGGCCCACTGGCCCAGCATCTGGAGCGCCGCCATGGACGCCCAGAGCGCCGCCACCCCCATGGGCTCGCTCCACGCGGGCCGTCTGCCGGAGGGCCTGTCCATCCAGCAGCTCCTGGTGGGGGAAAACGCCGGGTGCCTGGGTGAGGTCGCCGTCCTCATGCTCATCGCCGGGGGCATCTACCTGGTCCTGCGGAAGGTCATCTCCCCCCGCATCCCCCTCTTCTACATCGGTACCGTGGCGGTGCTGACCTTCCTCTTCCCCCTGGGCGGCGTGGCCCGGGTGGACTGGATGCTCTACAACCTCCTCTCCGGCGGTCTGTTCCTGGGGGCCATCTTCATGGCCACCGACTACGTCACCAGCCCCGTCACCCCCACCGGCCGGACGGTCTACGCCATCGGCTGCGGCGCGCTGACGGTGTTCCTGCGCTACTTCGGCATCTACCCTGAGGCGGTGTCCTTCTCCATTCTGGTGATGAACATCCTGGTCTGGGCGCTGGACAAGGCTTTCATGCCCCACCGCTTCGGCACGCCCTGGTTCCAGAAAAAGGCAAAGGAGGCGGGCAAGTGATGGAAAAGACCGCGCAGGCGAAAAAGTCCCCGATGAACTACTATGTACGGATCATCGGCACCCTATTCCTCATCACCGTGGTGGTGGCGGTCCTGCTGGCCCTGGTGAACCTGCTCACCCGGGACACCATCGCCCAGCACGCCGCGGAGAAGAAGGCCGCCGCCATCGCCGAAGTCATGCCCGGCTCCGACGGGTACGACACCCTGGAGGTCCCCGCGGAGTTGAAGGAGGTCCAGGAGATCCTCCAGGCCAAGCAGGGCGGCCAGGTCCTGGGCTACTGCGTCCAGACCAGCACCAACGGCAACGACGGCGCGATCCAGCTCATGGTGGGCATCTCCCCGGAGGGCGCCGTGACCAAGGTGTCCATCCTGTCCCAGAAGGAGACCATGTACACCAACAAGCACGGCGAGCTCATCGCCCGCTTTGACGGCAAGTCCGGCTCGGTGGCCCTGACCCAGGACGGCGGCGACATCGCCGCCATCTCCGGCGCCACCATCTCCTCCCGGGCGATCACCAAGGGCGTCAACGCCGCCCTGGCCGCCGTCCAGGACTATGTAAAGGAGGGGTCTTGATATGGCCGACAACACCAAGGTAGAGACGAAAGCCCCGGAGAAGGCCGCCTCCAAACAGAGCGGCAAGCTCAAGGAGATCTTCCTCAACGGGCTCATCTTCCAGAACCCCATCCTGGTCCTGTTTTTGGGGATGTGCGCCACCCTGGCGGTGACCACCACCCTCACCAACGGCATCGGCATGGGCCTGAGCACCACGGCGGTGCTGATCTGCTCCAACGTGGTCATCTCCCTTCTGCGGAAGGTCATCCCCAAGGAGGTCCGCATCGCGTGCTACGTGGTGGTCATCGCCGCCTTCGTCACCATCGTGGACCTGATGCTC
>CANQMK010000111.1 GCA_947624895.1 uncultured Oscillospiraceae bacterium | reverse complement strand
CTCCGTGGAGGAGGCCGTCTCCACCCTCCAGGGCCTCCCCCACCCCCTGGCCCTCTACATCTTCTCCGCCCGGCGGAACGTGATCGAGGCGTTCAAGTCCCGGATCAGCTTCGGGGGCGGCTGCGTCAACGACACCCTCATCCACCTGGCCACCAGCGCCATGGGCTTCGGCGGCGTGGGCCAGAGCGGCATGGGCTCCTACCACGGCAAGGACGGCTTTGACACCTTCACCCACTATAAGAGCATGGTGGACAAGAAGACCTTCCTGGACCTGCCCATCCGATACCAGCCCTACACCCGCTGGAAGGACAAGCTGATCGCGGGATTTGTGAAATAGGAAAGTACAGGTGATCTTATGGACCAACCCATCGTCATCCTCACCGACTCCGCCTCCGACATCACCCCGGAGGAGATTCAGGCGCGCGACGTCAAGCTCATCCCCATGTCCCTGGCCTTTGAGGGCAAGGAGTCCTTCCTGGACGACCAGTCCATCCCCATGCCGGGGCTCTGGGCGCGGATGGAGGCCGGGGAGGTCCTGCGCACCTCCCAGCCCTCCCTCCAGACCTTCCTGGACCTCTTCGAGGAGGCTAAGCGCAAGAGGGTGAGCGTGGTCTACATCTGCCTGTCCTCCAACATCTCCGGCACCTACCAGACCGCCCGGGCGGCGGTGGGTATGGTGGACTACGACCAGATCTACGTGGTGGACGGCCGCCAGGCCGCCGCCACCGCCGCGGAGAAGCTGGTGGTCTTCCGGGCCTGCCGCCTCCGGGACGAGGGGCGGCTCTCCGCCCGGGAGATCGCCCAGGACCTGGAGAAGTTCCGCTTCCGCGTCCGGCACTTCTCCTGCATCGACTCCCTGGAGTACCTGGTCCGGGGCGGGCGGCTGAGCCGCCTGGCGGGGAACCTGGGCACCCTGCTGAACATCAAGCCCATCATCACCTTCTCCCAGGACGGGTTCGTCCAGGTGGTGAAGAAGGTCCCCGGCCTGAAGCGGGCGGCCAGCGAGCTGTGCGCCATCGTGAAGAGCTTCCCCCCCGACCCGGCCTTCCCCATCATCCCCATCTTCGCCAAGGACGACACCAACTGCAAAAACTTCCTGGTCCAGCTCAAGAGCGCCCTGGGCGTCACCACCGACCAGGCCCTCATGGAGATTGGCGCCACCATCGGCTGCCACATCGGCCCCGGCGGCTTCGGCCTGTGCTACGTCCAGCAGGAGGGCTGAGCGCCCCCACGCGCAAGGCCGGGTGCTCCGCGCCCGGACGGACAGAAGAGCGAACGACGCCTCGCCTCCCATGGGGAGGCGAGGCGCTTTTTACGGTCGGGCGGGGCGTCAGCCCACGGCGGGCTGGGGCGGGGCGTTCTGGAGATAGCAAACCCCCGGGGCCGTTTGGCCCCGGGGGTTTTTGGCGCAGTGGGAGGGATTCGAACCCTCGGACGGCTTTTGACCGTCACACGATTTCCAATCGTGCTCGTTATGACCACTTCGATACCACTGCAGGTCATAATGTCTCCTGTCCGCTTCGGACAGCGAAGGTTATTATACCCTGCTTTTTTCCTCAAGTCAAGGGCTTTTTCAAATTTTCCGCCCAATGTCCCCTCCTCTCTTGCCTTTCCCCGTCCGCTGGGTTATAATAGTTGTGATTTGGACCGATTTTCAGAGAGGAGGGCGTCTTATGGGCCACACCTTTGCCCAGTATCAGGAGAGCGCCGACTACCTGCGGACCCGCCTGGGGAGCTTCGTCCCCAAGGTCCTGATGATCCTGGGCTCCGGCCTGGGCTTTCTGGGGGACGAGGTGGAGGACGCGGTGGCGGTATCCTACCCCGACATCCCCCACTTCAAGCCCTCCACCGCCCCGGGGCACAAGGGCCGGTTGGTCTTCGGCACCCTGCGGGGCAGGCCGGTGGCGGTGATGCAGGGGCGGATGCACCACTACGAGGGCTACTCCTATGAGGAGGTGGCCTACGCGGTGCGGGTGCTGCGGCTGCTGGGGGCGGAGACCCTCATCGTCACCAACGCCGCCGGGTGCGTAAACACCGCCTGGAGCGCCGGGGATCTGATGCTCATCACCGACCACATCAAGATCTTCATGGAGTCTCCCCTCCGGGGGCCCAACCTGGACCAGTTCGGCCCCCGCTTCCCCGACGCCTCCCACCTCTACACCCCCCGGCTCCAGGACCTGGCCCGGGAGAGGGCCCAGGCGCTGGGCGTCCCGTTGCGCCAGGGCGTCTATATGTACTTCCCCGGGCCCCAGTACGAGACCCCGGCGGAGGTGCATCTGGCCCGGACGCTGGGGGCGGACGCGGTGGGGATGTCCACCGCCCCGGAGGTCATCGTGGCCGGCCACGCCGGGATGGAGGTGCTGGGCCTCACCCTGCTGAGCAACATGGCCGCCGGTATCCTGGACCAGCCCCTCTCCGAGGAGGAGGTCCTGACCGCCGCAGAGGCGGCGAAGGGCAAGTTCTCCGCCCTGGTGCTGGCCTGCCTGGAAGCGCTGTGAGGAGGCGGACATGAGCGTTTTATTCTCTGATGTCACCGCCGTCCTCATGGACGACGCCCACACCGTCCTCCCCCACGCCTACGTCCAGGTGGAGGGGGGCAAGATCGCCTACGTGGGGCAGACCCGGCCCCAGGGGTTTGCCGGGGAGGAGATCGACGGTCGGGGCAAGGTGCTCCTGCCCGGCTTTGTCAACGCCCACAGCCACATCCCCATGACCCTCATGCGGGGCTACGGCGGGGGCCACGACCTCCAGGACTGGCTGGAGCACTACATCTTCCCCGCCGAGGCCAAGTGGGACGACCGGGCCATCCGGGCCGCCACCCAGCTGGGGGCGGCGGAGATGATCGCCTCCGGCGTCACCTGCATCGCCGATATGTACATGCGCTGTGACGCCGTCATCGACGAGCTGGTCCGGGCGGGGATGAGCGCCAACATCTGCTGCGGCGCCACCCAGTTCACCCCGGAGACCGACCCGGAGAGGATGAGCGACGTTCGGCTCCACAGGGAGCTCACCGAGAAGTGGCACGGCTACGGGGACGGGCAGATCGCCATCGACGCCTCCCTCCACGCCGAGTACACCTCCTACGCCGCCCCCGCCCTGTGGGAGTGGACGGCAGCCTACGCCAAGGACCACGGCCAGGGCTTCCACGTCCACCTGTCGGAGACGAAAAAGGAGCACGCGGAGTGCGTCGCCCGCCACGGCATGACCCCGGCGGCCCTCTTCGCCCACCTGGGGCTCTTTGACGTGCGGGCCATCGCCGCCCACTGCGTCTGGACCACCCCGGAGGACTGGGCCATCCTGGCCGACCACGGGGTCACCGCCGTCCACAACCCGGTGAGCAACCTGAAGCTGGGCTCCGGGGTGGCCCCCGTCCCCGCCATGAAGCGGGCGGGGGTGAACATCGCCCTGGGCACCGACGGGGTCAGCTCCAACAACGCCACCGACTTCTTCTTCGACCTGAAGCTGGCCGCCATTCTCCACAACGGTGTGGGACTGGACCCTATGGCCGTCACCTCCTGGGAGGCCCTGGAGATGGCCACCCGGAACGGGGCCAGGGCCCTGGGCCGGAGGACCGGGCAGGTGGCGGCGGGGTACGACGCCGACCTCATCCTGGTGGACTTCGATGTCCCCAACCTCATCCCCTGCCACGACGTGGCGGAAAACCTGGTCTTCTCCGCCCACGGCGCCGACGTGGTGGTGAATATGTGCCGGGGCAAGGTCATATATAAGGAAGGCGAATTTTTGACCATCGACATGGATCGGGTCAAGCGGGAGCTGGCGGACTACGCCATGCCCAAACTCTTTGGCTGATAGGGGCGATCTTGTGGCAAAGGAAAAGCAGAACACCTTCTTCGGCGGGGTGGCCATCCTCATGGTGGGCTCCCTGCTGGTGAAGCTCATCGGCGCGGTGTATAAGATCCCCCTGGGCAACCTGCTGTCCAACGAGGCGTATGTGGACTTCAACACCGCCTACAACGTCTACAACCTCTTCCTCACCATCGCCACCGCGGGCCTGCCCGTGGCCCTTTCCAAGACGGTGGCCGAGGCCAACGCCCTGGGTCGCCGGAACCAGGTGGACCGGATCTTCTCCGTGGCCCTCAAGACCTTCTTGTTCATGGGGACGCTGAGCTTTTTGGCCATGAGCGTCTTCGGCGGGCCCCTTTCGGTGCTCATGGGGGACGACTCGGCGGTCTACTGCGTCTGGGCCCTGTCCCCCTCGGTGCTGTGCGTGTGCGTCATGGCCACCTTCCGGGGGTACTACCAGGGCCACTCCAACATGATCCCCACCGCCGTCAGCCAGGTCATCGAGTCCTTTGGCAAGCTGGTGTTCGGCCTGGTGCTGGCCTGGGCGGTGCTGAACTTCCTGCCCGGCCAGGACACCTACCGCCAGCGCATGGCCGCCGCCGGGGCCATTCTGGGTGTGTCCATCGGCAGCGTCATCGCCCTGGGCTATATCGTGACCCGCTACCTGCGGGACCGCTGGACCCGCCGGGGCCAGGCCGCCACCGACAAGCCCAACTCCGGCCGCTCCATCCTGGCCCGGCTGCTGGCCCTGGCGATCCCCATCACCCTGGGTTCCGCCGCCGTCAGCCTGGTGACCATCATCGACACCAAGATCGTCCTCTCCCTGCTGGAGAAGATGTACCGCGACCTGCCCCAGCTCATCACCCCGGAGGCCGTGGCCCAGCAGCTCACCGACGGCGGCGTCCGCCCGGAACTCTACATGGCCCAGGGCCTGAAGGGCATCTACGACAAGTGCATGGCCATCTACAACCTCCCCTCCCAGCTGATGGTGGCTATCACCGCCAGCGTCATCCCCGCCGTCTCCGCCTGTCTGGCCCGGCAGGACCAGAAGGCCGCCAGCGCCACCTCGGAGTCCGCTCTGCGCATCGGCATGATCCTGGCCTTCCCCATGGGCATCGGCCTGTTCGCCCTGGCCGGGCCCATCGTGGAGCTGCTCTTCCCTGGGAAGATGGACCTGACTGTGGCCGCCCCGGTGATGGCGGTGCTGGGGCTGGCCTCTATCTGCGTGTGCGTCATGCTCCTGTGCAACTCCATCCTCCAGGCCAGCGGCCATGTGGGTCTGCCTGTCATCTCGGTGGTGGTGGGCGGGGTGGTGAAGGTCGTGGTCAACTACCTGCTGGTGGGCAACTACGACATCAACATCAAGGGCGCGCCCATCGGCACCCTGTGCTGCTTCGCCACGGTGTCTTTGCTGAACATGATCTTCATCCGCCGGGTGGTCCCCTCCCCGCCCAGCTTCCTCCGGGCCTTCGCCAAGCCCCTGCTGGCCTCCGGGCTGATGGGGGCCGCCGCCTGGGCCGTGTGCGGGCTGACTGGGCGCTATGTGGGCCCCAGGCTGGGCTGTCTGGTGGGCATCGCCGCGGGGATGGTGGTCTATCTGATCCTGGTGGTGGCCCTCAAGGTCTTCTCCAAGGAGGACCTGGAGCTGATGCCCATGGGGGACAAGATCGCCAAGATCCTGCGTATTTCGTAAAGGCGTTTCCCCTGCCACCCCCCGGGAATTTGAAAAATTTTTGCGTTTTTCCCCGTTTCAGGGGTAAAAAAGGGAAAAAGACTCTTGCGGAAAGAGGGAAAGTATGGTAGATTTTGTGTATAAGGATCGTTATGGTCTGGAGGACCTGGAGCGGATCGTAGCCATCCTCCGCGCCCCCGGGGGTTGTCCCTGGGATCGGGAGCAGACCCACCCGTCCATTCGCCAAAATATGCTGGAAGAGGCTTACGAGGTCTGTGAGGCCATCGACCAAGCCGACAGCGACCACCTGAAAGAAGAGCTGGGCGATGTCTTGCTTCAGGTGGTTTTGCACGCGCAGATGGAACGGGAACGCGGGGTCTTCGACCTGGGCGACGTGGCGGACGGCATCTGCAAAAAGCTCATCTTCCGCCACCCCCACGTCTTCGGGGACGTGAACGCCCAGGACGTGGACCAGGCCCTGAACACCTGGGACGCCATGAAGCGGGTGGAGAAGTCCCAGTCCACCTACACCGACACCCTCCAGGCCGTGGCCCGGGCCCTCCCGGCCCTGTGGCGGGCGGAGAAGGTGCAGAAGAAGGCGAAAAAGGCCGGGTTCGACTGGCCGGACGCCCAGGGGGCAGTGGACAAGCTCTCCGAGGAGCTGGGCGAGCTCCAGTCGGCCATGGCCGGTCAAGGGGACGTGACGGAGGAGCTGGGCGACCTGCTCTTCGCCTGTGTGAACGTGGCCCGCTTCGTCCACGCCGACCCGGAACAGGCCCTCACCCAGGCCACCGACAAATTCATCGCCCGCTTCGCCCTGGTGGAGCAAAAGGCCCGGGCCGCCGGGCAGGATATGCGGGAGATGGACCTGGCCCAGCTGGACGCCCTCTGGGATCAGGCCAAGCAGGACTTAAAGGATGGTCTGTCAGGCCGTCTTTAAGTATAAAACGGCGAAAGCCGCAGAAAAAAGTAGGAGGAATTACCAATGAACAAAGCTGAGCTTATCAATGCCGTGGCCGAGAAGGCCGGTCTGTCCAAGAAGGACACTGAGCTGGCCGTGGGTGCGGTCATTGACGTCATCACCGACACTCTGAAGAAGGGCGACAAGGTCCAGCTGGTGGGCTTCGGCGGCTTCGAGGTGAAGTCCCGCAACGCCCGCACCGGCCGCAACCCCAAGACCAAGGAGACCATCCAGATCCCCGCCTCCAAGGTGCCCGTGTTCAAGGCCGGCAAGGCCCTGAAGGACGCTGTGGACAAATAAGTTTTCCCCCCAGTATGAAAGCCCGCCGCCGGAGCGCTCCGGCGGCGGGCTTTTTCGCGCCCCGGCGGGGCGGGCCGTGTAGGTTTGTCAATGATGTGTTACAAAGTCAGACAGGGCCTGGTAGGGGGAGCGCCAGTTGAGGGGGCGGATGGG
>CANQMK010000110.1 GCA_947624895.1 uncultured Oscillospiraceae bacterium | reverse complement strand
GCGGGTGTAGCTCATCTGGTAGAGCGCCACCTTGCCAAGGTGGAGGTAGCGAGTTCGAGCCTCGTCACCCGCTCCAATTTTTCTCCAGCGTTGCCCTCTCCTGACGGGTGGGTCTCCCGCAGCAGTTGAACTCGCTGCCTCCACCCAAAAACGCGGTGTGCCGCGTTTTTCCTAATCAGGAGGTGCGGGGTCCCCGGCCGGCTGGCCGGACGGGGTGCGGAAGCGAGTTCGAGCCTCGTCACCCGCTCCAAATTTCTTCTCCAGCGTTGCCCATTCTGGTGGGCGAATTTCCGTAGCGGCCTCTCCCCTTTCGCGGCGGGCGTAATTGTTCGCATGGCCCCTCCCCTCTCCGCATAGACTGGAAGCACGGCGACATAGCCAAGTGGTAAGGCAGAGCTCTGCAAAAGCTCCACCCCCAGTTCGAGTCTGGGTGTCGCCTCCAAAAAAAGACCGTCTGCATACGCAGACGGTCTTTTTCTTTGCTCTCATCCGGAGGCGGGCCGCCGGTTTTGGAGGCGAGCTCTCCCCTGCCAATCTTACCGCTGACCCTTGTCGTAGGGCTGGCCCTCCGCTTTGGGAGCGCGGGACTTCTTGGAGGTGAAGGCCAGGACCACCAGGGTGATGACGTAGGGCAGCATCCGATAGATGTGGCCGCTCACCCCCAGGTCGGCCAGCCAGTAGACCCCGTCGCCGTTGATGTCCAGGCTGGTGTAGGAGGCGGCGATGCACTTGAACACGCCGAAGATCAGGGAGGCCCCGGCGATGTTCAGGGGCTTCCAGTTGCCGAAGATCATCACCGCCAAAGCCAGGAAGCCGAAGCCCGCCACCTCGCCGGTGGAGGCGCAGTTGGCGGTGGTGAGGGCGTAGACGAAGCCCCCCAGCCCCGCCAGGGCGCCGGAGATGGTGGTGCCGGCGTAGCGCATCTTATAGACGTTGATGCCCAGGGAGTCGGCGGCCTGGGGGTTCTCGCCGCAGGAGCGCAGGCGCAGGCCGAAGCGGGTCTTATAGAGCAGGATGGACAGGACGATGAACAGCAGGATGCACACGTAGGTGGCGATGTAGGTCTTGTTCACGAAGGTCTCCCAGAGGAAGTTCCCCTTCTCCGTCCGGCCCATGCCGAAGAGGCTGTTCTTCAGCATGAACCAGCTGGGGGCGTCCCCGTCGATGAGCAGGGTGTTCTGCCCGACGATGACGCGGATGAGGAAGAGCACCAGGGCGGGGGCGATGAGGTTGAGGGCGGTGCCGCCGATGGTCTGGTCCGCCTTCAAATTCACCGCCGCGAAAGACAGCAGCAGGGAGAAGATCGCCCCGCAGAGGGCGGCCACCAGCATCCCCAGCAGCTCGTAGCCCTGGAGCAGGACCCAGTTGCCGTCCGCCTTCGCCTGGGCGAACACGGGCACCGCCTGGGTCAGGCGGACGAACAGCACGCCGGTGAACGCGCCGAAGACCATGGTGCCCTCCAGGGCCAGGTTGATGATGCCCCCCCGCTCGGCAAAGACGCCGGCCAGGGCCACGATCATCAGGGGCACCGCGTAGCGCAGGGTCTGTTGGATCAGGAATGTCATTTCCCCTCGCCTCCTTTCTCCGTCGCCGCCGGGCCTGGGTCGGGCGGGGCGGCGGTCGCCGCCGCCTGGCTCCGGCGCTTCTTCCGGCCGCTCAGGAGGTTCTTGAAGACCAGGGAGAAGGCGGAGAAGTAGACGATGACGGCGATGATCACGTCGGCGATGTACTCGTTGTAGGCGGTGAGGTTCCGCATCTGCAGGCCCACGATGTTCAGCATGGACATGAAGCACCCCGCGAAGATCACCCCGATGGGATTGCAGGCGGCCAGCAGGGCCACCGGGATGCCGTTGAAGCCCACGGCGGGCAGGGTCTGATAGGCGGAAGTCCAGTAGAATTCCGTGTTGCCCGCCAGGCAGTAAAGGGCGGCGGCGGCCCCGGCCAGCGCCCCGGCGATGGCCATGGACAGGACGATGTTGCGCTTGTCGTTCACCCCGGCGTAGCGGGCGGCGTGGCGGTTGGCCCCGCAGGCCTTCAGTTCGTAGCCCAGGGTGGTCTTGGTCATGAGGATGTAGACCAGCACGGCGATGAGGATGGCGATGAGGATGCCGCCGTTGATCTGGGAGCCGGGGAAGATCTTGTCCAGGCCCATCTTGGCGGTGGACACCCCCGCGCCGTCCACGTAGGTGAAGTCGCCGCCTCCGATCCCGGTGCCGGCGGCCACGTGGGTCAGGCCGTAACTGGTCTTGTAGATGTAGCCGGTCTTGGTGGTCTCCACCATGTTGCGGAAGCGGCTGCCGTCAAAGACGGCGGCCACCAGGTTGCCGGCGATCCAGTTGGTCATGATGCAGGCCAGCACCTCGTTGATGTTGAGGAAGGCCTTCACCAGGCCGGGGATACAGCCCCACAGCGCCCCGGCCAGCACGCCGCCCGCGAAGGCCAGCAGCCAGATGACCACCTTGGGCAGGGACCCGGCGGGGACGGACAGGGCGATGACCAGGGTAGCCATGGTGCCCATGAGGTACTGCCCCGGCGCGCCGATGTTAAAGAGGCCGGTCTGATACGCCACCGCCACCGAAAGGCCGGTGAGGATCAGGGGGGTGGCCCGGAAGAGCATATTGCCGATGTTCACGCCGTTGAAGCCGAAGGTGAGGCTCCCGGCGGCGTCCCGCCCGGTGGAGAGCAGGCCCAGGAAGACCAGGCGGATGCCGTCCCACGCGCCGGAGGCGCCCAGGTTGGGGCTGGCGAGCCCCACCACCAGCACCAGGACACTGCCCACCAGCAGGCCGATGAGGATGGAGATGAGGGAGGCCAGGATGGACCGGGTCCCCTCCTTGTTCCAGAGAGTGATCGCCCTGTCTTTCACGCTCCCTCGACCTCCTTTCTCCCATCCGCCCGCTTGGCCCCCGCCATGTAGAGCCCCAGCTCCTGGACGGTGGTGGCCTTGGGGTCCAGCTCGCCCACGATCTCCCCTTCATACATCACCAGGATGCGGTCGGAGAGGCTCATCACCTCGTCCAGCTCCAGGGAGACCAGCAGGATGGCCTTGCCCTGGTCCCGCTGGCGGACCAGCTGGCCGTGGATGTACTCGATGGCCCCCACGTCCAGGCCCCGGGTGGGCTGGACCGCCACCACCAGGGGCTTGTCCCGGTCCAGCTCCCGGGCGATGATGGCCTTTTGCTGGTTGCCGCCGGACATGGACCGGGCGATGGTCACCGGCCCCTGGCCGGAGCGGACGTCGAACTGCTCGATGAGCTTCTCCGCGTAGGCCCGCACCGCCTTTTGGTCGATGAAGCCCGCCTTCTGGAAGCGGGGCTCCCGGAAGCGCTGGAGGACCAGGTTCCGCTCCAGGGTGAAGTCCAGCACCAGGCCGTGCTTGTGGCGGTCCTCCGGGATGTGGCTCATCCCCTGGCCCCGGCCCCGGATGGAGGCGTGGGAGAGGTCCTGGCCCTGGAGGCG
The DNA here is from genome assembly GCA_947624895.1 of uncultured Oscillospiraceae bacterium. Classification (GTDB taxonomy): domain Bacteria; phylum Bacillota; class Clostridia; order Oscillospirales; family Oscillospiraceae; genus MGBC124762. The sequence goes on along the minus strand of CANQMK010000110.1, from coordinate 3,531 downwards.
GATGGTGCCGGTGGCCCTGTCCAGGCCGGTGAGGCCGTGGATGAGCTCGGTCTGGCCGTTGCCGTCGATACCGGCGATGCAGACGATCTCCCCCGCCCGGACCTGGAAGCTCACGTCGTGGACCGCGTCCCGCTTGTGCTGGCCCTTGGCGGGGACGGTGAAGTGCTCCACCTCCAGCACCACCTCTCCGGGCTTGGCGGGGGCCTTGTCCACCTCCAGCCGCACCGGGCGGCCCACCATCATGTTGGACAGGGCCTGCTTGTCGGTGTCCTTGGTGTTCACCGTGCCCACGCACTTGCCCTTGCGCAGCACGGTGACCCGGTCGGCCACCGCCATGATCTCGTTGAGCTTGTGGGAGATGAAGAGGATGGACTTGCCCTCCTTGGCGAACTCCTTCATGGTGGCCATCAGCTCGTCGATCTCCTGGGGGGTGAGGACGGCGGTGGGCTCGTCGAAGATGAGGATCTCGTTGTCCCGGTAGAGCATCTTCAGGATCTCCACCCGCTGCTGCATCCCCACGGTGATGTCCTCCACCCGGGCGTCCAGGTCCACCTTCAGCCCGTACCGCTCCGACAGGGCCTCCACCTTCTTCCGGGCCTCCTTCTTGCTCAGAAAGCCCAGCCGGGTGGTCTCCGCCCCCAGAATGATGTTGTCCAGCACGGTGAAGACCTCGATGAGCTTGAAGTGCTGGTGGACCATGCCGATGCCCAGTGCGGTGGCGTCGTTGGGGTCGGCGATCCTCACCTCTTCCCCGTTCTTCTTGATGACGCCCCGCTCCGGCTGGTAGAGGCCGAACAGGACGCTCATCAGGGTGGACTTCCCCGCCCCGTTCTCCCCCAGCAGGGCGTGGATCTCCCCCCGGCGGAGCTGGAGGGTGATGTCGTCGTTGGCGACGATCCCCGGGAACTCCTTGGTGATGTGGAGCATTTCGATGATGTTTTCCTCCTGAGCCATAGCCGCTCCCCGCCTCCTCTCTCAAAAAATCTCTGGTTCCATTATACTGTCCGCCCTGGGAAAAAGCAAGAAATTTATCCCTTTTGGAGGGCGGATGGTAAAAAAAGAGAGGGGCGCCGGAGCGCCCCTCTCTGGGAACGGATGCTTACACGTAGTTCACGATCACGTTGGAGTAGTCCTGAGCGGCAACAGCCTCGTTCAGCAGGACGGAGTTGTCGATGACCAGGGAGCCGTCCTTGATGGCGGCCAGCTGGGCCTCGTACTCCTCCACGGTGTAGTTCTCCAGCATCCAGGTGTCGGTGGGCAGGCCCACGGCGTCCTCGTTGGCGCCCAGAGCGGTGCCCACGCCGCCGATCTCGCCGAAGGTGCCGTCATAGACCTTGGCCAGGGCCCACTCCACGGAGCTGGACAGGCCCTTCATGGCGGAGAGGATGACGGTGTCGGACTGGGAGGACTGGTCCACGTCCACGCCGATGACGTAGCCGTCGTTGGCGGCGGCGGCGTCGGTGATGGAGGTGAAGATGGAGCCACCGGCGGAGAAGACGATCTCGGTGCCGTTGGTGTACCAGCCGGCGATCAGAGCCTGGAGCTCAGGGGAGGCGGAGAAGTTGGCGCCGAACTGGTAGGTGTAGTCGATCTCCACCGTCTTGCCCATCTCGGCGGCGGCGGCGTTGGCGCCCTGGACGAAGCCGTAACCGTAGCGGTTCACAGCGGCGTTGGTGCCGCCGCCGCCACCGGCGAAGCCCAGCTTCTCAAAGCCCTCCTTGACCACGGCGTAGCCGGCCATGTAGCCGGGCTGCTCCTCGCAGAAGGAGATGCCGGCCACGTTGGGCAGGACGTTGCCAGCCTCGTCATTCACGGGGTAGCCGTCGATGAAGATGAAGGAGACGTCGGGGTACTCGGTGGCGGCCCGCTTCAGGGCGTTCTCCTGCATGAAGCCGGCGGCCACCACAGCCTCGGCCCCGCCCTCCACGGCGGCCTTCATGGCGTCGTAGCGGTCGTCGTCGGTGGCCTGGTCGCCGTTGGCGGGCTGGTAGTACTTATAGCTCTTGCCGTTGGCGGCGGCGTACAGCTTCACGCCGTCAAAGGTGCCCTGGTTGAAGGACTTGTCCTTCAGCACGCCCACGTCGGTGACGAAGGCGATCTGGTAGGTGCCGTCGTCGGTGGTCATGGTGTCGGGGATGGCGTCGGCGTCCTGGGCGGGAGTCTCCGGGGCGGCCTCCTCCGGGGCCTGGCTCTCCACGGGGGCCTCGCTGGGGGTGTCGTCCGCGGGGGGCTCGCTGGGGGTGGTGTCCTTGCCGCCGCAGGCGGCCAGGGCGAAGACCATCGCCAGGGCCAGCAGAAGGGCCAGGAACTTCTTGGTGTTCTTCATCGTTCTACCTTCCTTTCATCCTTAAACTTTTTTTGGCGCGGGCGGGTACCGCCGCGCGCCACGATCTGACGCCCTCATTATACCCTACGCGCCCCAAAAGAGCAACTACTTTTTTCCAAATCATAAAATCTTTTTAAGGAATTGTTACAGGGGCGGTTTTTTGTTCCGCTTTCCCGCCAAACGGCGAAAAGCCGCCCCCTCCGTCCGGTGTGGACAGCGGGGGCGGGGGCTGGTACAATAGAGGGGAACAAGACGGAGAGGAGGGGCCTTGATGCGCTACGCCCAGGTGGTCCCGGCCCGGTTCCTGGCCCGGCCCAACCGCTTCATCGCCCAGGTGGAGCTGGCGGGGCGGGAGGAGACGGTCCACGTGAAGAACACAGGCCGGTGCCGGGAACTGCTGGTCCCCGGCGCCACAGTCTATCTGGCGGCGGCGGAAAACCCCGCCCGGAGGACCCGCTACGACCTGATCGCCGTGGAGAAGGGACCCCGCCTCATCAACATGGACGCCCAGGCCCCCAACCGGGTCTTTGGGGAGTGGGCCGCCGGGGGCGGCCTGCCGGGGCTCACCCTCCTGCGGCCAGAGACCACCTGGGGCTCCTCCCGGTTCGACTTCTACTGGGAGTCGGCCAGGGAGCGGGGCTTCGTGGAGGTGAAGGGGGTCACCCTGGAGGTGGACGGCGGGGCCTACTTCCCCGACGCGCCCACCCAGCGGGGGGTGAAGCACCTCCACGAGCTGATCCGCGCCCGGGAGGCGGGCTACCGGGCGGCGGTGTGCTTCGTCATCCAGACGCGGCCTGTGGACTTCTTCGCCCCCAACGACGCCACCCATCCCCAGTTCGGCCAGGCCCTGCGGGAGGCGGCGGAGGCGGGGGTGGAGGTGTGGGCCTACGACTGCGCCGTCGCCCCGGACCGCCTGACCCTGGGCGACGCCGTACCCCTGCGGCTCTAGCGGGGGGCCAGGCAGGCGAGGGCGGGCAGGTTGCGCGCGGCCCCGTAGAGGACGAAGACCGCCGCCAGGGCGAGCCAGGTCCGCTCCTCCCACCGGGGGGTCCCCCGGTCCCCGGCGCGGACGTAGCGCCACACCCGGCCCAGGCACAGCCCGCCCATCAGCGGGGAGGCCAGCAACAGCAGGGGGTTGGCCCGGAAGGCCCCCGCCAGGTCCAGCCGCAGCAGGCGCAGGCACATCCGGCTCACCCCGCACCCCG
>CANQMK010000109.1 GCA_947624895.1 uncultured Oscillospiraceae bacterium | reverse complement strand
ACCAGCAGCTGGGGCGTGATGGGGATCTCATAGGACTCCGCCATGCACAGCGCCAGGGCGAAAAAGCCCACCACAAAGCCCGGCTTGTAGAGAACCTGTCCCAGGGGGATGGAGAAATCCGCGATCTTTTTGGGGATGCCCAGCTCCTTCACGCAGGTGTCCAGATTGGTCGCCAGGGCGGCGGCGGAGGAGGCGGTGGTCAGAGCGATCAGATAGGTGGGCAGCATTTTCTTGACCAGGACCCCGGGGCCGACCTTCAGCCGCGCCGCCGCCACAAAGACGTAAAACAGCGACAGGATAAAGCACCCCGGTATCGAGATGGCGAACACCTTGAACATGCTGGAAAATCCGCTGTCAAAGTCGGAGATCACCAGGTTGAACAGGCTTAAAAACACGAACAGCGGGATGATCTTTCCCAGCGCGCCCATCAAAAACTGCACGGCCTCGTTGATCTGCATCAGGGTGTTTTGGGCCGCCGAGACCCGCTCGCCCAAAATCAGAAGGGCGGCGCCCACGCAGATGCCCAAAAAGACCAGCTGCAGCGCGTTGCCGTTCAGAAAGGGTGAGATGATATCCGAGGGCACGATCTCCAGCACCATCTGATAGATCTCCGAATAATTGCCGGAGAGCTGACTGCCCGCCGTGGCCACCGGGAACAGAAGACTGCCCGCCAGGGCCATGACCACGCTCAGAAGAAACGTCCCCCCGATCATGCGCAAAATCAACTTTTTGCCGACCTTGCCCACCACCGACAGATCGCCGATGCTCACGATCCCACAGCACACCGCCAGAAACACCAGCGGGGAGGACACCGCCCGAAGGGCGCCCAGGATCATATTGAACAGCGGCTCCGTGACCGAGAGCGCCACCGCCTGGATGGGCGGGAAGCGCCTGGCGGCGGCGCCCAGGAAGACCGCCAGGAAGACCGCGGCCATCAACAGGGCCACCTGGCCCATGGAGGACTTCTTCTTCCTGGGGTTACAGACCAGGCAGTTTCTCCCGTTCTTGTAGGCGTATGTAAAGGACAGCCCCGCCTGGGAGAGCAGATGACTGCTGAGCACCAGCGCCTCGCTGTCCCACGCGTCCAGGGCCGGGCCCTCTACGCTGACCCGCAAGAAAGCCCGTCCAAAGCTCTTTCCGCTTTCCACGTGGACCGGCGCGCCCTCCAGAGACTCCAGCCAGACGCCCAGGATCTCCTCCAGGGACAGGCGCAGGCGGAGGATGTCTTTTCGATCCGCCCCCGCCTCCGTGAGCGTCTGCACGCAGATCTCAGATACCATGTCGATCGCCCGCGCGGACAGGTCAAAGATTTCGCTTCGATTGCTTGCCATGCCGATCTGCCTCCTGTGACGGCCGTTTTTCTCTCTCCCGTCTCCCCGTCGGGGTCAAGCGGCCATTCGCTCTGTTCCGGCTGTCGCCGGTTTTTTGCGGTCCCTTCTGTCTCAGATGACCCCGTGGTCCCGGGCCAGCGCCGCGATGCTCCGGTCATAGGTCGCCTCCGCCTCTTTGGAGAAGAAGCAGCCCGGCACGCCCTCGTCGTGGTCCCGGTGATGGGCCACGCAGGCACAGCACTTGCCGTGCCGCGGGCAGTCGTAGGTGCAGGGGCAGTCCCGGTCGTTGTCGCATCGGTTGTTCATGGTCCATCTCTCCTTTTTATGTATGATCTTCTTGTCCTTTCTGCCGCAGCAGCATACTGTCCGTCTCCCGGCGCAGGGCCAGCAGTATCTTCAGGTCCGCCGCGCTCAGATCGAGCCCCGCCTGGCGAAAGAGCGCCAGCGCCCGTTGCGTATAGCTCTCCTCCGTCAGATTGGGGAACTCTTCCGCCAACCTCGCCATGCCGTCCTGAAGTTCCCGGTCCGTATCCAGCGCCCAGTTGAAGCGGGCGGCGTCCTCAAATCTCAGCGGGTCCTTTTTCCTCTCTTTCCTCTGAAACCATCTCATGCCGTTCACCACCTTTTCCCGTGGGGATGGGGCCTCCCCGTCGAAAAGCCATTCCACCGCTTCCAGTATAGAGGAAAAATGCAAAAAAAGCGGGTCACTTTCGTGGAACGCCGCTTTTTCCGCGTGAAATAGCGATTTTTCTTCTCTATGTCCCCATCATATAGGCGAGATAGGCGCTCTTCAGCTTTCCGTATCCGCTCTTGGGAATCGGAATCCGCTTGCCGTTGGTCAGCAGAAGTTCCCGGGTGGTCAGCTTGCGGATGTGGTCCATGTTGACGATGTACGCCCTGTGGGGCCGGATAAAAGCGGGGTGGTCCTTCAGCGCCTCCATCAACTCCGTCAGGGTGGCCGACGACTCCAGGTCCGACCCGTCCGCCAGGGTGCAGATCTTGTTGTGGTCAAAGCTCTCCACGCACACCAGCTCGTCGATGGGCACCCGGTGGAGGCCGTCTTTCGACCTCAGCACAAGGGAGGGGTTGTTTTCCGACGACAGCCGACGGACGCAGTCCAGCACCGCCTCGTCGAAGTCCGGCTTGCGCACCGGCTTGAGCAGATAGCCGGCGGCCTTCACGCGGAACGCCTCCACCGCGTATTCCTCGGAGACGGTCAGGAACAGGATCTCCGCCCGCTCCTTCCGCTCCCGGATGCGCTGGGCCAAGGCCACCCCGGTCATGTGGGGCATCACCACGTCCAGCAGATACAGGTCAAATCCGCCGCTCTCCTCGATCCCGTCCAGCAGAGCATAGGGCGACCGATACGTCTGAATCCGCACAGGCGTCTCAGGATGCTCCTCCGAAAAGCGGACCGCCAGGCCCTCGATCCGCTCAATGTCCTCCCGCTCATCGTCGCATATCCCGATCCGCAGCATCCCTCTCACCTCACTTTGCCCGTCAATTATACCAAATCGTAGGGGAAAGTACAAGCTGTTTTTGTGGATATGCCAGAGCGCGAAGCGGCATTTGCCGACGTGCCGCGGCGCGGAGACAGCCCGCCCCTGTTTTTTGCCGTCAAGGGAGCCGGGCCTTGCGCGCTCTGGCCCGACCGGTTATGCTAAAAAGAGGCGGGGGTGAAAAATTTTTCCCCGCTGAAACGTGTTATGGGTGAAGGGAGGCGAGGGCATGACCCAGGATGAGCTCGTATGGCTGGTGGAGACTTACTCCTCCACCCTGCTGCGGGTCGCCCTCACCCGGCTGCCCACCGCCGCCGACGCGGAGGACGTGGTGCAGGAGGTCTTTCTCAAGGTGCTGGACCGGGCGCCCCGTTTCCGGGACGGGGAGCACGCCAAGGCGTGGCTCATCCGGGCCACGTTGAACCAGGCCAGCGACCTGCGCCGGAGGCGGCGTGACGACGCCCCTCTGGAGGAGACCGCCCTCTCCGTCCCCGGCCCCGACGAGGAGCGGCCCGACCTCCTTTCCGCCCTGCGGAGCCTGCCCCCGGCATACAGCTCCGTGATCCATCTCTACTACTATGAGGGCTATTCCATCAAGGAGATCGCCAAACTGCTGGCCCTCCCCGCCGCCACGGTAGGCACCCGGCTGGCCCGGGGCCGACGGCGGCTGGGGGAACTGCTGAAGGAGGAGATCCTATGACCGCGAAAGACTACCGGGACGCGGTGGACGCCGTGTCCTTCCGCCCCGACTTCGTCCCCCACGTCCTCTCCCTGCTGGAGGCCCGCCGAAAGGAGCCTGTTCCCATGAAAAAGCCCGCTCTGAAGATCATTCTGGTGGCCGCCGCCCTGGTGGCCGCCCTGGCGGTCACCGCCTCCGCCGCCGTCTACTTCCTCTCCCCCGGCCAGGTGGCCCGGGAGGTGGGGATGGACGCCCTCGCCCAGGTCTTTGAGGGGAAGGACGCCGTCCACGTCGACCAGACCCAGACGGTGGGCGACTACCAGGTCACCCTGCTGGGCCTGGCCCCTGGGACCGCGCTGGCCCGGCTGGACGACGGCGTCAGCGACCAGAAGACCTACGCCGTCCTGGCCTACACCCGCACCGACGGCACGCCCATCGCCGACAACGTACCCGACCTCACCGTCACCCCCCTGGTGGAGGGCTACGCCCCCTGGCGGGTGAACGCCTGGGCGCTGAACAGCTTCCTCGCCTCCTTTGTCCAGGACGGGACGCTCTACTGCCTGCTGGAGTGCGACACGGTGGAGCCCTTCGCCGACCACACCGTCTACCTGGCGGTCTACCCCGGCACCCACAGCGTCCCCAGCGCCCAGATCTTCTCCTTCTCCGCCGACGGCGCCATCGCCTACCAGCCCGGCCAGGAGGGGGTCTTCTTCCCCCTGCCCCTGGACCCGGCCAAGGCCGACCCCGCCGCCGTGGCAGCCCTGACCGAGGAGGACGCCCCGCCGGCGTCCTCCGCCCCGGAGACCGACCCCGCCGACGTCCAGGCGGACGTCCAGCTCCTCCCCCGCTGACCCCCCTCTTCCGCCCACCTCACAAGAAAGGCCCCGGCGCTCCTGCGAGCGCCGGGGCCTTTGCTCGGTGTGTCTTTGCTTACTTCCCGATCAGGGTGAGGAACCGGGAGAGCATCACGGCGGTCTCCGCCCGGGAGGCGGTGCCCTGGGGGTTCAGGCTGCCCGCGCCGTTGCCCTGGAGGATGCCCTTCTCCACGCCCCAGGCCATGGCGTTGGCGGCCCAGGGGCTCACCTTGGCGGCGTCGGAGAAGGCGGCCAGGGCGGTATCCGACCCGGCGGCGTCCAGGCCCAGCAGACCGGCGAAGCGCTGGAGCATCAGGCACAGCTGCTCCCGGGTGATGGAGTCGTCCGGGCCGAAGGCCCCGGTGTCGTAGCCGGTGATGATGGCGGTGTCGGCGCACCAGGCCACCGCGGAGGCGTACCACGCGCCGGAGGCCACGTCTGTAAAGGCGGCGGCCTTGTCCGTCTTGCCCTGGGCCAGGCGGGCCAGGATCTGGGCCAGGCTGGCCCGGGTGACGGAGGAGGTCAGGTCATAGCGGCCGTTCCCCACGCCCTCCACCAGCTTCAGCCCGGCCAGGTCGTTCACCGCCTGGGCGGCCCAGTGGTCAACGGCCACGTCGGCAAAGGCCGTGGCGGGGGCGGGGATGGCGGCGGGCAGGGACACCTGGGCCACCGTCTGTCCGGCGGCGTCGGTGACGGTGACGGTCCTGGCCCCCTGGGCGGCGGCCACGGCCACCTTCTCCCCGTCCGGCCAGGCGGTGGTGGTCACGCCGTCCGCCTGGGTGGTGACGGCGATGGCCTTCACCGCCAGGGAGGGCGTCCCGGCCATGGTCGCCCCGGCGTTGACGGGGGCGGCGTCGGTCTTCTTGAGGAAGTCGCCCAGGTCCACGGTGCCGTCGGCCTTGCGGGTGAAGCCCTTGAACTCCAGGGAGGCGAAGGCGGCGGCCTCGGCGGTGGCGGCGGAGTTGTTCACGCTCTTGGCCCCGTCCCAGAAGTAGTTGGTGTCGTTCTGGTACTTGCTCACGTCCTGGGAGCCCACGGGCTCAAAGCTGTCGGGGTTGGCCTTGCCGCTCTTGATGGCGCTGTCCTTGAAGCTGAGGAAGCCCTGGACGCCGAAGTCGGTGTTCTTGGCCAGCTTGGTGTAGAGGTTCAGGTTGTTCTTCTCGTTGTTGTAGGCGGTGCAGTTGAACACCTGCACGTCGGGGCAGGAGTTGGTGGTCACGCCGCAGTTCTTGTTGTTGAAGGAGAAGGAGTTGTGGATCTCGTGGTAGGCGGTGATGCTCTCGCCGCCCAGCTTGAAGCCGTTGCCGTCCCCGGCGTCGGTGCCGTCCTCCAGGTAGCCGTTGCTGTACGCCACGCAGTTTCGCAGCACCACCTTGCCGATGGGTCCCTGCTCAGCCTTGGCGTAGAGGTCCCAGCCGTCGTCGGAGTTGTGGTAGGAGACGCAGCCGTCGAAGACGTTGCCCACGCCGGAGGTGAGCTTGGCGGCGAAGCCGTCGGCGTCGGAGTAGCCCGGGTCGGCGTTGCCGTAGGAGGTGCAGTTGAGGACCAGGTTATCGCTGGGCCAGTAGTCGATGCTCAGGTCGGCCTTGGAGTCCCGGGCGATCTGGACGCCGGTGGCCAGGTTGTAATAGGTGTCCACCTGGTCCAGCACGTTGTGGCTCCCGGCGATGCTCACGCCCTCGCCCTTGGCGCCGGTGACACCGATGCCGTAGAGATACCACCAGTCCCCCGCCAGGATGAGGCCGCCGCCGGTCTGGGCGAAGTCAAGAACGGGCTTGCTCTTGGCGGCGGGGTCGGCGATCAGGTGGATGGGCTTCTCCTGGGTGCCGCTGATGCCCTTTTTGATGGTGAGGGTCTTGGTCAGGGTGTAGCGGCCCTCCTTCACCACCACCGTCTGGCCGGGGGCGGCCAGGTCCACGGCGGTCTGGATGTCCAGGGGCCGGATGAAGCTGCCGTCTCCCTGGGCGGTCCCGGCGGGAGAGACGTAGAGGTACTGGCGGGAGGCCAGGCGGTTGTCATAGGTCACCTGGACGGAGGTCCACACCCCCTCGGTGGATCCCAACTCCAGGTCGGGGTCATCAAAGGTCTGGTTGGGGTCGGGGATGAGGAGAACGGAGAGCTCGTTCTTCCCCGGCGACAGCTTCTGGGGGATGTCCGCGCGCCCGTTGGCGGTGACGGCGCCCCCGGTGGAGCTGCCACCGTTTAGGTGGGTGATGATGTCCCCCGCCACGTTGGAGACCACGATCAGGTCATAGTCGGCGCTGTTGGCGATGGAGGTGGAGTAGGCGATGATCTTGGGCATCACCTGGGTCTTGGGCTTGGGCTCGGGGGCCGGGTCCTCAGAGGGGTCGTTCACCTTCAGGGTCACGTCGGAGAAGGTGGCGTCCATCACCCGGGCGGCGAAGAACCCGGCGTAGACGTAGTCGCTGTCCAGCTGGTCCAGGGCCTTGGGGTCGTAGGACTTGTTCTGGGCCAGGAGGTTGCCCTGGTCGTCGTAGTAGGCGGTAAAGTAGCCGGTGTTGTTGCGCTGGACCTCCAGCACGAAGTCGGTCAGCTCGTTGTCCAGGCGGGTGACCCCCTCCAGGGCGGAGCCGTTGCCGATGAGGTTATAGGTGCCAGGGCCCTTGCCCTCGGAGAGGGCGTAAGTCTCCAGGC
>CANQMK010000108.1 GCA_947624895.1 uncultured Oscillospiraceae bacterium | reverse complement strand
TCCTCCTGGGCCTCGAAGTCGGCGGCGCCGGCGTCCAGGGCGTCCATCATGACGGTGTCCTCGTCCAGGTCCTCCTTCTCGATGACGATGACGCCCTTCTGGTCGAAGGACCAGGAGACGCAGCCGGTGGCGCCCAGGTTGCCGCCGTATTTGTCGAAGAGGTGGCGGACCATGGGGGCGGTGCGGTTGCGGTTGTCGGTGAGGGCCTCCACGATCACGGCCACGCCGCTGGGGCCGTAGCCCTCGTAGGTGACGTTCTCGTAGGCGTCCGTACTGCCGGAGCCCAGGGCGCGCTCGATGGTGCGCTTGATGTTGTCGTTGGGCATGTTGGCGGCCTTGGCCTTGGCGATGACGGTGGCCAAGCGGGAGTTGTTGGCGGGGTCGCCGCTGCCGCCGGTCTTCACCGCCACGATCATCTCCTTGGCGATCTTGGTGAAGACCTGGGAGCGCTTGGCGTCCGCCGCGCCCTTGGTCTTTTGGATGTTGTGCCACTTGGAATGTCCGGACATAAAATCGACCCTTTCGTTGTTTGTAAACTAAATCTTAGATATATTACCACATTTGTCCCGGCTTTGCAAGCCCTTTCCGCCGCCGGTCACAGCGCCTGGTATGCCTCCCGGTGGACCTGGCTCAGCGTGACCTCCACCGCCGGAAAGCCCTCCCGCAGCCAGCCCGCCAGCACCGGGCAGACCACGTTCTCCGTGGGGTAGTGCCCCGCGTCCAGCAGGGTGAGGCCCCGGGCTTTGGCCTCCAGGAACACGTCGTATTTCACGTCGGCGGTGACAAAGGCGTCACACCCCCGGGCCAGCGCGTCGGACACCATACCGCCGCAGGCGCCGCCCCCCACCGCCACCCGGCGGATGGGTCGGCCCCCGTCCACATAGCGGACGCTCCCAGCCCCCAGGGCCCGCTTCACAAAGGCGGCGAACTGGGCGGGGGCCTGCTCCGGCACGACGCCCACCCGGCCAATGCCGTAGGGGCGGCCCTGATCGTCCACCCCGTCCTGGGTGAGGAGGGTCACCTCCGCCAGCCCCAGGGCCTGGGCCAGGGCGTCGTTCACCCCCTGGGCCACCGCGTCCAGGTTGGTGTGGGCGCAGATGGCGGCGATATGTCCCTCCGCCAGCGCCAGCACCACCTGGCCCACGGTGGTCTGGTCGGTGACCGCCCGGGCGGGGTGGAAGATCACCGGGTGGTGGGCCACGATCAGCTCCGCCCCCAGCGCCCCGGCCTCCCGGACCACCGCCGGGGTGATGTCCAGGCTCACCAGACAGCGCCGGACCTCCGCCCCGCCCCGGCCCACCAGGAACCCGGCGTTGTCGAAGTCCATCTGGAGCCCAAAGGGGGCGCGCTTGTCCAGATAATCGTAAATTTCCCGCACCGTCGCCATGTCACATCGCCTCCGCTCTCTCTTCCATCTCCGCCAGCGCCGCCGCCAGCTCACGCCGCCGCCGGTCGTCCTCCGGCCTCCGGGACCGCTCCAGTCCCGCCAGGGCCCGGCGGGTCCGGGCGATCTCCTGGCGCAGATACCGGGGCCACAGGGGATCGCCCCGGTGGCACTCCTCCCGGCCCACCAGCCGCTGGGCCGCCGTCAGCGGCCCCTCCGCCCCGGCGCGCAGCTCCATGACCACGTAGAGGGTCTCCCCCTCCAGGGTCAGAAACTCCCGGGCGACGTGGAGCCCCAGAGGGGCCAGGCCACCCCGCAGGTCGGGCAGGGAGCTCATGGGCTGGACCAGGCAGACCTTCTCCGCCACCCAGGGGGCGGCGGCCAGGATGCCCAGGATGGTCTCCCCGCCCATTCCGGCGATGACCACGCAGTCCACCTCCTCCGCCGCCACGCCCCGCAGTCCGTCGCAGAGGCGCAGGGAGAGGCGGTCGGCCACGCCGCGGCGCTCCGCCGTCTCCCTGGCCCGGGCCAGGGGGCCGGGGCGCAGGTCGGTGCCCACGGCGCGGGGGATCGCCCCCCTCTCCAACAGCCAGGCGGGGAGATAGGCGTGGTCGGTGCCCACGTCGGCCAGGCGGGCGCCGGGGGGCACCAGACGGGCCAGAGTCTCCAGCCGGGGGGTCAAGCGCGGGGCCATAGGCGCCTCCCTTCACGCAAAAAAGGAGCGGCCAGGCCGCTCCTTTCCGCCGCGCGTTCAGTCCTCGGTGACAAGGGCGTTGAGCTTGTCCAGGATCTCCTGGCAGGGGATGCCGTGGACGGCGCAGGCCTGCTCCACCGTCTCCCCCCGGGAGGCGGGGCAGCCCAGGCAGTGCATCCCGATGGACATGAAGACGGGCGCCGCCTGGGGCGCGATGTCCAGGATATCGCCGATGATGGTGTCTTTCGTGATCTTCGCCATGATGATGACCTCCTAAAATTGGAAACGGCAGCGACGCCGCTGGGTCTATTATACCCAATCATCCCCCGCTTTTCAACAGAAATTTCATTTTTCTTCCACCCGGGGACCTGATTGTACACCCAATGGGTCTTTTCCCGGGTCGCTCCCACCATTTGGGGATTTGACAACGGCGGAAAAGGCGCTATAATAAAGGGGAAGCGGACGTCGCCGCGCGAACAGGAGGGATGGCTGTGAAGCTGGAACTGACGAAGAAGGAGTTCCGCCGCCTTTTGGATATGGTCTACATCGGCAACTGGATCTTGAACTCCACCCGGGGGGACGACCGCATCAAGGACTACGACCAGGTGGAGTCCCTGCTCTTCCTCCGGGCCGCCCAGGAGGGGATGCCCTCCCTGGCGGAGATCTACGAAGGGGAGATCGTCCCCTCCCGGGCCTTTGCCGAGGGCGGTATCCACGAGGCCATCATGCAGTATGAAAACGACGTCTTCTTCGACATCCTGGCGGAGGACCTGGCCCGGCGGGACATGGACGACCCCCCCATCGACGAGTCCAACTACCCCGAGCTCACCCGCCGGATCGAGGCGTACATCAGCGAATTTGAAGAGCACGGCACCGACAACATCCTGGTGGATGTGGACGGGCTGTAACAGGTCAAAAAAAGCCGCTGTCCCGGGGACAGCGGCTTTTTTTCGCGCTCAGAGGGTCTGGATCTTAGGCAGGACCACCGGGTTGGCCAGCACGCCGATCCCCTGGATCTCCACCTCCACCCTGTCCCCGTCCTTCATGGGGCCGATCCCGGCGGGGGTGCCGGTGGAGATCAGGTCCCCCGGCTCCAGGGTCATGGAGGCGGTGATGAACTCTATCAGGGCGGGGACGCTGTGCATGAAGCGGCTGGTGCGGCTCTGCTGGACCACCTGGCCGTTCAGGCGGGTGGTGATGGCCAGGTCGTCGGGGTCCACCTCGTCGGTGATCCAGGGGCCGCAGGGGCCGAAGGAGTCCATGCTCTTGGCCCGGACCCACTGGCCGTCCTCCTGCTGAACAACGCGGGCGGTAACGTCGTTGAAGCAGGTGTAGCCCAGGATGTAGTCCCTGGCGTCCTCGGCCTTCACGCTTTTGGCCCGCTTGCCGATGACCACCGCCAGCTCCCCCTCGTAGTCCACCCGGGTGACGAAGTCCGGGGCGGTGATGGGGGCCTCCGGGTCCTGGAGCACGTTGGGGCCCTTGAGGAACAAAATGGGGTGGTCGGGCACTCCGTCCCCCATCTCCACGGCGTGGTCGTAGTAGTTCTTGCCCACGCAGACGATCTTGGTGGGCTCCGCCGGGGCCAGCAGGCGGCACTTCGCCAGGGGCAGGCTCTCCCCGGTGGGCACCAGCCCCAGGTAGGGGGCGTGGGCCAGGCAGAAGACCGTCTCTCCCCGCACCTGGCCCCACATGGGGCCGCTCTCCTTGTGGATGCGTACATATCTCACGGTTCGTCCCCCCTCAGATGGGCCGCGATCTCCCCCAGAAGCTCCTGTTTCCCGTCCCCCTTCTCAGCTGAAAAGGGGATGAGCTTTACAGTGTCAGGCAGGGCCAGAGTCTCCCGGATGCAGGCGATGTTTCCGGCCAGTTCGCTCTTTTTCACCTTGTCCAGCTTGTTGGCCACCACCACGTAGGGCTTGCCGCTGGCGGCGTACCACTGTCCCATGGTGACATCGTCCGCCGTGGGCTTGTGGCGCAGGTCCACCAGCATCGCCCCCAAGGCCATGAGGGAGCTGTCGGCGAACCACGCCTCGATAAGTTTTCCCCAGCGCCGGCGCTCCTCCTGGGAAACCTTGGCGTAGCCGTAGCCGGGCAGGTCCACCAGGTACAGGCGCTGGTCGATACAAAAGTAGTTGATGTGGGTGGTCTTGCCCGGGGCGGCCCCCACCCGGGCGAAGTTCTTGCGGTTCACCAGGCGGTTGATCACCGAGGACTTGCCCACGTTGGACCGACCGGAGAAGACGATCTGGGGCAGGCCGTCCCGGGGAAAGTCCGCCGCCTTGACCGCCGAGCGGACAAATTCCGCCCGGTTCCAATTCACCTCCACGCGCCCCACCTCACTGTCCCGGCTGAAGTCGGGCGGGCGCGCTCTTTCTGGAGCGGGGTCGCCCCTCGCCCCCGGCCACGGGGGACAGGCCCTTCAGCGCCGTCTCCAGCACCTGGTCCACCTGGTCCACCAGGGTGAAATGGAGCTGGGCGCGGACCTCCTGGTCGATCTCCTGAAGGTCCTTTTCGTTCTCCGCGGGGATGATGACCCCCATCACCCCGCTGCGGAGGGCGGCCATGGTCTTCTCCCGCAGGCCGCCGATGGGCAGCACCCGGCCCCGCAGGGTCACCTCCCCGGTCATGGCCAGTCCCGCCTCCACCGGCACGCCGGTGAGGGCGGAGGCCATGGCGGTGAAGATGGCCACCCCGGCGGAGGGGCCGTCCTTGGGCACCGCCCCCTCCGGGAAGTGGACGTGGATGTCCCGGGTCTTGTAGAAGTTCTCCGCCAGGCCCAGCTGGGCGGTGCGGCATCGGATACAGCTCAGCGCCGTCTGGGCGGACTCCTTCATCACGTCCCCCAGGTTGCCGGTGAGCTCGATCTTCCCCCCGCCGGGCATGACGCTGACCTCCACCTCCAACAGCTCGCCCCCCGTCTCGGTCCAGGCGAGGCCGTTCACCACCCCCACCCGGCGCTCCAGCGCCTGGCGCTCGGGGTGGTACTTGGGGACGCCCAGGTAGTCCTCCAGATTTTTCTCTGTAATGGTGACTACCTTTACATTGTCAGAGACCAGGCGCATGGCCGTCTTGCGGCACAGCTTGGCCAGCTGCTGTTCCAGCATCCGCACCCCGGACTCCCGGGTATAGGCGGTGATGATCTGGCGCAGGGCGGCGTCGGTGAGCCGGAGCTGGCTCCGCTCCAGGCCGTGGCGCTGGATCTGCCGAGGCAGGAGATAGCCCCTGGCGATGTGGCGCTTCTCCTCGTCGGTATAGCTGGGCAGCTGGATGATCTCCATGCGGTCCCGCAGGGGGCGGGGAACGGTGTCCAGGGTGTTGGCGGTGGTGATAAAGAGGACCTGGGACAGGTCGAAGGGCAGCTCCAGGAAGTTGTCCCGGAAGGCGGCGTTCTGCTCCGGGTCCAGCACCTCCAGCAGGGCGGCGGTGGGGTCACTGCGGCCGTCGGAGCCCAGCTTATCCACCTCGTCCAGCACCAACACCGGGTTGCGGGACCCCGCCGTGCGGATGCCGGTGATGATCCGCCCGGGCATGGCGCCGATGTAGGTCTTGCGGTGACCCCGGATCTCCGCCTCGTCGTGGACGCCGCCCAGGGAGACCCGGGCCAGCTTCCGGCCCAGCGCCTTGGCCACCGACAGGGCCACAGAGGTCTTGCCCACCCCCGGCGGACCAACAAGGCAGAGGATCTGTCCCTTCACCTCCGGGGCCAGCTGGCGCACAGCCACGTATTCCAGGATGCGCTCTTTCACCTTCTCCAGCCCGTAGTGCTCCCGGTCCAGCACCCGCCGGGCGGCGGCCACGTCCGTCTTGTCCCGGGTGGTCACGCTCCAGGGCAGCTCCAGGCACACGTCCAGGTAGTTCCGGGACACGGCGGCCTCCGCCGAGCCGTAGGGCTGTTTCTCCAGGCGGGTCAGCTCCTTCAAGAGCCGCTCCTCCACCTCCGGGGGCAGTTTGGCCTGGGCGATCTTCTCCCGGTACTCGGCCAGGTCGTCGTCCTCCCCCTCGCCCAGCTCCGCCTGGATGACCCGGAGCTGTTCCCGGAGGACGTGGTCCCGCTGGGTCTGGCCGAGGCCCTGGCGGACCTTGGTCTCCACCTCCCCCTCCAGGGTCAGGACCTCCACCTCCCGCTGGAGCAGGCGGCACAGCTTCTCCAGCCGCCGGGCGGGGCGCAGTTCCTCCAGGATGGTCTGCTTCTCCTCAAAGCGCAGGGAGATATTCTGGGCGATGTGGTCGGCCAGGAAGGCCGGGTCGTCGCTGGCCAGGACGGCCAGCAGGGTCTCCGCCGCGGCGGGGACCAGCTGGACGTAGGCCTCGTAGATCTCGTAGCACTTCCGCACCAGCGCCTCCACCGCCGGGGTGTTGCGCGTCCGGCGCAGAGAGGTGATCTCCGTCACCTCCCCCTCCAGATAGGGGGAGGTCTGGGTCACCTGGCCCAGCCGACCCCGGCGCAGGCCCTCCACCAGCACCCGGGTGCCCCCGCCGGGCAGGCGGAGGAGCTGGCGGACGGCGCAGACCACCCCTACCTCATAGAGGTCCTGGGGCTTGGGGTCCTCCAGCGTCATGTCCCGCTGGGTCACCAGAAAGACGGGGCTGTCCCCCGTCATCGCCCGGTCCAGGGCCTTTACCGACTGGGAACGGGCCACGTCAAAGTGGAGCAGCATATCGGGGAACACCACCAGGCCCCGCAGGGGCACCACCGGCATTCTCGTCCCGGTCTGAGCGGACAGGATCATGGCCCTCCCTCCTTTTCCAAGATGGCTGAAAAATCAAAAAGGGCGATAACTACCGCGTTCGTAATTATCGCCCTTCTCATTCCGTTCAGGAGACGTCCCGGCGTCTGGTCTCTTCCCGCTCGCCGGGGGGACGCTTGACGTGCCTGGCGTCCCGCTCCAGGATGGGCTGGGCGCCCTCCTTGACACAGGCGGGGGTGACGGTGACCTTGACGATGTCGCTCTGGCTGGGGATGTCGTACATGATCTGGGTCATGACCCCCTCCAGCAC
>CANQMK010000107.1 GCA_947624895.1 uncultured Oscillospiraceae bacterium | reverse complement strand
TCACGATCATGACGTCCTCGCTGACGTCGTACACGTCGTAGTAGCGGTAGTCGGTGAGCTGGGTGAGGGTCCAGCCGACGGCGGCCTCCGGCGTCCACGCCGGCTCGGGGGCGTCCTGGGTGAGGGAGAACAGGGCGTACCCGCCGTCCACCCGAATGCCCACCACGCCGTCGGCCAGCGGCTTCGCGCCCTGGTACCGGATGGGCAGAACCACCTTCCCGGTCAGGTCGATGAGGCCCCACTTGCCGTCCAGCTTCACCCGTGCCAGACCGCCTTCGGCGAAGTCGTAGGCGTCGTCATACCGGCAGGGGATGACCTCTGCCCCGGTGGGGTCAATGTAACCCCACTTGCCGTCCCGCTCCACCAGGGCCAGGCCGCTTTCAAAGTAGTTGGTGCTGTCATACTGGAAGGGGGTCACCAACCCGCCGGTCTTGTCGATGTAGCCCCACTTGCCGTCCAACTGCACCTGGGCCAGGCCGGAGTCGTCATAGAAGCTGTGGGCGGCGTCATATTGGCAGGGGATGACCAGCGCGCCGGTCTTGTCCATGTAGCCCCACTTGCCGTCCTTTTTCACCCGGGCCAGGCCGCCGTAGAAGCTCTGGAGGGAGTCGAACTGGGGGGTGATGACCACCGCGCCGGTGGGGTCGATGTAGTTCCACTGGCCGTCCAACTGCACCCGGGCCAGGCCATCGCGGAAGTTCTGAGCGGCGTCGTACTGGAAGGGGATAGCCACCGCGCCGGTGGCGTCGATGTAGCCCCACTTGCCGTCCTTCTCCACCCGGGCAAGGCCCTCGTAGATGCTGTGGGCGGCGTCGTACTGGCAGGGGACGACCTCCGCGCCGGTGCGGTCGAGATAGCCCCACTTGCCGTCCCGCTCCACCCGGGCCAGGCCGCCGGAGAAGCTCTCGGCGTCGTCATATTGGCAGGGGACGACCTCTGTGCCGGTGGCGTCGACGTAGCCCCACTTGCCGTCCCGCTGGACCAGGGCCAGACCCTGGGAGAAGGAGCTGATGGCGGTATATTGGAGGGGAACCACCACCGCGCCGGTGAGGTCGATGTAACCGCACCGATCGTCCCCGGCCACCGGGATCAGCCCCTCGCTGGCGGCGCTCATCCCGTTAAAGTCGTAATCGGTCAGCCGGGTAAGCGTCCACCCCTGGGCCGCCTCCGGCTCCGGGGCGTTCTTGGTGAGGGAGAAGACGGCGTACTTGCCGTTCTGCTTCAGGGCCACGCGGCCCTCCCCCAGGAGGGCGATGTTCTGGAAGGCCACCGGGAGGATCTGGGCGCCGTCCCGGTCAAACAGGCCGCTCTGCTCCCCCTGGGACAGCACGATCATGCCGTCCTGGCAGTCCCCCACGTCGTCATAGGCGGGGGCGATCACCTCCTGGCCCGTTTGGTCGATACAGCCGACCTTCTCCCCCACACATACCGGGGCCAGGCCGCCGGAGAAGTCGCCGGCGTCGTCATACAGGAAGGGGATGACCGTCTGGCCGTCGGGGTCGATATAGCCCCACCTGCCGTTCAACTTCGCCTTGACCAGACCTTCGGAGAAATTCCAGGTGTTCTCATACTGCGGCGGGATGACCTCCGCCCCGGTCTCGTCGATAAAGCCGTACTTGTCGTCCAGCTTCACCGCCGCCCGGCCAGAAGCGTAGAACGGCGCTATAAGGTCATAGCGGCAGAGGACGACGGTGGCGCCGGAGGCGTCGATCACGCCCCACTTGTCGTCCAGCACCACCACGGCCAGGCCCTCGGAGAAGTCGCAGGCATAGTCATACTGGCAGGGGACGACCTGGTTGCCGGTCTTGTCGATGTAGCCGTACTTGTCGCCCGCCCGCACTCGGGCCAGGCCCTCGGAGAAGTCGTAGGCGTAGATATACTGGCAGAGGATGACCTGGTTGCCGGTCGTGTCGATGTAGCCGTACTTGCCGTCCTGCTCCACCAGGGCAAGGCCGTTCACGAAGGCCCCCGCGCCGTCATACTGGGCCTCGATCACCTCCGCGCCGGTGGCGTCGATGAAGCCCCACTTGCCGTCCAGCGCCACCGCGGCCAGGCCCTCCTGGAAAGGCGCCGCGGCCTCATACTGGGGGGCGATCACCGACCCCCCGGTCTCGTCGATGTAGCCCCACTTGCCGTCCAGCATCATCGCCGCCAGGCCCTCGAAGAAAACGCTTCCGCCGTCATAGACATAGTCGGTAAGCTGGGTGAGCGTCCAACCCTGGGCCGCCTCCGGCGTCTGGATCGGCTCCTGATCCTGGGTCAGAGAGTAGACGGCGATCTTGCCATTCTCCTTCACCGCCACCAGGTTCTCGCCCAGGAGCGAGACGTCCTCGTACTGGATGGGCAGGACCGTCCGGCCCGTCTGGTCGATGACCCCGTACTTACCGTCCAGCTCCACCGGGGACAGGCCCTCTTTGGAGAAGTCCCAGGCGTCGTCAAATTGAATGGGGATGACCTCCGCCCCGGTCTGGTCGATGTAGCCGTACTTGCCGTCCCGGCTCACCAGGGCCAGGCCGTGACAAAAGCTGTCCGCGCCCTCATAGTCCTGGACGGAGAGCACCTGCGCGCCGGTGAGATCCATGTAGATCCACTGGCCGTCCTTTTTCGCCGAGAGGATCGTGTCAAGACCCTCCGTGTCGGTGAGGCCAAGTATGTCATACTGGCAGGGGATGACCTCCCGGCCGGTCTTGTCGATCATGCCCCACTTGTCGCCCAGCCGCACCGCGGCCAGGCCGGTCTCCTTAAAGTCGCTGATGCCGTCGTACCGGCAGGGGATGACCAGCTCGCCGGTCTTGTCGATAAAGCCCACCTTGTCGCCCAGCCACACCGCGGCCAGCCCTTGGCTGAAGCCGCCGGTGCCGTCATACTGGGCCGGGATCACCATCTGGCCGGTCTTGTCGATAAAGCCGCTCTTGTCGCCCACCAGCACCCGGGCCAGCCCTTCGGAGAAGAAGTCGACGGCGTCATACTGGGCGGGGATGACCAGCTCGCCGGTCTTGTCGACAAAGCCCACCTTGTCGTCGATCCAGACCGGGGCCAGACCGTCCACGAACTCCCGGGCGCCGTCGCACGGGATCGAGAGCACCACCTGGCCGGTCTTGTCGATAAAGGAGTTCCACTTGCCGTCCAGCTTCACCGTGGCCAGGCCCTCGGAGAATTGGAAGACGTCCTCATACTGAGGCGGGATCACCTCCTGGCCGGTCTTGTCGATATAGCCCCACTGGCCGTCCCGCTCCACGGCCGTGACGTCCTCGCTGACGTCGTACACGTTGTCGTAGCGGTAGTCGGTGAGCTGCTTCACCGTCCAGCCGGTGGCCGCCTCCGGCTCCGCCGCCGCGAAGGCGGCGGTGGGGGCCAGGGAGAGCGCCAGGCACAGCGCCAAAAGCAGGGCCAGAACTCTTGTTTTCTTCATGCTGTGTTCCTTCCTTTTTCGGGTTTATCCGGGGTGGCTCCCCCATCCCCGGGAGAGGCTCAGCCCGCCTCCACGAACCGCTGGAGGATGGTGGCCACCTCCGCCCGGGTAGCGAGCCCCTGGGGGTCCAGCCGGGCCCCATCCTTGCCGGTCAAAATGCCGTTCTCCACCGCCCAGCGCATGGCGGTCTGGGCCCAGTTGGAGATGTTCTGCGTGTCCACGTAGCCCGCCATCCCCATGGCGGCGTCCACCTCGGGACTGTTGGCGTAGCGGTAGAGCATGGTGACGAGCTGCTCCCGGGTGATGTTCCCCTCAGGGGCGGTGCCGTCGGAGACGCCCTGGGCCACCGCCCAGGCCATCCCCTTCTCATACCAGACAGCCCCGCCGGTGGTGTCCTGCCCGGCCAAGCGAGCCAGGACGGTCATGAGCATGGCCCGGGTCATGTTGTCGTTGGGGGCGAATTTCCCGTTGCCCACGCCGTTGAACAGGCCCTTTCCGGTGACGAAGCTCACACCGGCCTCATACCAGCTGCCCGCCGCCACGTCGGTGTAGGTGGTGCTGGACGTGCTGGGCTGCTGGGTGTCCTCGGGCGCGGTGGTCTCGTCCCGACGGCTCTCCTCCCGGCGGCTGCCGCCGGAGCTGTGGCTGGAGGCGGTCTTGTCGACGGAGTAGACGGCCACCTTGCCGTTCTCCCGCACCGCTACCAGGCCCTCCCCCAGGAGCCAGGCGTCCTCATACTGGATGGGCAACACCGTCCGGCCCGTCTGGTCGATGACACCCCACTTGCCGTCCAGCTCCGCCAGGGACAGGCCCTCTTCGGAGAAGGTCCAGGCATCGTCAAAGCGGATGGGGATGACCACCGCGCCGGTCTTGTCGATGTAGCCGTACTTGCCGTTCTTACCCACCAGGGCCAGGCCGTGGTAAAAGCTGTCCATGCCATCGTAGTCCTGGAAAGGCAGCGCCTCCGCGCCGGTGAGATCCACGTAGCCCCACTTGCCGTCCTTCTGCACCGAGAGGATGGTGTCAAGGCCCTCGATGTCGCTGAGGCCGCTGTTGTCATACTGGCAGGGGATGACCTCCTTGCCGGTCTTGTCGATGTAGCCGCGCTTGCCGTCCCGCTCCACCATGGCCAGGCCGGTTTCCTCAAAGTCGCCGGTACTGTCATACTGGCAGGGGACGACCAGCGTGCCGGTCTTGTCGATGAAGCCACACTTGCCGTCCAGTTGCACCATGGCCAGCCCTTGGCTGAAGCTGCTGGTGCCGTCATACTGGGCCGGGATCACCATCTGGCCGGTCTTGTCGATGAAGCCGCTCTTGTCGCCCACCAGCACCCGGGCCAGCCCTTCGGAGAAGAAGTCGACGGCGTCATACTGGGCGGGGATGACCACCGCGCCGGTCTTGTCGATAAAGCCCTCCTTGCCGTCGATCCAGACCGGGGCCAGACCGTCCACGAACTCCAGGGCGCCTTCATACGGGAGCGAGATCACCACCTGGCCGGTCTTGTCCACAAAGGAGCTCCACTTGCCGTTCAGCTTCACTAAGGCCAGGCCCTCGGAGAAGTACCGGGCGCCCTCATACTGAGGCGGGATCACCTCCTGGCCGGTCTTGTCGATGTAGCCCCACTTGCCGTCCCGCTCCACGGCCAAGAGACCCTCGCTGACGTTTTGCTCGCTGAACACGTCGTCGTAGCGGTAGTCGGTGAGCTGTTTCACCGTCCAGCCGGTGGCGGCCTCCGGCGTCCACGCCGGCTCCTGGGCGTCCTTGGTGAGGGAGAACAGGGCAAATGTGTCATCGACCCGGCTCACCATCACGCGCTCCTCGCCCACGATGCCGATCCCCTGATAGGCCACGGGGATGACCTCGGCACCGGTGGGATCGATGAGGCCGTACTTGCCGTCCCGCTCCACCTCGGCCAGACCATGGGAGAAGTCGCTGGCGTCGTCATACTGGCAGGGGATGACCAGCGCCCCGGTGGCGTCCACATAGCCCAGCTTGCCGTCCCGCTCCACCCGGGCCAGACCCTCGGAGAAGTCCCAGGCGTCGTCATACGCGCAGGGGATGACCATCTCGCCGGTCTTGTCGATGTAGCCCCACTTGCCGTCCTGCTTCACGTTGGCAAGGCCGTCAGAGAAGCCGTCCGCGCTGTCATACCGGCAGGGGATGACCGTCTCGCCGGTCTTGTCAATGTAGCCCCACTTGCCGTCCACCTTCACCAGGGCCAGGCCCTCGGAGAAGTCCCAGGCGTCGTCATACTGGCAGGGGATGACCGTCTCGCCGGTCTTGTCGATGTAGCCCCACTTGCCGTCCAGCTTCACCCTGGCCAGGCCGTCCTCGGAGAATTCCCAGGCGTCGTCATACTGGCAGGGGATGGCCTCGGCCCCGGTGGTGTCCACGTAGCCCCACTTGCCGTCCAGTTTCACGTTGGCAAGGCCGTCAGAGAAGCTGTCCGCGCTGTCATACCGACAGGGGATAACCGTCTCGCCGGTCTTGTCGATAAAGCCCCACTTGCCGTCCAAGAACACCGGGGCCAGGCCCTCCTGGAAGGTCTCCACGTAGTCATACTGGAACGGGATCGCCTCCGCGCCGGTCTCGTCGATGTAGCCGCATTTGCCGTCCCGCAGCGTCGCCGCCAGGCCCTCGGAAAACTCCAGCCCGCCGTCATAGAGGTAGTCGGTCAGCTGGGTCAACGTCCAACCCGGGGCGGCCTCCGGCTCCGGCCCCAGATCCCGGGTGAGGGAGAAGACGGCGTACTTCTCGTTCACCCGCAGCATCACATAGCCCTCCCCCGCGGGGTTGATGTGCTTGCAGATGGTGGGCAGGACCTCCCCGCCGGTGACGTCCAGCAGGCCGTACTTGCCGTCCAGCCGCACCGGACCCAGGCCGCCGACGAAGTCAAAGGTGTAGTCGTACTGGGGCGGGACCACCTCGGTGCCCGTCTTGTCCACGTAGCCCCACTTGCCCCCCGTCTGCACCGGGGCCAGGCCGTCCTCGGAGAAGGAGGCGGCGTAGTCGTACTGGGGCGGGATCACCTCGGCCCCGGTCTTGTCCACGTAGCCCCATTTGCCCTCCCGCTCCACCATGCCAAGGCCGGCGGAGAAGTCGTAGGCGGCGGCGTACTGGCAGGGAATCACCTGCTCGCCGGTCTTGTCGATGTAACCCGACTGCGCGCCCTGCCGCACCACCAGCAGACCCTCGGAGAAGCCGATGTTGGCGTAGTCATACTGGCAGGGGATGACCAGCGCGCCGCTGGGGTCGATGCAGCCGTACTTGCCCTCCTGCCGCACCACGGCCAGGCCCTCGGAGAAGTCGTTGGCATAGTCGTACTGGCAGGGGGTGACCTGGTTTCCAGCGGTGTCGATGTAGCCGTACTTGTCGTCCTGCCGCACCACGGCCAGGCCCTGGGAGAAGTCGCTGACGTTGTCATACTGGCAGGGGATGGCCTCGGCCCCGGTGGTGTCCACGTAACCACACAGGCCGTCCTCGTTCATCACCATCGCCAAACCGTCCTCGGTGAAGTCGTGGGCGTAGATATACTGGCAGGGGACCACCTCGGCCCCGGTCTGGTCGATATAGCCGAACAGGCCGTCCTGTTCCACCATGGCAAGGCCGTTCACGAAGGCCCCCGCGCCGTCATACTGGGCCTCGATCACCTCGGTCCCGGTGGCGTC
>CANQMK010000106.1 GCA_947624895.1 uncultured Oscillospiraceae bacterium | reverse complement strand
TTTACCGTACCACAGGCCGATCCTATTCGCTACCCTTTTACCTTCCTTTGTAACACATCATTGTAAATCCTACAGGGTAATTTTGCCCCTCGGGGAAAAAACCATTGACAAAACCGGGGAGGATGTGCTATCATACCAGGGCTGACATCCTGTTGGCCGTGCGGGTGTAGTTCAATGGTAGAATCCCAGCCTTCCAAGCTGGTCGCGTGGGTTCGATTCCCATCACCCGCTCCATACGCGCCTGTAGCTCAGGTGGATAGAGCAACTGCCTTCTAAGCAGTGGGCCGGGGGTTCGAGTCCCTCCAGGCGTACCACTCTTTCCGGGCAGGCGAAAAAACCAGGCGTATCTTTCTTGGCGGACTCTCGTGGCGTGATAAAAACGGAATATGGTGGGTATAGCGTAGTTGGCTAACGCGTCGGATTGTGGTTCCGAAGATCGTGGGTTCGAGTCCCATTACCCACCCCATAATCGCGGATGGCCGGAGCGACAAAGTCCGCTCCGGCCTCCCATTTTTTATCACACAGGGGTGTAGCCAAGCGGTTAAGGCACGGGACTTTGACTCCCGCATCGCTGGTTCGATTCCAGCCATCCCTGCCACATATGACCCAGTAGCTCAGTTGGTAGAGCATCGCCCTTTTAAGGCGGGTGTCCAGGGTTCGAGTCCCTGCTGGGTCACCACAGAAAAGGAAGCGCCTCCGGGCGCTTCTTTTTTGTGCGGGGCGCGCGGAAACGACAGGGAAAGCGACCCAAACGGCGCTTGCCAGCGGGGGAAAACAGGAGTATGATAAAAGGATAGAATGAAAGGGGGAACCTTCGTTGGATATTTCCTATCTTCTGCTGCTTCAGCGGTTCCGGGAGGTCACCGGGGGCGCGCTGAACGGCGTGATGGAGCTGGCGACCAAGCTGGGGGACGCCGCCATCCTCACCCTGATCCTGGCGCTGCTCTACTGGCTGTGGGACAAGAAGGAGGGCGTCTTTCTGATGCTGACCTTCTACGGCAACCGCGTCCTCAACGGCTTTGTGAAGATCACCGCCTGTGTCTACCGCCCCTGGATCCGGGACCCCAGGGTCCTGCCCGTCCCGGCGGCCCAGGCGGAGGCCACGGGGTACTCCTTCCCCAGCGGCCACAGCGCCAACGCCATCAGCGTGTGGGGCGGCATGGCCGCCCGGAAGCGGTACGCCAAGTGGCTCCGGGTGGTCCTGGTGATCCTGGTGCTGGTCATCAGCTTCTCCCGGAACTATCTGGGGGTCCACACCCCCCAGGACGTGGTGGTCTCCCTGGTCGTCGGCGTGGGGATGATCGCCCTGGCCCAGTGGCTCCTGGAGCTGGTGGAGCGGCGGCCGGAGCTGGACGTGTGGGTGCTGGTGGGAGGCGTGGCGCTGTGCGCCCTGCTGGTGCTCTACGCCGCCCTGAAGCCCTACCCCATGGACTATGACGAGGCCGGGAAGCTCATCGTGGACCCGGCGAAGATGGCGGTGGACTCCTACAAGAACGCCGGGCGGGGCCTGGGGTTCTTCCTGGGCTGGTTCCTGGAGCGGCGGGTCATCCGCTTCTCCACCGACGTGGGCCTGGCCCCCAAGGCGGGCCGGCTGGTGGTGGGCGTCGGGCTCTATGAGCTGCTGGAAAAGTGGGCCGCCCCCGCCCTGTCCGCCGCCATCGGCGGCGGGCTGGGGAAGACGGCGGAGCAGTTCGTGCTGGTGTTCTACATCGTCGCCCTGGCTCCGGCGCTGTTCCTGCTCACCGACCGGCTCCTGGGGGAGCGGAAGAAGGAGGAAGCGAAATGAAGCGTAAACTGCTGGCCCTTTTCCTGGGCCTGTCCCTGGCGCTGTCCCTGACCCCGGCGGCTCTGGCCGAGGCGGGGGAGGCGGTCACGGTGACCGTGCTGGCCACCAACGATATCCACGGCGTGGTGGAGGCGGGGGAGACCGCCATCGGCCTGCCCCAGGTGGCCGCCCTTAAGGCCGCCGCCGACGCCATCCTGGTGGACGCGGGGGACGCCACCCAGGGCGCGTCCTTCGCCACGGTGGGGGAGGGCGCGGACGTGATCGCCGCCATGAACGCCGCCGGGTATGACGCCATGGCGGCGGGGAACCACGAGTTTGACTACGGCGTGGAGCGCCTGCGCGCCAATGTGGCGGCGGCCCGCTTCCCCGTGCTGAGCGCCAACGCCACCTGCGACGGCCAGCCCCTTCTGGCGGCCAGCGCCGTGGTGGAGCGGAGCGGCAAGCGGATCGGCCTCATCGGCCTGACCACCACCGCCACCCTCGCCAACGCCAACCCCCAGGGCCTGAAGGGGGTGGCCTTTGAGGACGAGGCCGCCGCCCTCCGGCGAGAGCTGACCGCCCTGGCCCCTGAGACGGACGCCATCGTGCTGCTGTGCCACCTGGGGGACAACGCCGCCGCCGTGAAGACCACCTCCAAGGCCCTGCTGGACAGCCTCAGCGACGCGGAGCTGGCCCAGGTGACCGCCGTGGTGGACGGCCACAGCCACACGGTGGAGGACGGCACGCCCTACGTCCGGGGGACGAAGGCGGTGCCGGTGGTCCAGGCGGGGACCCAGCTGGCCAACCTGGGCCAGGTGACCCTCACCTTCACCGGGGAGACGGTGACCGCCGCGGGGAAGGTGCTCACCGCCCAGGAGGCCCAGGCGGCGGACATCTCCGCCCCCGCCGCCCAGGCGGCCAAGGCGGCCACGGAGGCGGCCCTGGCCCAGCTCACCCAGGCCCAGGAGAAGGTGCTGGGGGAGAAGCTGTTGGACAACCAGGTCCCGGTGTGGGGCGGCAACGTCTACTGGGACTACTCGGAGAACCGCATCGTGGAGACCGCCTACGGCGACCTGGTCACCGACGCCTTCGCCCAGTGGGGCAGGGAGTACGCCCAGGCCCAGGACCTTGACCTGCCGGTGATCGCCCTGGAGAACGGCGGGGGGATCGCCCAGCCCATGTTCCAGGGGGAGGTCACCTACGGGGACATCCTGGGGGCGTTCAACCACGGCAACACGGTGGAGGTGTGGCGGGTCACCCCCGCCCAGCTCTACGAGGCCCTGGAGGTGGGCCTGACCATGACCGGCCAGGACGAGACCGGCCTGCTCCTCCGGGAGCGGGTGAGCGGCAGTTTCCTCCAGGTGAGCGGCTTCACCTACACCTATGACCCCGCCGGGGAGGTCGGCCACAAGGTCACCCAGGTCCGCCTGGGCGACGGCGTGGGGATGGAGAGCGAGAGCGACGTGGTCCTGGACCGGGGGGACGCCGCCACCCCGCTCCTCCTGGCCACCACCAACTACGTGGCGGGCTTCGCCGGCATCTCCCAGGGGGAGAAGCTGGGGGAGCTGGGGGGCGAGGACATGGCGGTCCGGGACTGGCTGATGACCCTCACCGACAACGGCCAGACCCCCCTGAACTACCCCATCACCGCCAACCGCATCCGTATCGCCGGGGACAAGTCCCCGGAGACCTACACCGTCTCCATCCCCGTGGAGGATGAGAACGGCTACCCCGTGGCCGGGACCACCGTCCACGTGAACGTGAACGGCGGGGCGTATGCCCCGGCGGTCACCGACGGGGCGGGCCGGGTGCAGGTCACCGTCTCCAAGGGCCCCAACGCCGTGGGGCTGGAGGAGAGCGGCGGCTACGTCTATGTGAACAACTACTCCGGCTCCGGCACCGTCACCACCAAGACGGGCTACTGCCCCTTCGCCTTCCAGGTCAAGCCGGTGTTCGCCGATGTCCCCCAGGGGACGTGGTACTACGACGCGGTCCGCGCCGCGGCGGACGCCGGGCTGATGCGGGGGGTGGCCCCTGGGGCCTTCCAGCCGGAGGGGACGGTCACCAGGGCCATGGTGGTCCAGGTGCTGTGGAACCTGGCGGGACAGCCCACGGCCGCCTCCGCCTTCCCGGACGCGGTGGGGACCTGGTATGACCAGGCCGCCGGTTGGGCCGCCCAGACGGGGCTCAGCGCCGGGGGCGGCGACGGCGCCTTCCACGGGGACCGGGCCGCCACCCGGGAGGAGATCGCCGTCCTGCTCTACCGCCGCGCCCAGTCTCCGGCGGCGGACGCCGCCATGGGGATGGCGGGGTATGCCGACGGGGACGCCATCTCCCCCTGGGCGGAGGACGCCATGCGCTGGGCGGTCCAGAGCGGCGTCCTCACCGGCAAGGACGGGGCCCGCCTGGACCCCCAGGGCGCCGCCACCCGGGCGGAGCTGGCCCAGGTGCTCGCGCGCCTCTCGGGCTGAGATACGCCGGACAGACGACAGGACAAGGAGCGCCGCCCACCCCCAACGGGGTGGGCGGCGTTTTTGCCCGCAGGGACAGGACAGCTCAGAGCCGCTCCAGGTCCCGGAGGGTGTCGGCCACCATTTTTTGGGGGAGGAAGCCCCCCACCAGGGCCAGGAGCTGGTCTAGGGTCACGGTCTTGGCGGAGGGGGAGAACTGCTTTTTGAACACCAGGGGGAAGCGCTTTTGGAGGAGGGCTCGGGCGTCCGGGCGGTCCAGGATCTCGCCCACGGTGATCTGGCGGTTTCGCAGGTCCATCACAACACATCCTTTCCAAGGCAATCTATGCGCCGGATGAAAAATTGACCACTCCCGGCGGGATAAGGCCGCCGAAAGGGGCGCATACTAGAGGGGCAAAGCGCGAAAGGAGATGTGTGCCATGAACAGCGGAACCGGCGACAACGCCAACCAGTCCATCCAGTGCTCCGTGGCCAGCTGCGCCCACCACTGCGGGGACAAGAACTACTGCTCCCTGCGGGCCATCCAGGTGGGCTGCTGTGACCCCAGCGTGTCCCACTGCGACCAGACCCAGTGCGCCTCCTTCGACCTGGGCACCCGGGGGACCAGCGGGGGCAAGTGAGGGACCGTCCGGACCGGACCAAGGCCCCGGCAGAAGCGGAAGCTCCTGCCGGGGCCTTGGTGTTCAGGGGTCGCGGCGGTCGGTCCGGGCCAGCTGGGCGGCGGTGAGAGAGGTCACCGCCCCCAGAAGGTCGTAGAGGAGCCGGGTCTGCTCCTCCAGCAGGGCGGTCATCCGACCGCCGACAGGGCAGGAGCCGACGCGGTCCCCGGCGGACGGGGGACTGATCCGGGTCATGGGGGCGTCCTCCAGCTCCCGGCGGACCCGCACCCGGTCCGCCTCCTGGTACAGCGAGGCCCGTCGGGCCTCGGAACAGGCTTTTTCAGCCATGGCGATCACCCTCCTCGCCCCATTCTATGCGCCCCGCCCGGCGGCGGTCCCGCCGGGAAAAAGGGCGGGTCGCACTTGACAAGGCCCCGCCGGGGGAGTATCCTGTTGAGCGAGGTAAAAGAAGGAGGAACGCGACATGAAGAAAACCTGGAAGACCCTGCTCGTACTCGCTCTGGTCCTGTGCCTGCTCCTGGCCGGGTGCGGCCCCAAGGAGGCGGCGACCACCCCCTCGACGGAGCCCACCGACGCCCCCTCGGAACAGCCCTCGGAGGCGCCCAGCCAGGCCCCGGAAGGGGCGGAGATCGCCCTGGCCGTCCTCTCCGGCCCCACCGGCGTGGGCGCGGCCAAACTGCTCCACGACAGCGACGCCGGGGAGAGCGTGAACCACTATAACTACACCATCTGCGCCGACAATCAGCAGGTGATGGCCGGGCTCACCAGCGGGGAGTTCGACATCGCCGCCATCGCCACCAATGTGGCCGCCACCCTCTACAACAAGTCGGAGGGCGGGGTGGAGATCGCCGCCCTCAACACCCTGGGCGTGCTCTACATCCTGGGCCCCGCCGACCAGCCCGTCCAGTACCTGGGCGACCTGCGGGGCAAGACCCTCTACGCCACCGGCCAGGGGGCCAACCCCCAGTACGTGCTGGACTACCTCCTCCGGGAGAACGGCGTGGACCCCGTCGGGGACGTGAACGTGGTCTGGGGCACCCCGGACGAGGTGAACGTGGCCATGCTCCAGGGGGAGGCGGACTACTGTATGCTCCCCGTCCCCGCCGCCACCGCCCTGGAGGCCAAGAGCGAGGGGAAGATCAAGAGCTATATCAGCCTGTCTGAGGAGTGGGACGCCCTGAAGAACGGCAGTCAGCTCACCATGGGCTGTGTGGTGGTGCGGACCCAGTTCGCCCAGGAGAACCCCCAGGCGGTGGAGAGCTTCCTGGAGGAGTACCGCGCCTCCATCGCCTATATGTCCGACCCGGCCAGCCTGACCGTGTCCGGTGAGCTGAACGCTGGGGAGCTGGTGGCCGCCTACGGCATCGCCCCCTCCGCCGCCATCGCCACCAAGGCCATCCCCCAGTGCAACCTGGTCTGCGTCACCGGGGAGGAGATGCGCGCCACCGTCCAGGGCTATTACAGCGTCCTGGCCGAGGCCGACCCCACCTCCATCGGCGGAGCCATCCCGGATGACGCCTTCTACTTCCTGGGCGCGTAAATGACGGCGTGGCGGAGGGTCCTGACCCGGGTGCTCCTGCCCCTGGCCCTGTGGCTGGGGGTGTGGCAGGCCCTGTCCATGTGGGTGGGGCTGGAGCTGCTTCTCCCGGGGCCGTGGCGGGTGCTGGTCCGGCTGGTCCAGCTCTGCCCCACCGTCCCCTTCTGGCGCTCGGCCCTCACCACCCTGGGCCGGGTCTTCCTGGGCGGCGCCCTGGGGGCGGTCGCCGGGGGCGCGGTGGCGGTGGCCACCCGATGGTGGGCCCCGGCGGACTGGGTCCTCACCCCGCTGATGAAGGTGGTCCGGGCCACTCCGGTGGCCTCCTTTATCATCCTGATCTGGCTGTGGTGCAGCGCCGGGTGGGTGCCGGTGGTGATCGCCGGGCTCATGTCCGCGCCGGTGGTCTGGTCCGCCACCGCCCAGGCGCTGGAAAGCGTGGACCCCAAACTGCTGGAGATGGCGGCGGCCTACCGCCTGTCCCCGGCCAGGACCTGGCGGCTCATCCGCCTGCCCTGGGCGGGACCCGCCTTCGCCGCGGGGTGCCGGAACGCCCTGGGCCTGGCCTGGAAGGCGGGGGTGGCGGCGGAGGTGCTGTGCCGCCCCCGGTGGGCCCTGGGCACCCAGGTCTACAACGCCAAGCTGGCCATGGAGACCGCCGACCTCTTCGCCTGGACGGCGGTGGTGGTCTGCCTGTCC
>CANQMK010000105.1 GCA_947624895.1 uncultured Oscillospiraceae bacterium | reverse complement strand
CGGGGATCCAGGTGGTGAAGCCGATCCAGTCCATGTCGATGGCGCAGATGGCCACCACGAAGCACAGCGCCCCCACCACCGCGCCCTTCCAGTGCTTGCGGAAGACCTTGAAGGACTTGTTGAGCAGCATCTCCGCCACGTACCAGCTCACCACCGCGGCCACGGCACAGCACCCGGCCAGGGGCGCGCCGTGGCCCTGGCCCAGCTGGTCGTCGAAGAGGATGACCAGCAGGAGCAGGCCCAGAGACAGCCCGCCGCACAGGGTCACCGACACCAAAAACATCCACCGCACCGGCACGAAGGCGATCAGGTCCCCCGCCCGCTCCGCCCGGCGGACGTGGTGGAGGCCCAGGGCGGCCAGGAACATGAGGAAGCCCACCGCGGCGTAGACCCACAGCATCTCCATCCGCCCCACCGGGGTCAGGGTGGTGGCCAGCGTCCGGTCGCTGGTGCACATCTTCAGGATGGGGGTGAACCACTCCGCCACCTCCCACACCGGCTGGCCGAAGATGTCAAAGCCGTAGAGGAAGCTCCCCAACACCTCGTCCAGCAGGGTGGTCATGACCACCACCACGCCGTTGAAGATGCCGTAGAAGCACACCGCCGCCACGCCGTTGCCGCTGATGACACAGCACAGGGTGGCGAAGGAGAACCAGAAGAAGCTCTGGAGCAGACAGCCCCCCAGCAGGGTGAACAGCGACCCCGCCGCCACCGCCCCCAGCACCAGCTCCACCAGGAGGGTGAGCAGGGCGACCACCACCAGCGGCCCCGTCAGCATCACGTATCCGGCGCAGAAGGCGGTGGCGAAGGCCCCCTCCCGCCGGAGGGGGAGGGCCCCCACGAAGTTGGCGGCGGCGGGCTTGAAGAGGTAGAAGAACACGCACACCGCCGCCAGGGGGGCGATCATGGCGATGAACGGCCCGGTGCCCACCAGCAGGGTCTTCACGTCCGCCGCCATCACCGAGGCGCTGGCGTTCCAGCGCTGGGCGTTCCAGAGGCCCACGGGCAGGACCAGCACCCACCCCGCCAGCCACACCCCCCACAGGGGCCAGTAGCGGGTCAGCTCTTTTTTGAACAGGGTCAGACTAAAGAATGATGTCTCGCACCGCATAGTCCTGCTCACCTCCTAACTCATAGATGAAGATCTCCTCCAGGCTCAGAGGCAGGGCCTCCAGGAGGATGGGGGAGTAGACCGCCAGGCGGTTGGTGATCTCCTCCGCCGTGCCCCGGACGATGATGGTGTGGATCCGCCCCACCTGGGAGATGTGGAGCACCTCCAGGTCCTCCGGGAACTGGGGGGCCTCCCGCTCCTGGAAGACCACCTGCATCTTCACCACGTTCCCCTGGAGGTCCTTCAGGCTCCGCTCGATCATCATGGACCCGTGGGAGAGGATGCCCACGTGGTCGCACACGTCCTCCAGCTCCCGGAGGTTGTGGGAGGACACCAGCACGGTGGTGCCGTGCTCCGCCACGTCCCGGAGCATGAGGCTCCACACCTGCCGGCGCATCACCGGGTCCAGGCCGTCCACCGGCTCGTCCAGCAGCAGCACCTGGGGCTTACAGCTCAGGGCCAGCCAGAAGGCGCTCTGCTTCTGCATCCCCTTGGACAGCCGCCGGATGGGGCGGCGCTCGTCCACCTCGGGAAACGCCTCCCGCAGGGCGTTGTACCGCTCCATGTCGAAGGTGGGGCAGATGCCCTGATAAAAGCGCATCATGTCCCGGGTGGAGGCGGAGGTGAAGCAGAACAGCTCGTCGGGGATGCAGGCGATCTTCCCCTTGACGGCGGGGTTTTCGAAGATCTCCTCCCCGTCCAGGGTGATCTCCCCCCCGTCGGGGCGGTACACCCCGCTCAGGTGGCGCAGGATGGTGGATTTCCCCGCCCCGTTGGGCCCCACCAGGCCGTAGACCGAGCCGGTGGGCACCGTCATGGTCAGCTCCTTCAGACAGTGGAAGCCGTCAAAATACTTGTCCACCTTGGACACCTTGATCACGGCGTCCCCCTCCCTTCCGCAACGAAATATCCGTCCTCCCCGCGGGTCAACTCCCCCCGCTCCACCAGCGCGGCGTAGGCCCGCCGCACCGCCGCGGGGTTGAGGACCAGCTGCCGGGCCAGCTCCGTCGGCGGCGGCAGCGCCTCGCCGGGGCGGAAAGCCCCCTTTTTCAGCAGGTCCTCCAGGCCCAGCAGGACCTGGTCCCACACCGGGAGGCTGTCTCGGGCGGCCAGTGGTATCATGGCCCGCCCCTCCTTTCCCTTGGGATTTTACAGAAGGTATCCTACCACATTTTCCTGGGGAAGTTCTTAAAAAATTCTTACAATTCCCGAAAAACTCTTTAAATTTCCCCCCACTCGTAGTATACTCTCCGGGAAAGGAGGGCGGTCCGATGCGCCCAAGTCTCAGCCTGACCATCTACCTGGATATGATCCGTCCCCTGCTGGAGACCCGGGAGGTCCAGTCCATGGGGCAGTGGAACCACCACTTCGGCGTCACCACCTACGAACACTCCCTCTTCGTCTCCTACGTGGCCTTCCGCCTGGCCCGGCGGCTGGGCCTGGACCCCTACGCCGCCGCCCGGGCCGGTCTGCTCCACGACCTCTACCTGTACAGCCCCTACCGCAGGGAGGCCCACCCGGGCAGCCAGTGCTTCTACCACCCCGTGGCCGCCCTGGAGAACGCCAGGGCCCTGGTGCCCGACCTGACCGAGGAGGAGCAGAACAGCATCCTCTCCCATATGTGGCCCCTGGCCTACCACGCGCCCCGGTGCTCCCTGGCGGTGGTCATCGGCCTGGCCGACAAGCTCTGCGCCACCCTGGAGATCTGCAAGATCTACCACCTCATCCGCCTGCGGGAGGTCATGCCCGCCTCCTCCTACGCCGTGGTGGAGTGACCCGCCGGGAAACGGGACGTTTGTAAATTTCCCACCCCCCGCCGACCGTCTTCCCCTTCTTTCTCCCTGCAAATGGGGTAGAATTTCCCCATACTACAAGGAAAGGAAGGGGTTTTTTATGGCCCTTCGCAAGCAGACCGGGCGGCGGGTGCTGGAGCTCCCGGTGGAGGACATCGCCCCCAACCCCAGCCAGCCCCGCACCGCCTTCTCCCCCCAGGCCCTCAGCGAACTGGCCGACTCCATCGCCGTCCACGGGGTGCTCCAGCCCCTCACCGTCCGGGCCGCCGAGACGGGCTGGCAGCTGGTGAGCGGGGAGCGCCGCCTCCGGGCGGCCAAGCTGGCGGGGCTGTCCACCGTCCCCTGCCTGGTGGCGGAGGTGGACCGGGAGGCCAGCGCCGTCCTGGCCCTGGTGGAGAACATCCAGCGCCGGGACCTGGACTTTCTGGACGAGGCCCTGGCCCTGAGCCAGCTCACCGCCACCTACCGCCTTACCCAGGAGGAGGTGGCCCGGCGGCTGGGGAAGAGCCAGAGCGCCGTGGCCAACAAGCTCCGCCTCCTCCGCCTCTCCCCCGACGCCCTCACCCTCCTGCGGGCCCGGGGTTTCTCCGAGCGCCACGCCCGGGCCCTCCTCCGCCTCTCCCAGGAGGAGGACCAGCTTCAGGCGGCCCGCTACGTGGTGGACCACGACCTCACCGTCCGGGCCACGGAGCAGTACGTGGAGGGCCTTCTGGCCCCCAAGGCCGTCCGGCAGAAGCCCCGGTTCATCCTCCGGGACGTGGGCATCTTCCTCAACTCCCTGACCAAGAACCTGAAGCTGGTCCAGTCCGCCGGGATCCCCGCCCGGTGCCGCCGGGAGGAGGACGAGCGGGAGATCCGCCTGACCATCACCCTGCCCAAGTGTTCCACGTGAAACACCCCGGGGCCGGAGCGCCCACCGGCGCCGGAGATCGCCCGCCCCAGTGTTCCACATGAAACAGCGGCGAGCGCCGCCGCCCTCCCAGCGACCATCTCTCCCCCGCCCCCAGGCGGGCGGCCCTCCCGGGCCGCCCGTTTTTTTGCGGGATTTTTGGAAATAACGGTTGAAATCCCCTGCCCCACCTTATATAATGGGAACGGTATGTCCATATTAGCGAAAGAAGGCAGGGAGTCCTATGTCAACGACCATCGCCATCGTCAACCAGAAGGGCGGGGTGGGGAAAACCACCACCTGCGTCAACCTGGCCGCCGCCCTCCACGCCCTGGGCCGACGGGTGCTGGTGTGCGATTTCGACCCCCAGGGCAACGCCACCTCCGGCTTCGGGGTGGACAAGACCACCCTCTCTCCCTCCATCTATGAGGTGCTGGTGAGCGGGGCCAGCGTGGAGCGGGCCATCGTCTCCACCCCCTGGGCGGACGTGATCGGCGCCAACAAGGCCCTGGCCGGGGCCACGGTGGAGCTCATCGCCATGGATCACCGGGAGCACCTGCTCCGCGACGCCCTGGCCCCGGTGACGGACCGCTACGACTACGTCCTCATCGACTGCCCCCCCTCCCTGGAGCTGCTCACCCTGAACGCCCTGTGCGCCGCCGGGCGCATCCTGGTGCCGGTCCAGTGCGAGTACTACGCCCTGGAGGGCCTGTCCGACCTGCTCACCACCCTGCGCATCGTGAAGCGGAAGCTGAACCCCCGGCTGGAGCTGATGGGGGTCATCCTCACCATGTACGACGGGCGCACCAACCTCTCCATGCAGGTGGCGGAGGAGGTCAAGCGCCACTTCCCCGGCAAGGTCTACGCCTCGGTGATCCCCCGGAACGTCCGCCTCTCCGAGGCCCCCAGCCACGGCAAGCCGGTGCTGTCCTACGACCCCCTGAGCCGGGGGGCGGAGGCGTACCAGAGCCTGGCCGCCGAGCTGGACGCCCGGGGCTGATGTTCCACGTGAAACAACAAGCAGAGAAAGGACGATCCGCATGGCAAGCAAAGAACGGGGGCTGGGCAAGGGCCTGAGCGCCCTCATGGGCGACGAGGTGTACGCCGAGGAGCGGTCGGGCGCCCAGTCCACCCTCCCCATCTCCCAGATCCAGCCGGGGATGAAGCAGCCCCGGAAGAAGTTCGACGCCGAGGCCATCTCCCAGCTGGCCGACTCCATCCGGGAGCACGGCCTCCTCCAGCCCATCACCGTGCGCCGCCTGGCCTCCGGGTACTACCAGATCATCGCCGGGGAGCGCCGCTGGCGGGCGGCCAAGGAGGCGGAGCTGGACGAGGTGCCGGTGAACATCGTCGAGGCGGACGACCGGAAGGTCATGGAGCTGGGCCTCATCGAGAACCTCCAGCGGGAGGACCTGAACCCCATGGAGGAGGCCAACGGCTACCGGGTCCTCATGGAGGAGTACGGCCTCACCCAGGAGCAGGTGGCCCAGCGGATGGGCAAGTCCCGCCCCGCCATCGCCAACGCCCTGCGGCTGTTGACCCTGCCCGACCCGGTGCGCTTCCTGCTGGAGGAGGGCAAGCTCTCCGCCGGTCACGCCAAGGCCATCCTGGCCGCCCCCGCCGGGGAGGTCCAGCGGAAGTTGGCCCAGCGGGTGGTGGCGGAGGGGCTCTCCGTCCGGGAGACGGAGGCCCTGGCCAAGCGCCTGAGCAAGCCCGCCAAGGAGAAGCCGGAGCCCCCGGAGACGGACCCCAGAGAGGACTTTACCCTCTACTACCAGGACCTGTCCCGGCAGCTCTCCCAGCGGTTTGGCCGGAAGGTGGCCTTTCAGCCGGGGAAGAAAAAGAGCCTGCTCACCATGGAGTACTACGACCTGGACGACCTGGAGAACCTGCTGGAGCGCCTGAGCCTGAAGGGGGGCGAGAGCCTGTGAGCCGCCGTCCCAACGCGGAGGAGGCCGCCCACCTCCAGTACGAGACGGAGCACACCGACCCCGGGCGGGGCAAGTCGGTGGTGCCCTACATGCTCATCCTCATCGCCGCCGCCTTCGTCCTGCTGGCCATCGCCTTCTTCATGCAGGAGCGCACCAACCAGGCGGCGGCGGGGCTGAACCAGTCCGCCAACTCCCTGCGGACCATCGATCAGCTGGTGGAGGACAACCGGGCCCTCCGGGAGGAGACGGCCCAGCTCCGGGAGGAGCTGGAGGAGAGCCAGAAGGTGAACCAGACCCTGGCCCAGGAGCTGGCCCAGGTCCGGCAGGAGCTGGCCCAGGCCGTCGCCGCCGGGGACGCCGCCCCCTCCCCCGCCCCCTGATGTTCCGCGGAACACAATCCATCAAAGAGAGGTAATCCGATATGTTAGACATCCGCTTTGTCCGTGAAAATCCCGAGGTCGTGAAGGAGAACATCCGCAAGAAGTTCCAGGAGGAGAAGCTGCCTCTGGTGGACCAGGTCATCGCCCTGGACGAGGAGAACCGGGCCGCCATGAGCGAGGCCAACGACCTCCGGGCCGCCCGGAACCAGCTGTCCAAGCAGGTGGGGATGCTCATGGGCCAGGCCAAGAAGGACCCCTCCAAGCTGGCGGAGGCGGAGGCGGTCAAGGCCCAGGTGAAGGCCGACGCCGACCGGCTGGCCGCCCTGGAGGCCCGGGAGGCGGAGCTGGCCGAGAAGATCCACAAGATTATGCTGGTCATCCCCCAGATCATCGACCCCTCCGTGCCCATCGGCCCGGACGACTCCGCCAACGTGGAGGTGGAGCGGTTCGGGGAGCCGCTGGTGCCCGACTTCGAGATCCCCTACCACACCGACATCATGGCCTCCTTCGACGGCATCGACATGGACGCCGCCGGGCGGGTGTCCGGCGCCGGGTTCTACTACCTCCTGGGGGACATCGCCCGCCTCCACGAGGCGGTGCTGGCCTATGGCCGGGACTTCATGATCGGCAAGGGCTTCACCTACTGCATCCCCCCCTTCATGATCCACGGCAACGTGGTGGAGGGGGTCATGAGCCAGACCGACATGGACGGGATGATGTACAAGATCGAGGGGGAGGACCTCTACCTCATCGGCACCAGCGAGCACTCCATGATCGGCCGGTTCATCGACCAGATCCTCCCGGAGGCCAAGCTGCCCCAGACCCTCACCTCCTACTCCCCCTGCTTCCGCAAGGAGAAGGGGGCCCACGGCATCGAGGAGCGGGGGGTCTACCGCATCCACCAGTTTGAGAAGCAGGAGATGATCGTGGTCTGCAAGCCGGAGGACTCCATGGCGTGGTACGAGAAGATGTGGCGCTACTCCGT
>CANQMK010000104.1 GCA_947624895.1 uncultured Oscillospiraceae bacterium | reverse complement strand
TCGATCTCCCTGTTGGCCGTCAAGCTGGAGCTGGGCGACCACCAGACCCTGGCCCACAAGGAGGGGGACAAGTGGGTGCTCAACGAGGTGCCCGACCCCGCCCTGGAGCTGGCGCGGTGCCAGCGGTACTATCTGCGGCTGACGGGGGACGCCTCGGCGCGGCCGAAAAACGTCATCCTGGCGCGGCAGAGCGCGAGCGACGTGCGATTTTACATCCCCACGCCCGTGCCCATGCGGGCCAACCCGACCTTCCGCATCCAGGGAGAGGTGACCCTGCCGGTGGACGCCACCCTGGACGCCAGCGGCAGCGCCGTGGCCGGGGAGAACGGGGTGTTCTTCACGGTGGAGGACAGAAGCGGGGAAGACGAGTACAGCAACGTACTCTACCTCGCCGCCCTCCAGTTTGACCACGACTTCCTGGAGCTGGACGCGGAGCTGTAAAAAACCGCCGCCCCCGGATAGGGGCGGCGGGGGTGGGGCTATTCGTAGTGGGTCCACATCCGCAGGACCTTGACCACCTGCTCCTCCGGGTAGACGGCGTAGACCAGCCGGTGCTGGCGGTCGATCCGGCGGGAGTAGAACCCCAGCAGGTCGCCCACCAGCTTTTCGTAGGGGGGCGGGGTCTGGAAGGGGTCGGCGGCGAGTACGTCCAACAGGGCTTTCGTCCGCCGCTCCAGCCCCGCCTGGGCCAGGAGGCACCGGTCCTTGGCGGCCTGGCGGGAGAAGAGGACGCGGTACATCACCACGCCTCCTCCGGGTCATAGGGGACGCAGTCCTCCAGCGGCTCGGCGGCGGCGGCCTTCAGGCTCTCCGTCATGCCGGGGATGGAGGTCAGGTGCAGAGTCTCCAGCAGGCTGTTGTAGTCCTGCTCGCTGAGGATGACGGCGTTGCCGCTCCGGGTGGTGACGTTGACCACCTCGCCGTAGGTGACGGCCTGCTCCACGAAGCCAAAGAGGTTCTTCCGCAGGGCCGTGATGTTCGTGTGGGTCATGGGCTCACCCCCATTCCTAGGATATGTACAGTGTAGCGTACATATTCCGACTTGTCAAGACGTTGGAAAGGAGAAAAATATGGACGAGCGGGTGGGTCACTCCTCCAGACGGGCAGGGAGATCGGAGCGGGCGTAGAGAAAGCGGCGAAACTCCACGGTGTCGCCGCGGACCACGTAGAACGCCGCGTAGTTGCCTACCTGGACGCGGTAATAGGGCAGGGGCCTGGCCTTTTGGGACGGATAGGGCGGGGAGGCCAGGGGGAAGCGCTGGACGGTGAGGACGGCGCGCTCCAGCTTGTCCACCAGCGCCCGGGCCGCGATGGGATTTTGCAGGACGGTCAGGATGTGATCCAAAGCGTCGTCCAGGTCCCGCGCGAAGCCGGGGGCATAGGCCAGCTTATACGCCATCGATCCGGGCCCTCGCTCTGGAGAAGACTTCCTCGTGGGTCAGGGTGCGGGGGGAGCGCGCGGCCTCGGCGTCCGCCTCGTCCAGGGCGGCCTCGATGGGGTCGGCGGCGATGGCGAAGGGAATGCGGCGCTCGCGGATGACGGTCTTGGCGAAGATGTTGACGGCCACGGAGGCGTTCATACCCACCTCGGCGCAGAAGCTGTCGAAGAGCCGCTTGACCTCCTCGTCCATGCGGACGCTCAGGGTGACTTGTGACACGGCGAAATGCTCCTTTCCTCGTTTGGGGATATTGTACCACGCTGTACGGACAACGTCAAGATAAAATCATACAAAATGGAGGCGTATTTATGGACGAACAGGAGTTTTACAACCGCCACTACCTCGCCGTGGATGAGCGGGGGCGGGTCATTGACGGCTGGAGCGACGGGCCGTGCCCAGAGCGGGAGACCGCCGGGGCGGTGCTGCTCACCGACCGGGGCGGGTATCAGTTCCGCCTCACCGCCGGCGGGGAGGAAAACCCCTGCCTGGTGAGCCGGGAGAGGGTGCCGCTGTACGCCTGGGACGGCGAGCGGGTCGCCGCCCGGAGCGCGGAGGAGATCGCCGCCGACGTGGCGGCCCTGCCCAAGCCGGGGCCCACCGCCAGCCAGCGGCTGGAGGCCCAGGTGACGTACACGGCCATGATGACGGACACGCTGTTGGAGGTGTAAGGCATGAAGGACAAGATCAAGCTGTGGTATGACCTGGGGCTGTGGAGCGCCCAGATGGTCCGCCAGGCGGCGGAGAAGGGCGTGCTGACCCAGGAGGACGCGGCGGAGATTTTGGGCGGGGACTGACCCGCCCGGGGAGAAAGGAAGGATGTCTATGAAAAGCAAGAACTACTGGCTCTGCTGGCTGAAGGCGGCGGGGGTCCGGGCGGTGAAGACGGTGGCCCAGACCGCCGTCGCCACCATCGGCACCGCCGCGGCGCTGGGGGAGGTCAACTGGGTGGCGGTGCTGTCCGCCTCCGCGCTGGCGGGGGTGCTGTCCCTGCTCACCTCCCTGGCCGGTCTGCCGGAGGTGGAGGCATGAGCAACAGCCCGCTCATCGCCTGCGTCAGGCCCTCCCCCAACCGCACCCACCCCCGGAGCCACGTGATCGACACCATCACTGTCCACTGCGTGGTGGGCCAGTGGACGGCGGAGCAGGGCTGTGCCTATTTCGCCAAGCCGGGGGAGAAGATCGGCGCCCCCAACTACTTTGTGGGCAAGGACGGCTCCATCGGCCTGTGTGTGGACGAGGGGGACCGCTCCTGGTGCACCGGGGGCGCGCTTGTCGTCAACGGTATCTCCGGCAAGGCCAACGACCACCGGGCGGTGACCATCGAGGTGGCCAGCGATACCACCCATCCCTACGCCGTCACCGACGCGGCCTATGAGGCGCTCATCCGCCTGGTGGCGGATATCGCCCGGCGCAACGGCCTGGGGGAACTCCGCTGGCGGGCGGACAAGTCCCTGGTGGGCAAGCCGGAGGCGCAGAACATGACCGTCCACCGGTGGTTTGCAAACAAGGCGTGCCCGGGGGAGTACCTATACACCCGCATGGGGGAGATCGCCCGGCGGGCCAATGAGATCAACAAGGAGGGAGAGGTCGACATGACGAAGGACGAGGTGAAGGCCCTGGTGGCCGACGAGGTGGC
Organism: uncultured Oscillospiraceae bacterium; assembly: GCA_947624895.1. Classification (GTDB taxonomy): domain Bacteria; phylum Bacillota; class Clostridia; order Oscillospirales; family Oscillospiraceae; genus MGBC124762. The sequence goes on along the minus strand of CANQMK010000104.1, from coordinate 4,069 downwards.
CGCGGCCACGGCCAAGACCGCCCAGACCCTGCTGGAGGGGGTGCGCCGGGAGGTGGCGGCGGCCATGGAGGCGAACCGGGCCCAGGTCTACAACGCCGTGGGCGAGTGCCCCGCCTGGGCCCGGACGGCGGTGGCCTGGGCGGTGGAGTCCGGCTACATCCAGGGCGATGAGGCGGGCCGCCTGGGGCTGGACAGCACCAAGCTCTGGGCGCTCCAGGTGATGTATAACGCCGCCCGCGGCGGGAGGGGGTGAGGGGGATGTATCTCGACGGGGAGATCATCATCCGGGCGGGGAGCCTGCTGGCGGCCCTGACCGCCCTGGGCGGGGCGGTCTTCACCGGGTGCAGGCAGATCCTCATCAACAAACAGCAGGTGGAGATCAACCGGCGGCAGAACGAGGAGCTGACCATCATCTGCTACGGGCTGAAGGGGGCGCTCCAGGGCCTCATCGAGCAGGGCTGCGACGGGCCCTGCAAGGAGGCGCTGAACCTGCTGGACAAGCACCTCAACCAGAGCGCCCACAAGCCGGACAACTGGAAGGGGGCGGGGGTATGACGCTGGGCGAGTGCCTCCGCCGGGCGGATCAGTGGCGGCCCAACACCCTCCCGGAGGAGGAGAAGGCCAAGGTGGTGCTGGACCTGGAGCGGGCGCTGGAGGCGGAGTTCTTCCCCCGGTACGAGGGGGCCCCCGGCCCCGGCCCCCGGCGGTGGCCGGAGGACCGGGCGGCGAGACTGCTGGCCAGCGGGCCCTATGAGGAGCTGTACCTCCACCGCGTCGTGGCCCGGTGCGAGCTGGCCGACCAGGAGTGGGACGCCTACAACGCCCACGCCGCCCTGGCCGATCGGTTGGAGAGCGAGTTCCGGAAGGCGTGGGAGCGGGAGCACAGGCGAAGCGCGGCCGCGCGCGAAACGTAGCCGCGCCTGCCGGGCCCCGCGGGGCGCGGCGGAGCCGTGACGGAAGGGATGGGCCTCCGGGTTTCACCGGGGGCGGGAGAGTATAGAGTTTACGACGAGAGAACAGGAGGCGAGAGGGGTGTATTTGCCCTTGGTAAAGTCCGGCGGGAGGAAGACCCGGCGGCAGGTGGTGGAGTTCGGCGGGCTGGATCGCACCCAGAGCCGCCGGGAGGGGGCGCTGGAGGACTGCGCGGGCCTGTCCAGCCGGGCGTGGCCCTGCCTGGTCCCGCGGGAGGGGCGGACGGCCAGCCCCGCTTCGGCGGCGGAGTCCATCTTCCCCTGGGACGAGCTGGTGATGGTCTCCGGGGGCTGGCTGTTCTGCGGCCAGCGGGGCGTGGGGCCGGTGACGCCGGGGCGGAAGCAGTTCGCCGTGGTGCGGGACAAGCTGTGCGTCTTCCCGGACAAGAAGTACCTGGAGCGGGGGGAGCTGGTGCTGAAGGACTTGGAGGCGTCCCTGGCGCTGGAGGCGGGGGAGGCGGTCTTCACCCAGGACGGCCTGGCCCTTAACGACACCCTGGGGGCCTGGGAGATGTACCGCGCGGAGAGCGGCGGCTGCGCCTTCCTGGATGGACACACCTTCAAGGTCTACGACCAGGAGGCGATCCGCTGGGACCCGGTGACGGGCTGGGACCTCCCCGCCCCCACCTATAAGCAGATCCGGACGGTGAACGGCTACCCCGCCCTGGCGGCGGGGGACTGCCTGATGATGCCCTGGGCCAGGACCCGGGGGGGCCGGGACCCGGAGTGCTCCACCGAGGACCAGGGCTACGCCGACGAGCTGGACCCCTGGGGGGACTTCCTCACGGTGACGGAGGAGCCCGCCTTCCAGATGGGCTCCGGCCAGTCCTGGTTCCGGGTGAAGATGGCCTGGCGTAACGCCGGGCGGATGAGGCGGGACTTTTTGAAGAGCGGCTTTCAGCCGGGGGACACGGTGACCCTCTCCGGGTGCGTCACCGCGCCGGAGAACAACGGGGAGCGCCGACTCGGGGCGGTCACCGCCCGGGCGGTGACCTTTGAGGAGGCCGCGCTCACCCCGGGGGCGGAGGCGGGGGAGGTCCGGCTGGCGCGGAGCGTCCCCGACCTGGACTACATCTGCTCCGCCGGGGACCGCCTGGTGGGGGTGAGCGGACGGGATCGGACGGTGTACCTCTCCGCCCTGGGGGACCCCCGGAATTTCCGGGACTACCGGGGAACGCGGGAGAGCAGCGCCCGCCTCCCGGTGGGCTCCGCCGGGGAGTTCACCGGCTGCGCCGCCTACGGCGGCGGGGCGCTGTTCTTCCAGGAGGACTGCGTCCACCGGCTCATGGGGGACCGGGACGGGAACTTCACCCTCTACACCGACCAGGTGGCGGGGCTCCAGGCGGGGAGCGAGAGGTCCCTGGCCGTCCTGGACGAGACGCTGTACTACAAGGGCCGGGAGGGGGTCTACGCCTACACCGGCTCCGTCCCCCGGCTCATCTCCGGACCCCTGGGGAACGTGGCGTATCAAAACGCCGCGGCGGGGAGCGACGGGCGGCGGTACTACATCTCCATGGAGCGGACGGACACCGGGGCGTGGGAGCTGCTGGTGTACGACAGCCGCACCGGCCTCTGGCTGAAGGAGGAGGACCGCGGGGCCATCGCCTTCGCCCAGTGGGACGGGGCGCTCTATATGCTCTCCGAGGGGATGCTCTACACCCTGGGCCAGGGGGAGCGGGACCGGATCTCCGGACAGGAGGCGGCCATCCCCTGGGAGGCCACCTTCACCCCCTTCACCGAGGGGACCATGGCGCGCAAGCGCCCCTCCCGCCTCCTGCTCCGGCTGGAGCTGGGGGAGGGGGCCTGGGCGGAGGCGGCGCTGTCCCGGGACGGAGGGCCCTTCCGCCACATCTGGACCGGGCGGCCCGGCCAGGGGCCCACGGTGACCATCCCCATCCGCCCGGGGCAGTGCGACGCCTACCGGCTCCGACTGCGGGGGGAGGGCCGGTGCCTGGTGCGGACCCTGGAGCGGGAGTTCACGACGGGGGGCAGGTGGTGAGATGAAGCTGTTTGACAAGCCCATGACCCGGCGGGCGGGGGAGGACCTGGCCCGGCGGCTGGCCGCCCTGGAGGACTACGTGGAGTACCTCCGCCGCCAGGGGGAGTACGGCGCGGACCAGACGGAGCGGCGCTTGACCGCCCTGGAGGGCGGGAAGGAGCGGGCGTAAAAAGAGCGGGCGCCGGGAGATATCTCCCGGCGCCCGCGGTGTATGACAGAAAGGTCTGTGGTCTTACAGGTTGAAGTACCGCTTGGCGTTGTTGAAGCACACGCCCTCCACGATGTCCTTCAGGGCCTGCTCGTCGTTGGGGTACTCGCCGTTCTCCACCCAGGTGCCCACCAGGTTGCAGAAGATGCGACGGAAGTAGTCGTGCCGGGCGTAGGAGAGGAAGGAGCGGGAGTCGGTGAGCATGCCCACGAAGTTGCCCAGCAGGCCCAGGTTGGCCAGGGACTTCATCTGCTCCTCCATGCCGGTCTTGGTGTCGTTGAACCACCAGGCGGAGCCGTGTTGGATCTTGCCGGGGACCTCGGTGCCCTGGAAGACGCCCAGGATGGTGCCCAGCTGCTCGTTGTCGGCGGGGTTGAGGGAGTAGAGGATGGTCTTGGGGCACTCGCCGGTCATGTCCAGGGCGGAGAGGAGGCGGGCGATGTCGCCCCCGCAGGTGTTCTGGGCGATCATGTCAAAGCCGGTGTCCGGACCCAGGCGGCGGTACATCCGCTCGTTCATGTTCCGCAGGCAGGAGTAGTGGAGCTGCATGACGATGCCCAGGCGGTGGTACTCCCGGCCCAGGTGCAGGAGGACGGCGGTCTGGTAGCCTTCCGCCTCCTCCAGGGTGACCGCCTCGCCGGACATGGCCTTGCGGTAGGCGGCGTCGGCCTCGGCGTCGGAGACGGGGCGGAAGGGGATGTAGTCCAGGCCGTGGTCGGTGGCCCGGCAGCCGTGGGCCACGAAGAACTCCAGCCGCTCCGTCAGCGCCGCCTTCACGTCCTCCAGGGTGTCCAGGCTGGCCTTACCCACGCTCTTGGCCAGGGCGGCCATGTAGTCCTGGAAGCCCTCCTTGTTGATGTTGATGGCCTTATCCGGCCGGTAGGAGGGGGC
>CANQMK010000103.1 GCA_947624895.1 uncultured Oscillospiraceae bacterium | reverse complement strand
CTGCGCACCGCCCGCCGGGGCCACAAGCTCCTCAAGGACAAGCGGGACGAGCTCATGCGGCAGTTTTTGGACGTGGTGCGGGAGAACAAGGCCCTGCGGACCCGGGTGGAGAAGGGCCTGGAGCTGGCCCATCAGTCCTTCACCGTGGCCGCCGCCCTCATGTCCCAGCCCGCCATGGAGGAGGCCCTGCTCTACCCCAAGCAGACGGTGGAGCTGGAGATGGAGTTCCAGAACATCATGTCGGTGGATGTGCCCCGATACACCTTCCACACCCGCAGCCGGGAGGCGGGGGACGTCTACCCCTACGGCTACGCCGCCACCTCCGGCGAGCTGGACGCCGCCGTGGAGGCCCTGGGCGAGGTCTTCCAGGATATGCTCACCCTGGCCCAGATGGAGAAGACCGCCCAGCTTTTGGCGGAGGAGATCGAAAAGACCCGCCGCCGGGTGAACGGCCTGGAGTATAAGATCATCCCCGAGTGCGAGGAGGGGATCCGCTATATCTCCATGAAGCTGGACGAGAACGAGCGCTCCGCCACCGTGCGCCTGATGAAGGTGAAGGACATGATCCTCAAAGAGGCGATGGAGGAGCGAAAGGCCAAGGGCCTGTAAGCGCCGGGTCAAAAAGGGCGGTCCTGAAAGGGAACCGCCCTTTTTGGGCCGTATGAGGAGGGGACGCGTTGAAAGACGGATTTGTGAAGGTGGCCGCGGCCACGCCTGCCATCCGGGTGGCCGACTGCGCCTATAACGCCGGACAGGTGATCGACCTGGCCCGGGAGGCCGCCGCCCAGGGGGTGAAGGTGCTCGCCTTCCCGGAGCTGTGCCTCACCGGGTACACCTGCGGCGACCTCTTTTTCCAGGACACCCTGCTCCAGGGGGCGGAGGCCGCCCTGGAGACGGTGCTGGAGGCCACGGCGGAGCTGGACCTGCTGGCCGCCGTGGGTCTGCCCGTCCGCCACGGCGGGGAGCTGTACAACTGCGCCGCCGTCCTCTACGGGGGGCGGCTGCTGGCCCTGGTGCCCAAGCGCTGTCTGCCCAACTACGGGGAGTTCTATGAGCGGCGCTGGTTCTCCTCCGGGGGGGAGGTCCGCGACTACGCGGCGCTGGCGGGGCAGACCGCCCCCCTGGCCCCCCGGCAGGTCTTCCGCTGTCCCGCCGCGCCGGGTCTGGCGGTGGGAGTGGAGATCTGCGAGGACCTGTGGGCCCCGGAGCCGCCCTCGGCGGAGCTGGCCCGGGCCGGGGCCACTCTGATTTTGAACCTGTCCGCCAGCGACGAGGTGGTGGGCAAGGCGGCCTACCGCCGCCAGCTGGTGGCCTCCCAGTCCGCCCGGTTGCTCTGCGCCTACGTCTACGCCGACGCGGGGCAGGGGGAGTCCACCACCGACCTGGTCTTCTGCGGCCACGACCTGGTGGCGGAGAACGGGACCATTCTGGCGGAGGACCGGTTTGCCACCGGCCTGACCGTCACCGAGATCGACGTGGGCCGCCTGACCTACGAGCGGTGCCGGAACACCACCTTCGAGGGCCGCCAGGACCTGGACCTGTTCTGGTACCACCAGGTGGACCTGGCCCCGGGGGACACCGCCCTTACCCGCCCCATCTCTCCCACCCCCTTCGTCCCCGCCGACGAGGCCGTCCGGGCGGAGCGGTGCGAGGAGATCTTGACCATCGCCGCCCTGGGTCTGGCCAAGCGGCTGGAGCACGCGGGGGCGAAGACGGCGGTGCTGGGCCTGTCCGGCGGGCTGGACTCCACCCTGGCCGCCCTCATCGCCGCCCGGGCGCTGGACCTGCTGGGCAGGCCCCGGGGGGACCTGCTGTGTGTCACCATGCCCTGCTTCGGCACCACCCATCGCACCCGCTCCAACGCGGAGGTGTTGGCCCAGCGGCTGGGGGCGGCGCTGAGGACGGTGGACATCACCAGGGCCGTAAACCAGCACTTTGCCGACATCGGCCAGGACCCGGAGAGCCACGACGTGACCTACGAGAACGCCCAGGCCCGGGAGCGGACCCAGGTGCTCATGGACCTGGCCAACCAGACCGGCGGGCTGGTGGTGGGCACCGGGGATCTGAGCGAGCTGACCCTGGGCTGGTGCACCTACAACGGCGACCAGATGAGTATGTACGCCGTCAACGCCTCCATCCCCAAGACCCTGGTGCGCTACGTGGTGGACTACGCCGCCCGGACCGCCGGGGACGCGGCCCTGACGGAGGTGCTGGCGGATATCCTGGCCACCCCCGTCTCCCCCGAGCTGCTTCCCGCCGTGGACGGGGAGATCAGCCAGAGGACGGAGGACCTGGTGGGGCCCTACGAGCTCCACGACTTCTTCCTCTACTACGCCGTCCGCTGGGGCTTCCCGCCCCGGAAGGTCCTGCGCCTGGCGGAGTACGCCTTCGCCGGGGCGTATGACCGGCAGACCATTCTGAAGTGGCTCAGGACCTTCTACCGCCGCTTCTTCGCCCAGCAGTTCAAGCGCTCTGCCGCCCCCGACGGGCCCAAGGTGGGCACGGTGGCCCTCTCCCCCCGGGGGGACTGGCGGATGCCCTCGGACGGGGCGGCCACCCTCTGGCTGAAGGAGTTGGAAAATCTGTGAGCGAGTATTTACAGCTGTTCTGGACCTTCGCCCAGGTGGGGGTGTGCACCTTCGGCGGGGGCTACGCCATGCTTCCCATCCTCCAGCGGGAGGTGGTGGACAAGCGGGGCTGGGTCACCGCCGAGGAGCTGGCGGACTACTTCGCCATCGGCCAGTGCACCCCCGGGGTCATCGCCGTGAACACCGCCACCTTCGTGGGGGCCAAGCGGAAGGGGAACCTGGGGGGCGTGGTGGCCACCCTGGGGGTGGTGTTCCCCAGCGTGGTCATCATCGTCCTCATCGCCGCCTTTCTGAAGAGCTTTGCCCACATCCCCGCCGTGGGCCACGCCTTCGCCGGGGTCCGGGCCGCCGTGGTGGCCCTCATCGCCTCCAGCGTTCTCAAGCTGGGCAAGACCACGGTGAAGGACGTCCCCGCCGGGTGTATCTTCGCCGCTGTATTGTTGCTGTCCGTCTTTGATAAACAGCTGGAGGCCGCCTTCCCGGCGGTGGCCTTCCTGTTCAGCCCGGTGACCTACGTCGTCCTGGCGGGGGCCGCCGGACTGCTGATCTCCCTGGCCCGGAAAGGGGGGCGGGGGAAATGATCTACCTGCGCCTCTTTTTCGAGTTCTTCAAGATCGGCCTCTTCTCCGTGGGCGGGGGCCTGGCCACCATCCCCTTCCTCCAGGACCTGGGGGCCCGCACCGGCTGGTTCACCGCCGGGGACCTGGCGGACATGATCGCCGTCAGCGAGTCCACCCCCGGCCCCATGGGGGTGAATATGTCCACCTACGTGGGCTTCACCTGCGGCGGCCCCCTGGGGGCGGTGGTGGGAGTGCTGGGGCTCATCGCCCCCTCCATCCTGGTGATTTTGCTGGTGTCGCTCTTTCTGAAGAAATTCCGGGACAGCAGGACGGTGGACGGCGTCTTCCAGGGCCTGCGCCCCGCCTCCACCGCCCTCATCACCGCCGCCGGGCTCAGCGTGGCCCAGATCGCCCTGTTCCAGACGGTCCAGGGACCCCAGTCCGGGGCGGCGCTGGCCCCCTACTGGCCCGCCGTGGCCATCGCCCTGGCGGTCTTCGCGTGCATGCGCCTGCCCAAGCTGCGGGACCTCCACCCCATCCTCTACATCGCCGCGGCGGCGGCGGTGGGGGTGATCTTCCGGCTCTAGGGAACCAAAGGAAAAATTTTTCGTCAAAAAACGTGCCTCTCCTAACAAAATGTTGTTGCATTTTGCGGGGGGAGGCACTATAATTTGTGTAGACTGGAAGCGAAGACCTGTTTTCCCTATGGAGGTGCGGAAGATGAAAGCAAGAAAGTTTCTGGCCCTGATCCTGGCACTGGCGCTGGGGATGGGGCTGGCCGTCCCCGCGCTGGGCGCGGCGGCCACGCCCACCGCCACCCACGCCGACTACGCCGACCTGCTGGTCACGAACCCTCTCACCAACAGCCCCCTGTGGGAGTGGGCCTGGCCCACCATTGACGACACCATCCGCCGGGGCCTGTTCATCGGCTACACCCCCTATACCGACGCCCAGGGCAACACCATCACCAACTTCGGCCCCGCCGACGCGGTCACCCAGGCGGTGGGCCTCACCCTGTGCGCCCGGATGATGGTGGACAAGGACCTGCGGGAGGAGATCCTGTCCGACCGGCTGACCCAGATGCGCACCGTGATTCCCGGCACGGCCAAGGACCCGGACGACGCCAACGCCCCCTTCATGTGGTTCCGCCGGGAGGCGGCGGTGTGCCTGGAGCTGGGGATCATCCAGGAGAGCGACCTGATCTCCCTCCGGGACAATGACCGTCTGGGCGCCACCATGACCAAGGCGGAGTTCGCCCAGTATCTGGTCCGGGCCATGGGCCTGGAGGACTTCGCCAAGAGCCTGAACGCCGACACCCTGCCCTTCCAGGACGAGCAGAGCATCACCCGGGAGTACCGGCCCTACGTGAAGCTCCTGTCCACCTACGGGGTGCTCACCGGGGATGAAAACGGCAACTTCAACCCCAACTCCAGCATGAACCGCGCCGTGTGCGCCACCATGCTCTCCCGGGCCATTGAGAACATCGTGGAGGGCCGGGAGGTGGACCTGGAGATCCCCCGCTACGCCGACTACACCTGGGCCGCCGGGACCATCAAGAGCGTGGACGTCACCAGCGATGGCCACCGGGTCCTCACCCTCACCCGCACCTTCGGGGGCGAGGCGGAGTACACCCTCCCCCTGGGGGTGAGCATCCACCTCTACAATATGCCGGGCGAGGCTACCGACCTGAAGGCCGGGTCCTACGCCAAGTTGATCTTCGCCAGCGACAAGACCACCGTGGCCGACATCCGGGTCACCCCCGCCGGCCTCCTCACCCCCATCCAGGGCAGCTGTGACGAGGTGAACCAGGAGTACGTGGAGGTGAACGGCCTGCGCTACACCCTGAACCAGTTCACCCAGATCTCCGCCGGGGGCAAGACCGGCGGCGTGGAGGTCCTGGACGACAAGGCGGAGTACACCACCGCCAAGGTCCTCTCCGACACCCACAACGTGGCCTACACCCTCGCCCTCTCCGGCGGCACCCGCCAGGTGGACGGCATCCTGGCCGGGATCACCACCTCCACCGGGGCGGTGAAGACCACCACCATCACCGTCAACAGCTTCAACGGCCTGTCCAACTCCTACACCCTGCCCCAGGATGTGACCATCACCGCCGACGGCCAGAGCGCCACCCTCCTCACCAGCCATGTGGGCAAGCACGTCATCCTCCGGGTGGACGACGAGAACCTGGGCGCGGTGGAGAGTCTGGAGCTGGACCTGGGCGGCAACTACATCCAGGGCGTGCTCAACTCCGTGGCCACAGACAAGGACGGCATCCGCCAGGTCCAGGTCACCCGGAACGGGGACAGCAAGCGCACCCCCTATGAGGTGGACGGCGCCTGCGCCATCACCTTCGACGGGGAGGAGATCGGCTACGGCGGCCTCACCTCCGGCGCCTACGTCACCGCCCGGCTGGAGGGCGGCGTGCTCACCGAGATCTCCGCCTGGCGGAGCATGGAGGAGATCACCGGCACCCTCACCGGGCGCACCTACGGCGATCCCACCGTCCTCACCGTCACCAAGGCGGACGGCACCACCGCCCAGTTCTCCATCCCCCTGTCCGAGCTCACCCAGCTGACCATCCTGGTGGAGGACGAGAAGGCGGACATGACCCGGGTGAACACCGGGGACACGGTGAAGTTCACCCTGCGCTACCACGAGGTCACCCAGATCGACGTCACCCCCCGGAAGGCGGACGTGACCGGCGTGCTGGACTCCATCACCTCCAAGGCGGACGGCACCGTACAGCTCCACGTCCTCTTCTCTGACGGCAGCGAGAAGACCTACCAGGCCTCCTCCGCCACCACCGTCACCCGGGAGGGCAAGGCGGCGTCCCTGTCCGACGTGCAGCCCGGGGTCCAGGTGTCCCTGGTAACCGAGGGGAACACGGCCCTGTCCATCCAGCTCTCCGGCACCGCCGCCCGGCAGGACAGCGTGGAGGGATTTATTTACAGCAAGGATGACCAGGCCCGGATCGCCACCATCGTGGTGACCCTGAACGGTCAGACTAAGATGGTGAACGTCCACATCATCAGCGGCGTGCCCATCCTGGACGTGGCCAACGGCACCACCATCAGCAGCATCCTCCGTCTCTCTGAGGGGGACACCATCCAGGCCTTTGGCTCCTACAAGGCCGACGGCACCTTTGAGGCCACCTCGGTCATCCGGAAGTGACCTCCGCCCCGAACCAAAAAAGCCCCCGGCGGTGTATGACCGCCGGGGGCTTCGATTTGCCGTCTCCCGGTCTTCCGGGTGGGGGCGTCTCCCCCGGGGCGCCCTCCTTCGACACCCTCTCCGTCGCCGCTTGCGCGGCGCCACCTCCCCCAGAGGGGGAGGCGAGAGGGAATTGCGTCCGCGCGACGTTGTCCAGACAAGGCGCGGCGCCGCATGACCTCCCTAGCGCCCCGCAAGGTGTAGTGCCGCGCAACCTCCTTGGCTCCCCCTCTGGGGGAGCTGTCAGCCGCAGGCTGACTGAGAGGGCGAGGCTCTTTTGGCAGACCCCCTTTTGAGGAAGCTGACTGAGAGGGTGAGCCTTCTTTGGCAGACCCCCTCCGGGGGGCGTCTCCCTTCCCTACCCTCACTCCCGCACTTGGCCCTGGCCGCGGATGAGGAACTTGGTGGAGGTGAGGGCCTCCAGGCCCATGGGGCCCCGGGCGTGGAGCTTCTGGGTGGAGATGCCGATCTCACAGCCCAGGCCGAACTCCCCGCCGTCGGTGAACCGGGTGGAGGCGTTGACGTAGACCGCGGCGGCGTCCACCCGGTCCAAAAACCGCTGGGCGGCGGCGTAGTCCTGGGTGACGATGGCCTCCGAGTGGCCGGAGCCGTGGGCGGCGATGAAGGCCAGAGCCTCCTCCAGCCCGCCCACCTCCCGACAGGCCAGGATGTAGTCGCCGTACTCGCTGTCCCAGTCCTCCTCCGTGGCGGGCACGCCGCCGGGGACGTGGGCCAGGGTGGCCGGGTCACAGCGCAGCTCCACGTGCCGCTCCGCCAGGGCGGGCAGGGCGGCGGCCCAGAAGGCGGGGGC
>CANQMK010000102.1 GCA_947624895.1 uncultured Oscillospiraceae bacterium | reverse complement strand
ACGAGGCGGGGGTGCTGGCCCTCCTCCCCTCCCTGACCATCACCACCGAGTACGCCCAGGACGGGCTCCAGCATATGTATCTCAACGGCGCGGACGTGACCGAGGACATCCGTCAGCACCAGGTCTCCGACGCGGCCAGTAAGGTCTCCGCCATCCCCGGCGTGCGGGACTACCTGCTGGAGATGCAGCGGCGCGTGGCCCGGGAGAGCGATGTGGTCATGGACGGGCGGGATATCGGCACGGTGGTGCTGCCCGACGCGCCCCTGAAGGTCTTTCTCACCGCCCAGCCGGAGGCCCGAGCCCGCCGCCGCTATGACGAGCTCCTGGCCCGGGGCCAGCAGGCGGACTACGTGCAGGTGCTCCAGGACGTGATGGACCGGGACTGGCGGGACACCCACCGGGAGACCGCCCCCCTGCGGAAGGCGGAGGACGCGGTGGAGCTGGACACCACCTACCTCTCCCTGGAGGAGAGTTGGGAGCGGCTATATCATCTGACAAAGGAGCGGCTTTCTCTGTGAGTGAGTTTTGGTTTCGATTTTTTCACGCCATCGCCTGGGTGATCTTCGCCGTCGTCCACCCCCGGACGGTGATCGGTCAGGAGAACATCCCCCAGGGCCCCTGCCTGATCTGCGGCAACCACACCCGGTACTCCGACCCCATCTTCCTCATCCTGTCCATGAAGCGGCAGGACCACCCCTACATCCTGGGCAAGGCGGAGCTGCTCCAGATCCCCGTGCTGGGCTGGATCCTCAAGAAGGTGGGCATGATCCCAGTGGACCGGGGCAAGTCGGACGTGAAGGCCATCAAGGAGTGTATGCGGGTGCTCAAGGACGGAAAAAAACTCCTCCTCTTCCCCGAGGGCACCCGGGTGAAGGAGGGGGAGTCCCAGGAGGCCAAGACGGGGGCCGCTATGCTGGCGGCCCGGACGGGGGTCCCCATCGTCCCCGCCTACGTCCCCGCCCGGCTGGGCTGGTTCAAGCGCACCCCCGTGGTGTTTGGGGAGGCGTATCGCCCCGCGCTGCCCCAGGACCGCAAACCCAACGCCGAGGACTACCGGCGCGTGGCCGACGACCTTTTGGACCGCGTCCACGCTCTGGCGGAGCGGGTGTAAGATGGAAGTGATTTTGGCCAAGTCCGCCGGCTTTTGCTATGGGGTGCGGCGGGCGGTGGAGATGGCCCAGGCCCTGGCGGCCTCCGGCGCGCCCTGCGCCATGCTGGGCCCCGTCATCCACAACGACCACGTCATCGCCCAGCTGGAGGCCCAGGGCATGACTCTGTGCCGGAGCATCCACGACCTCCCACCCGGCGTCACGGTGCTGCTGCGCTCCCACGGGGAGGCCCGGGCGGTCTATCAGGCCCTGGAGGACGGGGGATGGACGGTGGCGGACGCCGTCTGCCCCAACGTCAAGCACATCCACCAGCTGGTCGCCCAGGCGGAGCGGGAGGGGCGGATCCCGCTGATCATCGGCGTTCCCACCCACCCGGAGGTGGCCGCCATCGCCGGATGGTGTTCTTCTCCAGTTGTAGAGGACGGGCTGGAAAGTTTGCGAAACTGGTTGAACGAGGATGAAAACCGCAGAAATCTGCCAATTACCATGGTCTCCCAGACCACGGCCATCCCGGCGGAATGGGAAAGTTGCGTAGAATTTGCAAAAAAGGTGTGTACAAATCTAAAAATCTTTGATACAATATGTAATGCTACCTATGTGCGGCAACAGGAGGCCCAGGAACTGGCGGGGCGGTGCGACGGGATGATTGTCATCGGCGACCCCAAGAGCTCCAATACCAAGCGGCTCTCCCAGCTCTGCCGCGAGCGGTGCGGCGTCGTGGCCCAGGTCACCCACGCCGCGCGGCTGGACCCATCTCAATTTTCCGGGATGGCCAGGGTGGGCATCACCGCGGGCGCTTCTACCCCGGGGTGGATAATAAAGGAGGTCTATGACACTATGAGCGACGAAAACATGATGGAGATCGAGGAATCCTTTGCTGAAATGCTGGAGAAATCGATCAAGACTTTGCATACGGGGGACAAGGTAACGGGCGTTGTCACGGAGATCACCCCGACGGAGGTCTGCGTGGACCTGGGCACCAAGCACGCCGCCTACATCCCGCTGGATCAGCTCACCGACGACCCCAACGCCAAGCCGGAGGACCTGGTGAAGGTGGGCGATGAGATCGAGACCTTCGTGGTCCGGGTCAACGACCAGGAGGGCGTGGTCACCCTGTCCAAGAAGCGCCTGGACAGCGTGAAGAGCTGGGACGACATCGAGGCCGCTGTGGACGACCACTCCGTGCTGGAGGGGGTCATCACCGAGGAGAACAAGGGCGGCATCGTGGCCAGCGTCCGGGGCGTGCGGGTGTTCATCCCCGCCTCCCAGTCCGGTCAGCCCCGGGGCGCCGACCTGTCCCAGATGGTCAAGCAGAAGGTCCGCCTCCGCATCACTGAGGTCAACCGCGCCCGCCGCCGGGTGGTGGGCTCCATCCGCGCCGTGGAGCAGGAGGAGCGCAACGCCAAGGCCGCCGAGGTGTGGGAGAACATCGAGGAGGGCAAGGTCTACCAGGGCGTGGTCAAGTCCCTGGTGAGCTACGGCGCCTTTGTGGACATCGGCGGCGTGGACGGCATGGTCCACATCTCCGAGCTCTCCTGGTCCCGCATCAAGCACCCCTCTGAGGTGGTCAATGTGGGCGACTCCGTCACCGTCTACGTCCTCTCCTTCGACAAGGAGAAGCGCAAGATCTCCCTGGGCATGAAGGACCGCAGCCAGGACCCCTGGGCCCAGTTCATCGAGAAGTACGAGGTGGGCAGCGTGGTCACCGCCAAGGTGGTCAAGCTCATGACCTTCGGCGCCTTCGCCGAGGTCCTGCCCGGCGTGGACGGCCTGATCCACATCTCCCAGCTCGCCGACCACCGGGTGGAGAAGCCGGAGGACGTGGTGAGCGAGGGCCAGCAGGTCACCGTGATGATCACCGCCATCGACAAGGAGAACAAGAAGATCTCCCTGTCCATCCGGGCCATTATGGAAGAGGCGCAGGCCGCCAAGGCCGCCCAGGCCGCTGAGGCCGCCATGGAGGAGGACGCCGTGGTCGCCACCGCCGACGGCGCGGGCACCACCGTCGCCCCCGAGTTCGCCGAGGAGGCCGCCCCCGAGGAAGAGGCCCCCGCCGAGGCCGCCCCTGTCGCCGAGGAGGCCCCCGCCGAGGCCGCCCCTGTCGCCGAGGAGGCCCCCGCTGTGGAGGCCGCCCCTGTGGAGGAGGCTCCCGCCGACGCCGAGTAACCGTTCCGCGCACCCCAGATAGGCACGCCCGTGCCGGGCGTGCCTATCTTTTTGCGTACCAGAGAGGAAGTGAAGGCCCATGCTCACCGGGAACGAGGCCCAGGAGTTCCGCACCCTGCGCCGCCAGGCCATCGCCCTGGACTACCCCGACCTGAACCCCCAGCAGCTGGAGGGAACGCTCACCACCCAGGGGCCCCTCCTCCTTCTGGCCGGGGCGGGCAGCGGCAAGACCACGGTGCTCATCCACCGCGTCGCCAACCTCATCACCTACGGCCGGGGCTCCGACTGCCCTGACGTGCCGGAGTGGGTCACCGGGGAGGACCTGGCCTTTCTGCGCCAGTACGTGGCGGACCAGGGCCGGGGGGACCGGGGCCGGATGCGGGCGCTGTGCGCGGTGGACCCGGCGGTCCCCTGGTCCATCCTGGCCATCACCTTCACCAACAAGGCCGCCGGGGAGCTGAAGGAGCGCCTGGCCGACCGGCTGGGGGCGGAGCTGGCCCAGGACGTGTGGGCCGCCACCTTCCACTCCGCCTGCCTGCGCATCCTCCGCCGGGACATCGACAAGCTGGGCTTTGACAAGTCCTTCACCATCTACGACACCGACGACTCCCTGCGGGTCATCAAGGACATCCTCAAGTCCAAGAGCATGGACGACAAGATCTTCGCCCCCCGGACCGTGCTGGGGCTCATCTCCAAGGCCAAGGACCAGGAGCTTTTGGCCGGGGCCTACGCCCAGCGGCAGAAAAAGACGGGGGACGTGTACCTCATCAAGACCGCGGAGGTCTATGAGGAGTACCAGAAGCGGCTGTGGGACGCGGGGGCGCTGGACTTTGACGACCTGATCCTCCACACCGTCCGGCTGCTGGACAGCGACGAGGAGGTGCGGAGCTTCTACCAGAACAAGTTCCGCTACGTCCTCATCGACGAGTACCAGGACACCAACGCCCTCCAGTACCGCCTGGCCTCCCTGCTGGCGGGCAAGTGGAAGAACATCTGCGTGGTGGGAGACGACGACCAGTCCATCTACCGCTTCCGGGGGGCCACCATCGAGAACATCCTCTCCTTTGAGCACCAGTACCAGGGCGCCAAGGTCATCCGCCTGGAGCAGAACTACCGCTCCACCGGGCACATTCTGGACGCCTCCAACGCCGTCATCGCCAACAACCTGGGGCGCAAGGGCAAGACCCTGTGGACCCAGCGGGGCCAGGGGGAGAAGTTGCATCACTACACCGCCATGAACGAGGCGGACGAGGCCCAGTATGTGGCCGGGCAGATCATCGATGGGGTCCAGCGGGGTGGGCGCTTTTTGGACTACGCCATCCTCTACCGGATGAACGCCCAGTCCAACCAGCTGGAAAACGCCCTGAAGCGAAACGGCATCCCCTACCGCATCTACGGCGGCACCCGGTTCTTTGACCGGGCGGAGGTGAAGGATATGCTGGCCTATCTGGCCGTCCTCCACAACCCCGCCGACGACCTGCGGCTGCTGCGCATCGTGAACAACCCGCCCCGGGGCATCGGCGCCACCACCCTGGAGCGGGCCCAGGGCATCGCCCAGGTCCAGGGGGTCTCCCTGTGGGAGGTCATCTCCCAGGCCCAGCGCTACCCGGAACTGCTCAAGGCCGCCGGGAAGCTGGATGCCTTTGTCCGACTGATGACCGAGCTCCACGACCTGCTTCCCACCATGCCCCTGAACGACTTCTACGAGGAGCTGATGGCCCGCACCGGCTACGCGGTGATGCTGGAGACCCGGAACACCGTGGAGGACGCGGGGCGGCTGGAGAACATCCGGGAGCTGCTCACCTCCATCAACGGCTATCTGGAGGAGGCGGGGCCGGAGGCCAGCCTGGCGGGCTTTCTGGACATGATCTCCCTCTACACCACCCTGGACGCCGGGGAGGACGGGGAGAACTGCGTCAGCATGATGACCATGCACGCCGCCAAGGGCCTGGAGTTCCCCACCGTCTTCCTGGTGGGAATGGAGGACGGGGTCTTCCCCGGCCTGCGCTCCATCGGAGACCAGGAGGAGATGGAGGAGGAGCGGCGGCTGTGCTACGTGGCCATGACCCGGGCCAAGGAGAAGCTCTACCTGGTCTCCGCCGCTCAGCGGATGCTCTTTGGTCACACCACCTGCAACCAGCCCTCCCGGTTCGTCCGGGAGATCCCCGCCGAGTACGTGGAGCGCGGGGGCCGGGAGCTCCTGCTCCACCGGGACCCCGCCGAGGACTGGGGGGAGGTCGCCCTGGAGCGGGGCGAGGGACGGGACGGCCATCGCCCCTCCGACTCCCCCTTCACCGGCGCGCGGTACAGCCCCGGCGGGGCCCGCCGCTCCGCCGTCGGGACCTTCCGGGAGTACGGCTTTGACGAGGAGGGGGACGGGTCCCGGGGCGTCTTTACCCGGGGCCGCCGCCCCGCCTCCGCCGCCACCGTCTCCACCGGGCGGACCGCCGCCCAGCCCCGGAAGGACGCCCCTCCCCTGCCCGACTTCAAGGTGGGGGATCAGGTGACCCACTCCGCCTTCGGCAAGGGGCTGGTGCTGGCGTTGCGGCCCATGGGGGGCGACGCCCTGGTGGAGATCGCCTTCGACCAGGTGGGCACCAAGCGGCTCATGCTGAAAAGCGCCGCCCAGCACATGGAAAAACTGTAAAGTTTTCTGCCTTTACATATCAGCCCAAAACCGCCAGGGAAAATCCTTGGCCTCCTGGGCGTAGTCCACGCCGATCCTGGGGCCGCAGTGGATGGCGCCCATCTCCCCCTGCCGGGGCTGGACGTAGAGGGGCGGGGTCAGAAGGTCGTGGCCGTCCAGAGTTCTGTCAAGCGCTATCCCTTTACAGAGCTTTCCGGGGCCGTTGAGGAAATTTTTCCGCTGGGTGGCCGTCAGCTCGTCCAGGTCCCGCCCGAAGCGGAGCCGGGCCATGGTCTCCGCCCCCTCCAGGGGCTCCAGGCCCCGGATGAGCACCGCCGCCGGCTCCCCCGCCGGCTCGGTCACCAGGTTGAGGCAGGTATACATACCATAGATGAGGTAGAGGTAGGCGGTGCCGGGGCGAGCGAACAGGGTCTCGGTGCGTCGGGTGCGCTTGTAGTGGTAGGCGTGGCAGGCCTTGTCACAGCGGCCGATGTACGCCTCCGTCTCGGTGATCCGACCGGTCAGCCGCTCTCCCCCGTACTCCCGGACCAGCACACAGCCCAAAAGGTCCCGGGCCACCGTCAGGGTGTCCCGGTCGTAAAAGGCTCTGGGCAGGTACGTCATCGCTATCACCTCGCCTCCAGCCTATCACCCCGCAAAGGAGAAGTCAAGCATGGCGCAGACACAGGAAAAAAAGCAGATCTGGCCCCAGCTGTTGATGGTGACCGCCACCATCATCTGGGGTTCCTCCTTCCTCATCATGAAGCAGGCGGTGGACGATATCCCCGTCTTTTTCCTGCTGGCGGTGCGCTTCTCCCTGGGGGCGGGACTGCTGGCGGTGGTCTTTTGGAGGCGGTGGAAGCGACTGGATCGGGCCACCCTCAAGGGCGGGTGCGTGCTGGGCCTTCTCATGGAGGGGGCGTACATCTTCCAGACCTACGGCCTGGACGGCCTCGGCCCGCTCCAGGGGACCACGCCGGGGAAAAACGCCTTTTTCACCGGGATCTACTGCGTCCTGGTCCCCTTCTTGTCCTGGCTCCTCTTTCACAAGCGCCCCGACCTCTACAACGTGGCCGCCGCCCTGTTCTGCGTGGCCGGGGTCGGTCTGGTCTCTCTGGGGGGTGAGACCAGGCTGGTGGGGGGCGACGTGCTCACCATGCTGGGGGGCGTGATGTTCGCCCTGCACATCCTGGCGGTGCCCCGGTACGCGGAGCGCTCCGACGTGTTTTTGCTCACCACCCTCCAGTTCGCCACCATGGCCCTGGTCTCCTGGGCGGGGGTGGCCCTCACCGGGGAGGTCCCCACCC
>CANQMK010000101.1 GCA_947624895.1 uncultured Oscillospiraceae bacterium | reverse complement strand
GCTGGGGATGGTCCGGCTGCGGTATATGTTCCTGGCCCACGTGTTCTCCCTGTTTGTGGAGGTGCTGTCCGGCTACCTCCGGGGCTTCGGCATGAGCGCGGCCCCGGCGCTGTGCGCCCTGGTGTTCATCTGCGGCACCCGGATCGCCTGGGTCTACCTGATCTTCCCCCGGGACCCCACCTTCGCCCGGCTGATGACCGCCTACCCGGTGAGCATCGCCCTCACCGCCGCTGTGATCGCCCTCACCTGCGTGATCCTGCGGAAAAAGATCGCCGCCCGCGCCACCCGCTCCCCGGCGGAGGCGTGAACGAGAAGAAGCAACCCACTGGACGGACAGAAAGGAGCGCGCCGATGGAAACATATCTGGGCCAAAACACACCCAAGCTGGGCTTCGGGCTGATGCGCCTGCCCAAGCTGGAAAACGGGGAGATCGACCTCCCCCAGACCTGTCAGATGGTGGACCGCTTCCTGGCCGCCGGGATGACCTACTTCGACACCGCCTACGTCTACGACGGGGGCAAGTCGGAGGAGGCGGCGCGGGCGGCGCTGGTGGAGCGCTACCCCCGGGATCGCTACACCCTGGCCACCAAGCTGTGCGCCTGGATGGGTCCTCAGAACGAGGAGAGCGCCAAGGGGCAGTTCTACACCAGCCTGGAGCGCACCGGGGCGGGGTACTTCGACTACTACCTCCTCCACGCCCTCCAGCGGAGCAACTACACCAAGTACGACGAGTACCATATCTGGGACTTCGTGAAGGAGCTGAAGGCCCAGGGCCTGGTGCGGCACTACGGTTTCTCCTTCCACGCCGACCCGCCCCTGCTGGAGGATCTGTTGACCGCCCACCTGGACGTGGACTTCGTCCAGCTCCAGATCAACTACGCCGACTGGGAAAACCCCGGCGTGCAGGCCAGGGAGTGCTGGGAGATCGCCCGGCGGCACGGTAAGCCGGTGGTCATCATGGAGCCGGTGAAGGGCGGCGCCCTGGCCGACCCGGTGCCGGCGGTGAAGGAGGTCTTGACCGCCGCCGACCCCAAGGCCTCCCCGGCGTCCTGGGCCATCCGCTTCGCCGCGTCGCTGGAGGGGATCATCACGGTGCTGTCCGGGATGTCCAACCTGGCGCAGATGGAGGACAACCTCTCCTACATGAAGGACTTCCAGCCGCTGAATGAGGACGAGCGGGCGGTGGTGGAGCGGGCCAGGCTGGCGCTCATGGGTGACCAGTCCATCCCCTGCACCGCCTGCCACTACTGCACCGCCGGTTGTCCCAAGCACATCCCCATCCCGGAGATCTTCCACGTGATGAACCACCAGCGGGGCAACGCCGCCTTCCGGGGGGTGCGGGAGTACAACATCGCCACCCAGGGCAGGGGGAAGGCCTCCGACTGCGTGAAGTG
The DNA here is from genome assembly GCA_947624895.1 of uncultured Oscillospiraceae bacterium. Lineage (GTDB taxonomy): Bacteria > Bacillota > Clostridia > Oscillospirales > Oscillospiraceae > MGBC124762. The sequence goes on along the minus strand of CANQMK010000101.1, from coordinate 5,999 downwards.
CGGCCAGTGCGTCCGGGCCTGCCCCCAGCAGATCGACGTGATCGCCCGGCTGGCGGACTGCGCGGCGAAGTTCGAGGAGTGAGACCGGCCGCGGGGCCACAGGCCGCCGCGAGATCAAGCGAGGGAGGGTCTATTCCATGAGCGAGCAAATGAAGCGGATCGGTATCCTGACCAGCGGCGGAGACGCCCCTGGTATGAACGCGGCGGTGCGGGCGGTGGTCCGCACCGCGCTGAACAACGGCCTGGAGTGCGTGGGCATCCGCCGGGGGTGGAGCGGCCTGATCAACGGCGACTTCTTCCCCATGGACAGCTCCAGTGTCAACCACATCATCAACAAGGGCGGCACCATCCTCTACACCGCCCGCTGTGCCGAGTTCCTGGACGCGGAGGGCCGGGCCAGGGCCATCGGCACCTGCAAGCTGCTGGGGCTGGACGGCATCGTGGCCATCGGCGGCGACGGCACCTTCCGGGGGGCGCTGGCCCTGTCCCGGCAGGTGGCGGAGACGGGCCAGAAGCTGGCGGTGGTGGGCGTTCCCGCCACCATCGACAACGACATTGGCTGTTCCAACTACACCATCGGCTTCGACACCGCCTGCAACACCGCCATCGAGTGCATCGACAAGCTCCGGGACACCATGCAGTCCCACGAGCGCTGTTCCGTGGTGGAGGTCATGGGCCGCCACGCGGGATTTCTGGCCCTGTACGTGGGTATCTCCGTAGGGGCCACCGCCGTCCTCATCCCGGAGCACGAGGTGGACTTCCAGCGGGACGTGGTGGAGAAGATCCGCCAGGCCCGTCTGGCGGGCACCACCCACTTCATGATCGTGGTGGCCGAGGGGGCGGGCAGCGCCGTGGAGATCGGCGCGCGCATCCACGAGGCCATCGGCATCGACCCCCGGGTCACCGTCCTGGGCCACATCCAGCGGGGCGGCTCCCCCACCGCCCGGGACCGGGAGACAGCCAGCCGCATGGGGTACGAGGCGGTGATGGCCCTCCTGGCCGGAAAGGGCAACCGCATCATCGGCACCCGGGACGGCCGCCTCACCGATATGGACATGGAGGAGGCCCTGGCCATGGAGAAGAAACTGGAGATGTATCGCTACGATGTGCTGGAGGCCCTCACCGCCAAAGGATGACTTGACTTTTTTGGTGTAGTTTGCTAAAATAAGGTAGATTTATCCTGGGCGGATTTGGCTGTTTTGTCAACGCCTGGGGTCAAAAGGCTTGTGAGGGAGGCAAACGATGATGAAAGTCCGTACCCAAAAGCTCCTGTGTATGCTGTGCGCCCTGGCGCTGTTGGTGGGGTTGCTGCCCCTGGGCGTCAGCGCGGCGACCGCGCCCAAGACCTGGGTGTGGGGCGCCGAGTCCGATTTCTTCACCGTTTCGGGAAGCAGGAAGGGCGCCACCTCCGCCGCTCCCTATAATGGGGTGACTTATACGGAGGGCCTGAAGCTGCAGGGCTCCGCCAAGATAGAGTTCACCGTCCCCGACGGGGAGAGCGGCACCTTTACCATGGTGATCCAAAGCACCAGCAGCGATGAAGACGCCTCCGGCTTTAACCTGGACGGCACGTTCATCTCCCTTCCTCCCAAGGGGACGCTGAAGGTCTACACCAACTCCGAGCTGGCCTCCGGCAAGCATACGGTGACCGCGGGAGAAAAGGAGGCCACCGTCTTCTATCTGGAGTGGGTCCTCTCCCATGAGCACCAGTGGAAGCTGACCGGTGAGACGCCCGCCACCTGCACTAAGCCGGGCACCAAGACCTACACCTGCGAGGCCGCCAACTGCCCCATCGGGACCAAGACCGAGGAGACCGAACTGGCCCCCCACAAAGAGGTCAAGGTCCCCCAGCAGGACCCCACCTGTGGCAAGGAGGGCCACGCCGCGTGGTCCTACTGCTCGGAGTGTAAAGCCGTCCTCTCCGGCGTACAGGACGGCGAGCTCATCCCCGCCACCGGGCTCCACACCCGTGGCGAGGGCGACCGCTGCACCGTCTGCGGCAAGCAGCTGCCCCCTGAGCACGAGCACGTCTTCGCCAAGCAGGTGACCGCGGACGACCCGAGCATCGTCACCGTGCTTCAGAAGCCCACCTGCACCGAGCCGGGCAAGGCCCTGGTGGCCTGCACCGCCAAGCTGGACGGCACGGTGCCCTGCGACGTGACGGCGGAGGCCGTCATTTCCGCCACCGGCCACCAGTGGGGCCAGACGGTGGCCGCCAAGGATCCCACCTGCACCGAGGCCGGCTGGAAGGCGTATAAGACCTGCACCGTCTGCGGCGCCACCGACCCCGCCGACTACACCCTCCCCGCCAAGGGCCACGACTTCAGCAACGGCGCCACCGAGTGCAAAAACGGCTGCGGCACCCAGAAGCCCGCGGACAACATGGTGGCCGGCGGCTGGTTTGAGACACTCTACGCCGAGCTGGACGACGTGAAGGACGCGGACGTGGCGGCGGTGAGCTATACCGGCCCCATGAGCGGCTCCCTCCAGGGCGACGACCTGACCTACCTGGTGCGGGACGCCGCGCTGTCCAGCGGCAAGACCGGCGTGCGCATCGACATCCCCGGCCTGCCCGCCGGCGACTACACCCTGACGGTGACCACAAAGGACAACATCACCTACAACTCCGACACTGTGACCGTTATGCCCTATGACCGCTCCGGCTACGCCCACTACCAGTACACCGACGGCGTGGGCGCCTACCGGGACGACGGCATTCTGAAGGAGGACGCCATCGTCCTCTACGTCACCGACGCGAACAAGAACGACGTCACCGTGGAGTCCATGGACGGCACCAGCGTCACCGGCATCGGCAACATCCTCAACTCCGCCGGTATGGACAACGGCAGCGGCACCACCTCCAAGGGCGGCGTACCCAACACCAACCAGGGCATCATGAAGAAGCTGGCCAACGAAAACACCCCCCTGGTGGTCCGTATTATCGGCGATGTGACCAACCCCGAGGGCACCACCGCCTTTGACAGCGTGAACTACGGCGGCACCGAAGGGGACAACGGCGCCATGGCCCGGATCGCCGGGGGCAAGAATGTCACCATTGAGGGCATCGGCCCCGACGCCACCGTCGACGGCTGGGGCTTCCACTTCATCTGCAACTCTGACGACTACCCGGCGGGCCGGGGCCAGAGCTTTGAGGTCCGCAACCTGGCCTTCCGCAACGTCCCCGAGGACTGCATCGGCATGGAGGGCCAGCAGAGCGGCTCCACCCTCTCCGCCCCGGTCCAGCGGGGCTGGGTCCACAACTGCTCCTTCTACGCCCCCTCCATCCCCCACCCCGCCGAGAGCGATAAGGACGGCGGCGACGGTGCCTGCGACTTCAAGCGGGGCGAGTACTTCACCATGTCCTACTGCTACTACGAGGGCTACCACAAGACCAACCTGGTGGGTTCCAGCGATGACTCCCTCCAGTACCACATCACCTGGCACCACAACTACTGGAAGGGCTGCGACTCCCGCGGCCCCCTGGGGCGGCAGGCCAATATGCACATCTACAACTGCCTCTACGAGGGTCAGACCAGCTACGCCATGAACCCCCGGGCCAACTGCTACATCTTCTCCGAGTACAACACCTTCCTCAACTGCAAAAACCCCGTGGAGGTCAAGTCCGGGGCGGTGAAGAGCTACCATGACGTGGTCTCCGGCTTCACCGGCGCCAACGACGCCACCGTGGTCACCGACAAGACCCAAGAGGTGAACACCTCCAACCAGTACGCCAACTTCGACACCGACCCCGACATCAGCTACATCCCCTCTGGGGACTACCTCCTGGATCAGAGCGCCTCCGAGGCCCGGGCCAAGATCCTGGCCTACACCGGCCCCATGAAGACCGTCAAGGATATGCTCGACCCCGCCGATGTGAACGACTCCCCCGTGGAGGAGGATCGCACCCCCACCGCCCCGGTGGTCCTGCCCTATGACAAGGCGCTGACCAATCAGGTGGTCACCGCGGCCAAGACCAAGCAGGTGGTGGACAACATCGTCTTCTACCTGGGGAAGGTGGCCTCGGACAGCGTCACCCTCGGCGGCTCCGGCGTGGGCGGCCAGAACATCGTCTTCCTGGTGGATCAGGCCGTGGACATCACCATCACCAAGGGTTCGGGCGTCGATCCCGTGCTGATGGACGCCAGCGGCGCGCCCATCCTCACCGGCGACGGCACCGCCGCCAACTGCCCCGCCGGACTCTACTTCATCCAGCCCGGCACTTATGACCCCAGCAAGGGCGGGAGCTTCAAGGAGGCCAAGGTCACCCACCTGACCATCACCGCCGCCGCCAACCCCGAGGCGCCCCACGTCCATAGCTGGGACGACGGGACGGTCACCGTGCTCTCCACCTGTGTCAAGCACGGCACCAAGCTCTTCACCTGCTCCGGCTGCGGCGAGACCAAGACCGAACAGCTCCCCCTGGAGGAGCACAGCTACGTGGGCGGCGCCTGTGAGGTCTGCGGCCTGATCCAGGGCACCCTGGAGGGCAACGGCGCGGACGCGGAGCCCGTCCCCGCCACCGGCATCAAGCTGGACCAGACCTCCCTGGGCCTGCAGGAGGGGGACAGCGCCCACCTCACCGCCACCGTCACCCCCGCCAACAGCACCGACCGGGTGACCTGGTCCAGCGAGGACCCCGACGTGGCCACGGTGAACCGGGCCGGGACGGTCACCGCCAAGGGCGCCGGGTCCACCACCATCACCGTCCAGGCGGGGGACTGTGAGGCCACCTGCACCGTGACGGTGGTGGGTGTCTCGGTGGAGAACTACACCTTCTCCGCCACCAGCTATCCCGCCCAGCCCCAGGACGAGAACCCCATCGCCAGCGGCACCAAGGTGGGCAGCGAGGACTTCTTCACTGTCACTGGCGACGGCGCCATGTGGCGCACCAGGAACAAGTCCTCCAACAAGGCCACCGCCTCCCTCCAGATCTCCCAGAGCGAGACCAGCGCCATGGAGTTCACCGTGCCGGAGGGCTCCACCGCCCGGGCGGTGACCATCAGCTTCAGCTCCACCGGCTCGGACAACCACTCCGTCGTGGCCATCCGCAACGCCGCGGGCGAGTTGATGCTCACCAAGGCGGGGGCGCGGATGACCAGCGTGAAGGGCACCGGCCCCATCTCCGCCATCTATGAAAATCTGCCCGCCGGGACCTACCAGATCATCGCCCCCAAGGACATCCAGCCCTCGGACGTGGACGGGGTGGACGAGTTTACCGACAGCGCCTCCAACCCCAATATGCGCGGCGCGCGGATCACCGCCGTCCAGGTCACCGTGGTCACGGAGATCGGCGGGGCGCTGGTGCCCGTCAGCGGCGTGAGCCTGGACAAGAGCGACCTCACCCTGGAGGTGGGCGGCGCCGAGACCATCCACGCCACCGTCACCCCCGCCGACGCCAGCAACAAGACGGTGACCTGGAGCTCCAACAACACCGCCGTGGCCACCGTCTCCGCCGGGACGATCACCGGCCGGAGCGAGGGCACCGCCGTCATCACCGCCCAGGCGGGGAGCTATACCGCCACCTGTAATGTCACCGTCACCGCCGCCTCCGGCGAAGAGGTCACCAAGGTGACCAAGATCACCATCACCGACGCCAGCGGCGACAGCACCGGCACGGCGGACGCCGATCCGGACAACGTGGTGGAGATCCCCCTGCACCTGGACGTGGAGCCGGAAGAGGCGGACAACAAGACCGTCACCTGGTCCAGCGACAGCGTCGCCAAGGGCGTGACCGTCTCCTCCACCGGCGTGGTGAGCGTGGCCTCTGACGCCCAGAGCTGCACCGCCACCATCACCGCCACCGCCAAGGACGGCTCCAACGTAAAGGGCACCTACACCCTCACCGTCACCGCCGCCCCCGTCCAGCCCGACGAGGACGAGCCCGGCGAGGAGACCGTCCCGGTCACCGGCGTGACGCTCAGCGGGGCGGACTCGGTGACGGTGGGCAATTCCATCACGCTCACGGCCACCGTGGAGCCCGCCAACGCCACCAACAAGGA
>CANQMK010000100.1 GCA_947624895.1 uncultured Oscillospiraceae bacterium | reverse complement strand
AAGGGGTACTCCGGCACCGCCCTGTTCACCCGGCTGGAGCCGGTGTCGGTGCGCTATGACCTGGACGACGCCTACCACATCGGGGAGGGCCGGGCCATCACCCTGGAGCTGCCCGACCGCTACGTGGTCACCGTCTACTCCCCCAACGCCCAGGAGGGGCTCAAGCGCATCGAGTACCGGATGTCCTGGGAGGACGCCCTGCGGCGGTATCTGCTGCGGCTGGACCGGGAGAAGCCGGTGATCCTCTGCGGGGACCTGAACGTGGCCCACCGGGAGATTGACCTGAAAAACCCCGGCCCCAACCGGGGCAACCCCGGCTTCTCCGACCAGGAGCGGGAGAAGTTCGGCGACCTGCTGGACTCCGGCTTTGTGGACACCTTCCGCCTCCTGTACCCCGACCTGACCGGCGCCTACTCCTGGTGGAGCTACCGCTTCCGCGCCCGGGAGAAGAACGCCGGCTGGCGCATCGACTACTTTCTGCTCTCCGCCCGCTGGAGGGACCGCGTCCGGGCGGCGGCCATCCACGCCGACGTCTACGGCAGCGACCACTGCCCCGTCTCCCTCACCCTGGACTGACCCCCGCAAGCGCACCAAGGCCCGCGCCATTGGGCGCGGGCCTTTTTAGCAGAAAGCCCGGTGGGGTTTCGCCATAGCGCGGGTCTCCTGTCACCCCTCCGGCGGGAGGGTGCGGTAGAGGGCCAGGATGTCCTCCCGCCGGGCGAGGCCGGGGGAGAAGGCGGTGGCGCAGCCGGCGGCCACCCCCAGGGCCAGGGCGGTCTCCCAGCCCCGGTCCGCCCCGGCCAGGAAGCCCGCCACCATGGAGTCCCCCGCCCCCACGGTGTTCACCGCCCGACCGGGGGCCGCCCGGCGGCGGCGGACGGCGCCGGTCTGGTCTACCAGCAGCGCCCCCTCCGGCCCCAGGGAGACCAGCACGTTCTCCGCCCCCCGCGCCCGCAGGGCCTCCGCCGCCCGGACCAGGCCGGCCTCCGTCTCCAGCGGGCCGCCCCACAGCGCCTCCAGCTCCGCCCGGTTGGGCTTGACCAAAAAGGGGCGGCAGGGCAGGGCCCGGGCCAGCGACTCCCCCTCCGCGTCCACCACCGCCCGGACGCCCCGTCCGGCCAGATGGGCCAGGATCTCCCCGTAGACCCCCGGGGACAGGGAGCTGGGGACGCTGCCCGCCAGCACCAGGGTGTCCCCCCGCGCCAGCCGCTCCAGCTGCCCGTAGAGCCGCGCCATATCCTCCGGGGCCACGTGGGGGCCGGGGGCGTTCAGCTCCGTCTCCTCCCGCCCCCGCAGCTTCACGTTCACCCGGGTCTCCCCCCCGGGGAGGCGGAGGAAGTCCGCCGCCACCCCCTGGGCGGCCACCGCCGCCGCCAGCGCCTCCCCGGTGGCCCCGGCCACGAAGCCCAGGGCCACCGTCTCCACCCCCAGGCGGGACAGCACGGTGGAGACGTTGATCCCCTTGCCCCCCGGCCAGGCCGCCGCCTGTCGGGCGCGGTTGGTCCCGCCCCAGCGGATCGGGCCCACCTCCATCACGTAGTCGATGGCGGGGTTCAGCGTCAGCGTGTAGATCACAGTCCATCCCTCCCGGCGGGACGCGGCGGCGTCCCTGGTAAATGTCGTAGATATTTTATCACATTTCTCCCCCGGAGAAAAGAGCGGCGGGGTCTGTCGGCTTGCAACCGCCCGGGGGTTGTGGTAAAATAGAGGGGAGAATGAGAACATGAGGAGGGGATCGGATGAACAAGCTGGTACGCCGCGTCTTCACCGTCCTGCCCGCCGTCTTGCTGCAGGCGGTCTGGCTGTTGGTGGTGTTCAAGTGGCTGGCGCCCTGGGCGGCGCTCATCACCGCGGCCCTGTCGGTGCTGGCCTTTCTGTTCGTGCTGTATTTGATCATCAAGCAGGAGGAGAGCACCTACAAGATCCTCTGGCTCCTGGTGATCCTGACCTTCCCCCTCCCCGGGGCGGCGCTCTACCTGATCTTCGGCAACAAGCGCACCACCCGGCCCCTGCGGCGGAGGCTGGACCGGACCGCCCCCCTCCCGGAGGACAGGGTGGATACCGCCCCGCTGTACGCGGCTCTGGACGGGGCGGACAGGCGCCTGGCCCAGACCTTCCGCTGGGTGGAGGACAAGACGGGCTTTCGCCCCTACCCCAACCGGGAGGCCCGGTACTTCCCCCTGGGGGACGATCTCTTCCCAGAGATGATGGCGGAGCTGAAGAAGGCGGAGCGGTTCGTCTTCGTGGAGTATTTCATCATCGAGAACGGCGTCCTCTGGGACTCCATGGTGGAGGTCCTGGCGGAGAAGGCCGCCCAGGGGGTGGACGTGCGGGTGATGTACGACGACCTGGGCAGCATCTCCACCTACACCCACGCGGACGCGGAGGCCCTGCGGAAGAAGGGCATCCGCTGTGTGTCCTTCAACCCCCTGGTGTTCATCAAGGGGACGCTGAACTGCCGGGACCACCGCAAGATGCTCATCATCGACGGGCGGGTGGCCTTCAGCGGCGGCATCAACCTGGCCGACGAGTACATCAACCAGGTGGAGAAGTTCGGCCACTGGAAGGATATCGGCTTCAAACTCACCGGCGAGGCGGTGGGGAACTACACCCGGATGTTCGCCCAGTTCTGGAACGCCTTTGGGGACGAGCGGGTCCCCGACCACTATCTGGACCCCCAGCCCCCCGCCGGGGAGGCCCGGGCGGACGGCTGTATCCTCAGCTTCTACGACTCCCCCCTCCGGGAGGACGCCGTCTCCAACGAGCTGTATATCGACCTCCTCTCCCAGGCGAAGGAGACAGCCTGGTTCTTCACCCCCTACCTCATGCCCGGCAACGCCCTGCTGGACGCCTTCCTCCGGGCGGCCCGGCGGGGGGTGGATATCCGCATCATCATGCCCGGCGTGCCGGACAAGGCCCTGGTGTATCGGATGTCCCGCAGCTTCTACCCGGTGCTGTTGGAGGCGGGGGTGAAGATCTACGAGTACACCCCCGGCTTCGTCCACGCCAAGGCCAGCCTCATCGACGGCGTGGTGGGCACGGTGGGGACGGTGAATTTGGACTACCGCAGTCTCTTTCTGCACTTCGAGAACAACTCCCTGTTCTACCGCGCCTCCCTGCTGGACGACCTGCGCGCGGACTTCCTGGCCACCCAGGAGAAGTGCGTGGAGCGCACGGTGGAGAACATCGGCTCCGGCTTCTGGAAGTGGCTGGTGGACGGGGTACTGCGGATCTTCGCCCCCCTGTGCTGAGACGGGCCGGAAAAAAGCGCCAGAGGAGCGACGCCGCTCCTCTGGCGCTTTTCACATACTCTTTCGGATCTGGTTGATGGCGCTCTTCTCCAGCCGGGAGACCTGGGCCTGGGAGATGCCGATCTCGTTGGACACCTCCATCTGGGTCTTCCCCTGAAAAAAGCGGAGGGAGAGGATGCGCCGCTCCCGGTCGGACAGGCGGCTCATGGCCTCCCCCAGGGCGATGCGCTCCAGCCAGCTCTCGTCGGTGTTCTTCTTGTCCCGCACCTGGTCCATCACGTACACCGTGTCGCCCCCCGACTCATACACCGGTTCGTAGAGGCTCACCGGGTCCACGATGGCGTCCAGGGCCATCACCACCTCCTCCCGGGGGAGGTCCAGCATCTGGGCGATCTGGTCCAACGTGGGCTCCCGCTGGTGCTCGGAGAGGTATTTCTCCTTCGCCCCCAGGACCTTATAGGCCGTGTCCCGCATGGAGCGGGAGACCCGCATGGCGCTGTTGTCCCGCAGGTAGCGGCGCACTTCTCCGACGATCATGGGAACTCCGTAAGTGGAAAACCGTACGTCCAGGTCCACATTGAAGTGGTCCACTGCTTTCATGAGGCCGATGCACCCCACCTGAAAGAGGTCGTCGGCGTTCTCCCCCCGGCCCATGAACCGCTGGATCACCGACAGCACCAGCCGCAGATTGCCGCAGATCAGCTCCTCCCGGGCCGCCGCGTCCCCCGCCTGCGCCCGGCGCAGGAGGGCCATAGTCTCCTCGTTTTTCAGCACCTTCAGCTTGGCGGTGTTGACCCCGCATATCTCTACCTTGCCCTGCACGCTCGCGCCTCCCCGCCGTTTTTTCGCTGGTTTCAGTATCTCCCCGGCGGGGGCTTTCATACGGCGGCGGAGCGCCTTTATTTTTTTCTCGTTGACCGTCTTCGATGGATTTTTTCGCCCGCCCGTCCCGCCCCGGCGCGTGTCGCCCCGCTTTCCTCTACTGGAAGCAGTTATCCTGATGCCGCAGGTGGAAAAACGCCCTCCCGTTCCGCCCCGAAGGGCGGGAAAAACGGGGCGGTGAAGGACGGCAAAAAAATATTTCAAAATTTTTCTAAAAAATAGGAGACAAATAGAGAAATATGTGGTAGAATGAAAAATTGAAAGAGCCGTTCATGCAGCGGCACACCCAAACTCGCTTTCAATTTTTTTAGGAGGTATAGCAATGAACAAGCCCGTGGAACCCAAGAAGGACGTCGTGAAGACAGAAGCCCCCGCCGCCGTGGAGGCCCCCAAGGCCGCCGCTGTGAAGGCTGAGCCCGCCGCCAAGAAGACCGCGGGCAGGAAGCCCGCCGCCAAGAAGACCGCGGCGAAGAAAGCCCCCGCCAAGAAGGCCGCCGCCGAGAAGAAGGCCCCCGCCGCCAAGAAGGCCGCCGCTGAGAAGAAGGCCCCCGCCGCCAAGAAGGCCGCCGCTCCCCGGGCCAAGAAGGGCGGAGAGGTCATCGTGCAGTTCAACGGCGTGGACTGGAACGTGGACGACATCAAGGCCAAGGTGGCCGCCGAGGTGGGCCGCACCACCAAGAGCGTCTCCATCTACGTGAACGTGGTGGAGGGCGTCGCCTACTACGTGGTGGGCGGCAAGGAGGGCGGCTCCATCGCCCTGTAAGCCGGACCCCTATCCAAGAAAAAAGCCCGGACGGCGGTTTGCCGTCCGGGCTTTTTTGCGCTCCTTTTTTCCGCGAAAACCTCCGCGCTTTCGCCAGACGAAAGGCCCGCGCCATCCGGCGCGGGCCTTGGTGTTTTCTCGCACGGCGCTCAGGCGGGCTTGGTCAGGTCCAGCCCCCGCTCGCCCATCATGGGCGCGCCGTTTTCCAGGGAGAGGAAGGGGGAGAACTCCACCGTCTCCCCGTTGTAGGTGAAGCGGATGGTGGCGTCGGGGAAGATGTCGCTGACGTTGCACTGGAGCAGGAAGGGCCCGCAGTCCGCCGCCTCAAAGCGGGGCTCGCTGGCCCCGGTCTCCATGTCGTTGGCGTACAGCGCCACCTCCATGTCGTCGTACCGGGGGATCACCAGGTAGTAGTCCCCGTCGGAGACGAAGTAGGTGGGCACGTCCCCGCTGTCCAGATACTGCTCCACGTAGTAGTCCCAGTCGTCGATGGTCTGGTAGCCCAGGTAGGCCGCCGCGTACAGCTGTCCCTCCGCGAAGGGGATGGCGTCCCGCTTGCTGGCCGTGGGCGCGGCGCTCTCCGGGACCTGGCTGGACGGCGCCTCTGTCGGCGCGGCGCTCTCCGGCGTCTGGCTGGGCTGTGTGCCCGCCTGCCCGCACCCGCCCAGGGTCAAGACCAACGCGGTGGCCGCCGCCACCCAGATCGTCGCAGTTTTCCGTCTCATCTCTCCGCCTCCGTTTCTTTTGTTGGACCGGTCAATGGACCGTGTCGTACGCGATGTGGAAGGTCACGCAGTTGTCGTCCAGCCACTGCTCCGGCAGCTCGCCGGTGTCCCTGGCGCCCAGAATGGTCAGGTCCACCAGCTCGCCCTGGCCGGAGAAGGTGGCGAAGCACTGCCAGCCGGACTCTCCCTCCCGCAGGGGATAGCGCTCCGGCTCCAGCAGAAGCCGCTCCAGCGCGACGCTCTTGGCGGCGCGCAGGTTGACCGCCCGGACGGTCTCCCGGGCCCTGGCGCGGGCGGCGCCCAGCGTCGGGACCGCGACGGAGACCAGGACGGCCAGAATGGCCAGGACCAACAGCAGCTCCACCAGGGAGAAGCCGCGGCCCGTCTGCCTCTTTTCGTTCATCTCGCCCATCTCCTATGGCAGACTATCCGCACAGCGGATAGCGCGCCATAGGCGTTGCCGGGGAGATGAAGATAGTATACCACAGCCGCGTAGCGGCGTTGTGGTATATGCAGCATGATCTGTATAATAGCCGCTCTGCGGCTATTATACCACATCCCCGCCCGGATATCAACTGCCCGGATATCGACCCCAGGCGTCAGCGGGGAAACGCGCTCAGGCGGCGCTCACAGGCTGTCCAGGGCCTCCCGCATGGACTTGACATAGGCCCCCACGTGGGCGGGCGCGTCCGCGCCGTACTGGGCCAGGAGCTTGACGATGGCGGAGCCCACGATGGCCCCGTCCGAGCGGGCGGCCATGTCCCTGGCCTGCTCCGGGGTGGAGATGCCGAAGCCGATGGCGCAGGGCACGTGGGCGTTGGCCCGTATCACTTCTATGATGGAGGTGAGGTCGGTGGTGATCTCCTTGCGGACCCCCGTCACCCCCAGGCTGGAGACCAGGTAGAGGAACCCCTCCGCCTCCCGGGCGATCATGGCCACCCGCCCGGCGGAGGTGGGGGCGATGAGGGAGATCAGGTCCACCCCGTATTGGCGGCACAGGGGCAAAAACTCCCCCTTCTCCTCAAAGGGCAGGTCGGGGAGGATGAGCCCGTCCATGCCGATCTCCCGGCAGGTGGAGAGGAACCGCTCCCCGCCGTAGGAGAAGACCACGTTGGCGTAGGTCATGAACACCATGGGCACGGTGACATCCCGGCGCAGGTCCCGCACCAGGTCAAAAATTTTGTCGGTGGTGACCCCGCCCTTCAGGGCCCGGAGGTTGGCCTCCTGGATCACCGGCCCCTCCGCGGTGGGGTCGGAGAAGGGGATGCCCAGCTCGATGAGGCTGGCGCCGTTTTCGGCGCAGGCCCGGACGCAGGCGGCGGTGGTGGCCAGGTCGGGGTCGCCGCAGGTGAGGAAGGGGATGAAGGCCTTGCCGTGAGCAAAGGCTTGGGCGATGTTACTCATAGATATCCTCCCCTCTGTACCGGGCGATGGCGGCGCAGTCCTTGTCCCCCCGGCCGGAGATGGTGATGACCACGATCTGGTCCCGCCCCATGGTGGGGGCCAGCTTCTGGGCGTAGGCCACGGCGTGGGCGGACTCGATGGCGGGGATGATCCCCTCCGTCCGGGCCAGGTACTCAAAGGCGTTCACCGCCTCGTCGTCGGTGACGGGGACGTACTCGGCCCGCCCGGTGTCGTGGAGCCAGGCGTGCTCCGGCCCCACGCCGGGGTAGTCCAGCCCGGCGGAGATGGAGTACACCGGGGCGATCTGGCCGAACTCATCCTGGCAGAAGTAGCTCTTCATGCCGTGGAAGATGCCCAGCCGCCCGGTGGCGATGGTGGCGGCGGTCTCGAAGGT
>CANQMK010000099.1 GCA_947624895.1 uncultured Oscillospiraceae bacterium | reverse complement strand
ACCCGCCTGGCCCTCAAGCTGGCCGACTACACCGTCACCGAGGCGGGCTTCGCCGCCGACCTGGGGGCGGAGAAGTTCCTGGACATCAAGTGCCGCATGGCCGGCCTCACCCCCGACGCGGTGGTGGTGGTGGCCACCGTCCGGGCCCTGAAATACCACGGCGGCATGCCCAAGGCGGAGCTGAACACGGAGAATTTGGCCGCCCTGGAAAAGGGCCTGCCCAACCTCCTCCAGCACGTGTCCAACATCCGGGAGGTCTACGGCCTGCCCTGCGTGGTGGCCATCAACGCCTTCCCCACCGACACCCCCGCGGAGCTGGCCCTGGTGGAGGCCAAGTGCCAGGAGCTGGGGGTCAACGTGGCTCTCAGCGAGGTCTGGGCCAAGGGGGGCGAGGGCGGCGTGGCCCTGGCCCAGGAGGTGGTCCGCCTGTGCGAGGCGCCCAAGAACTTCCAGTTCAGCTACCCCCTGGACGCCCCCATCGAGGAGAAGCTGGACCTCATCTGCAAGCGGATCTACCACGCCGACGGCGTGACCCTCACCGCCGCCGCGAAAAAGCAGGCCCAGCAGCTCACCGACCTGGGCTTCGGCGGCCTGCCCATCTGCATGGCCAAGACCCAGTACTCCTTCTCCGACGACCCCGCCCTCCTGGGCGCGCCCACCGGCTTCACCGTCACGGTGCGGAACCTGAAAGTCTCCGCCGGGGCGGGCTTCCTGGTGGCCCTCACCGGGGACATCATGACCATGCCCGGCCTGCCCAAGGTCCCCGCCGCCGAGAACATCGACGTGGACGAGACCGGCAAGATCACCGGCCTGTTCTAACGCCCCGCGCCCACCCCATCCAAAACCATCTCCCCCGCGAACACAAGACCCGGCCGCCTCTGGCAGCCGGGTCTCACGTTGCAACAGGCCACAAAAAAGGAGGGGCCAAACAGCGCCTGTCATAAAACAGCGAAAAAAGACCGCTGACGTCTCACCGGGAGCCGGTGTGTCAACGGTCGATCTTTCCGAAATCGACACATAATAGAAAAGCTGTCGTTCCATTTTAACAGGAGAATGATTATGATTGTATTATCGGCTGCGGCTGAAATACAATTCAAGGGAGAACCAAAAATGAATACAGACAAAATTTATGCGGAAGCGATTGCGAATGAATATGCGCCGAAGGACACTTCCAAGGTGATTGCCTTAAAAAAGCTGGATAGAAAGGCAAAAAGCAAAGCGAATATATTTGCGTACACGTTTGGCGTTCTCATGGCCCTTGTACTTGGAGTGGGATTGTGCCTGTCTATGGGGGTAATTGGTGGCGGAAGCACAGTGATGATGACTGTTGGTATTATCATAGGTGTTGCCGGTATCGTGGGTGTCAGCATCAATTATCCCATCTACAAAAAGTTGCTTGAAAGCGGAAAAAGACAGTACGCATTTGAAATTATGCAGCTGGCGAAGGAGATCAGCGAAGAAACGGAAGCATAAAAAAAGGAGGGCGGCAGCACATGAATAAATCCGAAAGCAAATATTTTAGTACCGCCCTCTGTATGGACGAGGCGTTGGTCGCTTTGCTGGAAGTGAAGGACTTGGAGTATATTACGGTGAAGGAGATCTGCGAAAAAGCAGGTGTAAACAGATCAACCTTTTATCTGCACTATGAAACAGTTGCCGACTTAGTAAATGAAACTATGGAGAATGTCAACAAACGCTTTTTGACTTATTTCACTCAGCGTGAGGTTGATTTTGCCGACAAGATAAAAAGCAAAAAGTTAGATGATCTTATTTTGATCACGCGGGACTATCTTATGCCATACTTGCGGTTTATTCACGAGAACAAAAAGGTTTATCGCGCTTCCTTCCGAAATCCAAACGAAATGCAGGCTAATGCAAGATATAGAAGTCTGAAAACATATATTTTTGAGCCGATTTTGAAAAAATTTGGAGTTCCTGAAACGCGCTGGCAATATTACATTGCATATTACATAGAGGGAATTGCGGCTATTATTCGAGAATGGCTGAACAATGATTGTCAGGATCCTGTTGAAACGATTGCCGATATCATAGAAGAATGCGTAAGACCGTCGAATGGGGCCAATGGAAGATCGTACGGAGAATAATACAAAGTTTTATAACATAAAGTCTTTTCTGAAAAGCTGGAAAAAAGATCATATTTTCAAAACACTGGCAAGCTCTGTTGTTTCATTTGCTGTAACAATAATTTGTCTTTAGATAAATCATAGTTTGTCATATCTATTGCTCGGCAATCAAGCCATTCGCAGAGATTGCCAATGAGTCCTGCAACAAGGCTCTCACTATCTTCATCCAAGAGATGCAGATGAAGCACGATCGCTTCTGAAGCTAATTGAAAGGAAACTGCATAACCGTCAGTTTCGTAGGAGAGCCACGTAGGGTCCGCTGTTTCCACTCCGTCCAGACGTTTCTCTAATTCCACCAGAACCTGATCGATTTGAAACGGCATAGTGGTTTTATCACAGATTTCTTCCATCCGCTCGGCATTGGTCCTTATCAATTTAACATCCCAACTCATTTAATTTCTCCCTAAATACAAGAGCATATTTACGACCAGCCCGCCAATGGCCCCTCCCCTGCCTGTTACAGCCGCCGATAAAGCTCCATGTAACGGCGCAGCTTCCGGGCCAGCTTGGGGGTGAGGGCCTTCTTGTCCATCCGCCAGCGCCAGTTCTCCCCCACGGTGGAGGGGGTGTTGATCCGGGCCTCGTCCCCCAGCCCCAGCAGGTCCTGCATCTGGACGATGGCCAGGTCCGCCACACTGCTCCACGCCCCCCGCATCATGGCCCAGTTGAGGCCCTCCCGGGGGCCGGCGGCTAAGTATTCGGCGGCGAAGGCCACGTCCTCCGGGGCGGCGCTCTGGGCCCAGCCCAGGACGGTGGAGTTGTCGTGGGTGCCGGTGTAGACCACACAGCGGCGGGTGTAGTTGTGGGGCAGATAGTCGCTGTCCTCCCGGGCGTCAAAGGCGAACTCCAGCACCTTCATGCCGGGAAAGCCGGTGTCGGCCAGGAGCTGACGCACCCCGTCGGTGAGAAAGCCCAGGTCCTCGGCGATGATGGGGGACTTGCCCAGCCGCCGCTCCAGGGTCCGGAAGAAGTCCAGCCCCGGCCCCGGCCTCCAGCGGCCGTTCCGGGCGGTGTCCTCCCCGGCGGGGATGGCGTAGTAGCCCTCAAACCCCCGGAAGTGGTCGATGCGCAGCACGTCGTAGATCTCCCGCTGGTGGGCCACCCGCCGGAGCCACCAGGCGTACCCGCCCCGCTTCATCTTTTCCCAGTCGTAGAGGGGATTGCCCCAGAGTTGGCCGTCGGCGGTGAAGGCGTCGGGGGGACAGCCCGCCACCTCGGTGGGCCGCAGGTCCCCGTCCAGCTGGAACTGCCCCGGATCGGCCCACACGTCGGCGGAGTCCAGAGCCACGTAGATGGGCAGGTCCCCGATGATGGACACCCCCCGCTGGTTGGCGTAGTCCTTCAGGTCCCCCCACTGGCGGTAAAAGAGGTACTGGAGGAACTTCCAGAAGGTCACCTCCTGGGAGAGCGCCTGCCCCGCCTTCTCCAGCGCGCCCTTCCGGCGGCGGCGCAGAGGCTCCGGCCACTCCTGCCAGGCCTTGCCGCCGTTCAAGTCCTTCAGGGCGGCGAAGAGGGCGTAGTCCTCCAGCCAGTCGTTTTCCGCGCAGAACGCCCCGAAGTCCGCCGGGGTGTTTTTCAGGAAACGGGCGTAGGCTTTGCGGAACAGGGGGTAGCGCTTCTCGTAGAGTTCATCGTAGTGCACCTGGCCGTCCTGGGTGAACCCCGCCTCCCGGACCTCCCGCCGGGTCAGGTATCCCGCCCGGCACAGCAGGTCCAGGTCGATGAAATAGGGGTTTCCCGCGAAGGTGGAAAAGCTGGAGTAGGGGGAGTCGCCATAGCCGGTGGGACAGATGGGCAGGATCTGCCAGTACCGCTGCCCCGCCTGGGCCAAAAAGTCCACGAACCTCCTGGCCTCCGCCCCCAGGGTGCCCACCCCGTAGGGGCTGGGCAGGGAAAAGATGGGCAGGAGGACGCCTCCGCTTCTCATGTGGGACCACTTCCTTTTTCGGCGAGTTTCGTCCTATTTTACCCCTTCCCGCCCTGGCCCGCAACCCCCTTTTCCTGCCCTTTTGTCCAAAAACCGCCTCCGCCGTCCCCCCGCTCCGCCGCCTCAAAAAAAATTTTTGAAAAATTTTCACAAACCACCTGAAAAACGGTTGACAAGCTAAAACATCTGTGCTATAATACGGTCACAAAGGAAGGCGAGGCCAACCTTCCGCCCCGACAACTGAATATCGACAATGGAATATCGTTACAACTGAATACTGTTACAACTGAATATCGTCACAACTAAATATATATGCCGGGCCCGCGGGGCGGCGGTAAGTATCCGGTGGCGGGGCCTGTCCCCGCCCCGGTCACACCCCCCGGGCGGCCCCCTCCTCCGGCTCCAGGGCCATGGCGGAGCACTCATAGGCCACCCGCTCCTCGCTGTGGTCCGGGTACTGCTTGGTGTACCCCCGGCTCTGGAGGCGCCCCTCCAGCGTGAGGCGGCGGCCCACCTCCAGCTGGGCGCACCGCTGGGCCAGGGAGCCCCAGGCGATGCAGGGCAGGTAGTCCGACCGGCCGTAGCGCCGGTTCACCGCCAGGGTGAAGTCGCAGATCTCCCGCCCCAGCGGGGTCCGCCGGGGCGGGGCCAGGCGGCAGATGGTGCCCCGGAGGGTGAGCTGGTTGGCGTGGGGCAGGTCGGAGGGGACCACCGTCTCCGCCAGCACGGTGATCACCAGCCGCGCCCCCACCCCGCTGCGGTTGTTGAAGGTCCGCAGGCTGCCCCGCACCTCCACCTCCTCCCCCGGCTCCACCCGGCTCCCGGCCAGGAGCCGCTCGGGGAGGAGGACGTTCAGCGCGTCCCGGTTGCCGGACAGCCGCTCCACCCCCAGGCGAAAGAGGTAGAAGCGCTCCCGGTGGCTGGTGTGGGAGAGGGCCGGGGCGGTCTCCGCCGTCCCCCGCAGGGTGATCTGATTGAGGTCCTTTTCCGCTTCCATGGCGCAACGCTCCTTGTCTTCGGCTGCGTCATGTATATGTGCCCGTCCCCTTTTTTAGACTACCCGCCGCCGTCCGCTCCGCCCGGGCCGGACAGCGGGATATCCGGCCCCGTCCCGCGCGCCCCGTCCGGGCCGGGCCGCCCGCCCGTCCTCCAGGTCCTCCAGCCCCCGCCGCCCCCAGGCCACCCGCTTGATGTCCACCAGGTCCCAGGGACCCACGTTGTCGGAGGTGGAGGAGCCGCCCACCGCCCCGCACCCCAGGGTGAGGGCGGGGAAGAGGCCGGTGGTGGCCCCGATGCCCCCCAGGGCGGCGGGGGTGTTCACCAGCACCCGGGCGGCGGGGACCGCCCGGGCGAACCGCTCCACCGCCGCCAGGTCCCGGGCGTGGATGGCGAAGGTGTGCCCCGCCCCCTGGTGGCGCAGAAGCTCCACGCACCGGGCCAGGGCCCCGTCCTCGTCCGCCTCCTCGTACCAGGCCAGGATGGGCGCCAGCTTCTCCTGGGAGAAGGGCCACGCCGGCCCCACCCCCACCTGGGGGACCAGGAGGACCCGGACGGCGGCGGGCACGTCGGCCAGCCCCGCCATGCGGCACAGCTCCCCCGCCGACCGGCCCACGGCGGCGGGGTCCATGCTCCCGTCCCGGCGCAGGACCCGCCGGGCCAGGGCGTCCCGCTGGGCCTCGTCCAGGAAGTATCCCCCCTGCCGCTCCAGCTCCTCCCGGGCCCGGGGGGCGAGGGACCGCTCCACCACCACCGCCTGCTCGCTGGCGCAGACGATCCCGTTGTCGAAGGTCTTGGAGGCCACGATCCGCCCCACCGCCCGGGCCAGGTCACAGCTGGGGTGGAGATACACCGGGCTGTTCCCCGCCCCCACGCCGATGGCGGGGGTGCCGGAGGCGTAGGCGGCCCGCACCATCTTGTCGCCCCCGGTGGCCAGGATGCGCCGGGTGTCCCGGTGGCCCATCAGCTCCCGGACCCCCTCCGGGGTGGGGAGCGAGAGGGCGGAGACGGCGTCCGCCGGACCCCCCGCCCGGGCCACCGCCTCCCGGACCAGCTCCACCGTCCGCAGGATGCACCCCACCGCCCCCGGGTGGGGGGAGAAGACCACGCTGTCCCCCGCCTTCAGGCAGATGAGGGCCTTGTAGAGCACGGTGGAGGTGGGGTTGGTGGAGGGGATCAGGGCGGCCACCACCCCCACCGGCACGCCGAACTCCCAGACCCCCGCCGCCTCGTCCTTCCCCAGCAGGCCCACCACCTTCCGGCCCCGGATGGCCTCCCAGACCCGCCGGGCGGCGAAGCGGTTCTTGAGGGCCTTGTGCGCCGCCACCCCGAAGCCGGTCTCCTCCACCGCCAGCCGCGCCAACTCCTGGGCGTGGTCCTCCCCCGCCCGGGCCACCGCCTCCGCCAGCCGGTCCAGCGTCTCCTGCTCCATCCCCGCCAGGACCTCCCCGGCGGCCTTGGCGCGCCGGACGCGCGCCCGGGCCTCCTGGATGGAGGCCAAGTCCCTGTCCAAGGTCACACCCCCCGTGGTTTTGGGGCCGCCGGGCGGCGGCCCTCCGTCGCCCTTAGTATGGCGCCCGGGGAGGAAGTTATGTCCGGGGCTGGACAGGGGCGCGAAAATTTGCTATACTGCGAGGGCGAATTTTCCCGGAGAGGAGGTCTCCCCCGTGGCTCTTGTGGTCCTTCTGTTGGCGCTGTGGCTGGTCCTGGGCCTGTGGCTGATCCGGCGGCTGGGGCTGGAGCGGCGGTGGTTCTGGCTGTGCGCGGGGGCGCTGGTGTGCGCCCTGGTGGCCCGCTTCTTCTGCCTGGACCACCAGACCTTGGACTACGTCGACTTCTTATCCCAATGGGCCCAGTTCTTCCGGGACAACGGGGGCTTTTTGGGACTCCGCCGCCCCATCGGGGACTACAACGTCCCCTACCTCTACTTCCTGGCCGCCATCTCCTACCTCCCCGTCCGGGACCTCTACCTCATCAAGCTCCTCTCCGTCTTCTTCGACCTCCCGCTGGCCCTGGCCGCCCTGCGGCTGGCCCGGCGGCTCTGCCCGGCGCGGCAGGGGGCCTGGGCGGGGGTGTTCTGCGCCGTGCTGCTGCTGCCCACGGTGACGCTCAACGGCGCCTACTGGGGCCAGTGCGACAGCGTCTACGCCGCCCTCACCCTCCTGGCCCTGGCCGACGCCCTGGAGGGCCGCCCCGCCCGGAGCGTGGTGTGGCTGGGCGTGGCCTTCTCCTTCAAGCTCCAGACCGTCTTCCTCCTCCCCCTGTGGTGCGCGCTGTGGTACAGCGGGCGGGTGAAGTTCCGGCACCTGTGCCTCTTCCCCCTGTCCTACTTCGCCACCGCCCTCCCCGCCCTCCTGCTGGGTCGGCCCCTGGGGAGCATCCTGAGTGTTTATGTAAACCAAACCCAGTCCTACCACGACCGCCTCACCCTCAACGCCCCCTCCCTCAACGCCCTCATC
>CANQMK010000098.1 GCA_947624895.1 uncultured Oscillospiraceae bacterium | reverse complement strand
GCCGAGTAGCCCTCCAGCCCGTACAGCTCCGCCACCCGGGGGCGCTCCAGGTAGTCGCGCAGGCAGTCGTAGACGTTCACCGAGTGCTCGCACAGGCCGCCGGGGTAGGCCCCGTGGAACTTGGTGGAGGCGGGGGCGGTGAAGAAGTCGGACTTGTTCACCAGATAGTCCAGCAGGGCAGGGGCCCCCTCCCGGGTGATGTTCTCCTGGTAGAGCTGGATGAATTCTTCCTTCATGTCCGCCATGGGGGGACCTCCTTACCCTTGGTCTTTGAAGCGCA
This sequence comes from uncultured Oscillospiraceae bacterium, assembly GCA_947624895.1. Classification (GTDB taxonomy): domain Bacteria; phylum Bacillota; class Clostridia; order Oscillospirales; family Oscillospiraceae; genus MGBC124762. The sequence continues at coordinate 7,281 of CANQMK010000098.1, read as the reverse complement.
GGCTCTGGGCCACGGCCAGCTGGTCGCAGCGGTTGTTGTAGGCGTTCTCGGCGTGACCCTTCACCCAGTGGCAGGTGACCTGGTGGGCGTCGCACAGCTCCAGCAGGCGCGCCCACAGGTCCGGGTTCAGCGCCGGCTTCTTGTCCGGCTTGCGCCAGCCCTTGGCCTGCCACGCCCTGGCCCAGCCCAGGGTGAGGGCGTCCACGATGTATTTGCTGTCCGTATAGAGCTCCACGGCGCAGGGCTCCTTCAGCCGCTCCAGGGCCTGGATGACGGCGGTGAGCTCCATGCGGTTGTTGGTGGTGCGGGCCTCCCCGCCGGAGAGCTCCTTCTGGTGGGGGCCGTAGATCAGGATGGCCCCCCAGCCGCCGGGGCCGGGGTTGCCGGAACAGGCCCCGTCGGTGTAGATGGTGACCGACTTCATCTACGCCTCCTCGTCCGGGGCGCTGTCGTCGGTCAGGTCCTCCGGGGGCGCCTCCACCGCCTCCATCTCCGTCTCCGGGACGGTCACCGGCTCGGCCTCGTCCCGCTCGGCCAGAGCCAGGGAGATCACCTGGTCCCCCTCCTCCTTGAAGCGCATGACGATGACCCCCTGGGTGGAGCGGCCCGCCTGGCGGATGGCGTCCACGTGGGTGCGGATGAGGATGCCCCCCTGGGTGACCAGCAGCAGGTCCTCCGACCCGTCCACCATCTTGATCCCCGCCACGGGGCCGGTCTTCTCGGTGCACAGGTAGTTGCGGATGCCGGAGCCGCCCCGTCCGGTGACCCGGTAGTCCTCCACGGGGGTGCGCTTGCCGTAGCCCCGCTCGGTGATGGACAGGACACACTGGCCGGGCACGGCCTTCCCCGCGCCCACCACGTAGTCCCCCGCCCGGAGGCGGATGCCCCGGACGCCCACGGCCTCCCGGCCCACCGCCCGGACCTTCTCCTCGGGGAAGCACACCGCCTGGCCCTGGCGGGTGGCGATGAGCAGGTTCTGCCTGCCGTCCGTCTCCAGCACGGAGATAAGCCGGTCCCCCTCCACCATGCGGAGGGCCCGGATGCCGTTGTTGCGCAGGTTCTTCAGGCGGCTGGCCTCCATGCGCTTGACGGTGCCCTGGCGGGTGACCATGACAAGATACCGCCCGTCGTCCTCAATGGACGGGGTGTGGATCATGGTCTGGATCCGCTCCCCCTGCTCCACCTGGAGGATGTTGACGATGTTGGTGCCCTTGGCGGCCTTGCCGCTCTCCGGGATCTGGTAGCCCTTCTTGCGGTAGACCTTGCCGGTGTCGGTGAAGAAGAGGATGTAGTCGTGGGTGGAGGCGGTGAACAGGTCCACCACGCAGTCCTCCTCCCGGGTGGTGATCCCCTTCCGGCCCTGGCCGCCCTTGCCCTGGGCGGCGTACTCGCTCACCGGGGTGCGCTTGATGTACCCGGCCTGGGTGAGGGTGAAGACGCACTCCTCCTCCTCGATCAGGTCCTCCACGTCGATGTCGTTCTCGGCGAAGGCGATCTCGGTGCGGCGCGGGTCGCCGTACTTGTCCCGGATCTCCGTCAGCTCGTCCTTCAAAACGCCCCGGAGCTTGCTCTCGTCCTCCAGCAGCTCGGTGTAGTATTTGATCTTGGCCTGGAGCTCGTCATACTCGTTTTGCAGTTTCTCCCGGTTCAGACCCTGGAGGGCGATGAGGCGCATATCGCAGATGGCCTGGGCCTGGACCTCGTCCAGGGCGAAGCGGGCCATCAGGTTCTCCTTGGCGTTGTCGTAGGAGGCGCGGATGATGCGGATGACCTCGTCGATGTTGTCCTGGGCGATGAGCAGGCCCTCCAGGATGTGGGCCCGCTCCTGGGCCTTCCGGCGGTCGAAGATGGTCCGCCGACGCAGAACGTCCTCCTGGAAGGCCAGGTACTCGTCCAGGATCTGCCGCAGGGTGAGGATCTTGGGCTGGCGCTGGTTGTCCACCAGGGCCAGCATGACGATGCCGAAGGTGGCCTGCATGGCGGTCTGGGCGAAGAGGCGGTTGAGCACCACCTGGGGGTTGGCGTCCCGCTTCAGCTCGATGACGATGCGCATCCCGTCCCGGTCCGTCTCGTCCCGGAGGCCGGAGATGCCCTCCAGCCGCTTCTCATGGACCTGGTCGGCGATGTTCTTGATGAGCATGGCCTTGTTCACCTGGTAGGGCAGCTCGGTGACGATGATCCGGGTGCGGCCCTGGCCGAACTCCTCCAGCTCGGTCCGGGCCCGGACCTGGATGTGGCCCCGGCCGGTGCCGTAGGCCGCCCGGATGCCGCTCCGGCCCAGGATGATGCCCCGGGTGGGGAAGTCGGGGCCCTTGATGTGCTCCATCAGGTCGTCCAGGGTGGCCTCCGGGTCGTCCAGGACGCAGAGACAGCCGTTGATGACCTCCGTCAGGTTGTGGGGCGGGATGTTGGTGGTCATGCCCACGGCGATGCCCGAAGAGCCGTTCACCAGCAGGTTGGGGAAGCGGGAGGGCACCACCCGGGGCTCCTTCCGGGACTCGTCAAAGTTGGGGTCCCAGTCCACCGTCTCCTTGTCCAGGTCCCGCATCATCTCGTTGGCGATCTTGGCCATGCGGGCCTCGGTGTACCGGTAGGCGGCGGGGGGGTCGCCGTCCACGCTGCCGAAGTTGCCGTGGCCGTCGATGAGGGGGTAGCGCAGGGAGAAGTCCTGGGCCAGGCGGACCATGGCGTCGTAGACGCTGGCGTCCCCGTGGGGGTGGTACCGGCCCAGCACGTTGCCCACGGCGGTGGCGGACTTCTTGAAGGGCTTGTCGGAGGTCAGGCCGTCCTCGTACATGGCGTAGAGGATGCGGCGGTGGACCGGCTTCAGACCGTCCCGGGCGTCGGGCAGGGCCCGGCCCACGATGACGCTCATGGCGTAGTCGATATAGCTGCTCTCCATCTCCTCCTTCAGGTCCACATTCTGGATGACCTGATCTTCATAGGAGATGTCGGGGTTCTTGTCCTTGTGTGCCATAGTTTCACCTTTTTCCTTCGTTGTCCCCCGGGGGCGGGGCGGTCACGGGCGGGTCTTCAGCACAGCTTCGCCCCGGCGGGGATGGCGTCGTCCACCATGATGAGGTTCAGCACTTCCTCCCCGTCCAGGGTGTGGACGGCGGAGAGGAGCATCCCCTGGCTCTCCAGGCCCATCATCTTCCGGGGGGGCAGGTTGACGATGGCCACCAGGGTCTTGCCCACCAGCGCCTCCGGCTCATACCACTTGTGGATGCCGGAGAGGATCTGCCGGTCGGTGCCGGTGCCGTCGTCCAGGGTGAAGCGCAGGAGCTTGTCCGACTTCTTCACCGCCTCGCACGCCTTCACCTTCACCGCCCGGAAGTCGGAGCGGCAGAAGGTGTCAAAGTCCACGTGCTCCGCGGCCAGGGGCTCCACCTCCACCTGGGGTCCCTCCGCCTTGGCCGGGGCGGCGGCGGCCAGGGCCTCCAGGGCCTTCTCCAGGTCCACCCGGGGGAAGAGGTTCTCCCCCTTGGTCACGGTGGCGGCCTGGTCCAGGCCCTCCCAGGTCCCGGCGCTCTCCCAGGTGCGCTGGTCCGCCCCCGCGCCGATCTGGGCGAAGAGCTTGTCCATGCTCTGGGGCATGAAGGGGGTGAGGAGCACCGCGCAGATCCGGGTGGCCTCCAGCAGGTTATACAGCACCGTCCCCAGCCGGGGGGCGTTGCGGGTCATCTCCCGGGCCAGGGCCCAGGGGGCGTTCTCGTCGATATACTTGTTGGCCCGCTGGATGACCTGGAAGACCTCCTCCAGGGCGTTCTGGAACTGGTAGCGCTCCATCTGGGCCTCGTACCGGTCCCGCAGGCCCCGGCACAGCGTCTCCAGAGGCTCGTCCAGGGCGGGGTCGCTCCGCCGCTCCCGGGGGAGGGTGCCGCCGAAGTACTTCTCCACCATGGCGGTGGTGCGGCTGACCAGGTTGCCCAGGTCGTTTGCAAGGTCCACGTTGATGGTGTTGATGAGCGCCTCGTTGGAGAAACTGCCGTCCGAGCCGAAGGGGAAGGTCCGCAGGAGGAAGAAGCGCAGGGCGTCCACCCCGAAGAGCTCCGCCAGCACGTAGGGGTCCACCACGTTGCCCCGGGACTTGGACATCTTCCCCCCGTCCAGCAGCAGCCAGCCGTGGCCGTAGACTTTCTTGGGCAGGGGCAGGCCCAGGGACATACAGAAGGCGGGCCAGATGATGGAGTGGAAGCGGACGATCTCCTTGCCCACGAAGTGCACGTCGCAGGGCCAGAACTTCTCGTAGTCGTGGTAGTGGTCGTTGAGGAAGCCCAGGGCGGTGGCGTAGTTGAACAGGGCGTCCACCCACACGTAGACCACGTGGCCCGGGTCGAAGTCCACCGGCACCCCCCAGGTGAAGGAGGTGCGGGAGACGCACAGGTCCTCCAGCCCCGGCTTGATGAAGTTGTTCACCATCTCGTTCACCCGGGAGCGGGGCTCCAGGAAGTCGGTGTTCTCCAGGAGGTCCTGGATGGGACCGGCGTACTTGCTCAGGCGGAAGAAGTACGCCTCCTCCTGGGCGTCCTGGACCTCCCGGCCACAGTCGGGGCACTTGCCGTCCTTGAGCTGGCTCTCCGTCCAGAAGGACTCGCAGGGCTTGCAGTACTTCCCGGTGTAGGTGCCCTTGTAGATGTCCCCCTTATCATACATGGCCTTGAACACCCGCTGGATGGAGCGGACGTGGTAGTCGTCGGTGGTGCGGATGAAGCGGTCGTTGGAGATGTTCATCAGCTTCCACAGGTCCTTGACCCCCCGGGGACCCTCCACGATGGCGTCCACAAACGCCTTGGGGGTCATCCCCGCCTCCCGGGCCTTGTCCTCGATCTTCTGGCCGTGCTCGTCGGTGCCGGTGAGGAACATCACGTCATAGCCCTGGAGCCGCTTGTACCGGGCCATGGTGTCCGCGGCCACGGTGCAGTAGGTGTGGCCGATGTGGAGCTTGTCGCTGGGGTAGTAGATGGGGGTGGTGATATAGAAGGGGGTCTTACTCATGCTCGCTCACCTCAGTTTCGTTGTTTTCCGGCCCCGCCGTGGGCGGAGTCGGGTCGGCGTCTCCCTCCGCCGCCGGGTCGGCGTTTTCCGTCGGGGCCGCGTCTCCCTCCGCCGCCGGGGGCGGGGTCCAGGGCTCCAGCGGGGCGGGGACCGCCCCCCGCCAGAGCAGGCAGACCGTCTGCCCCAGGAGATACAGCCCGTAGCCCAGGCAGACCAGGGTCTGGTGGATGTCCCCCTCCTGGAGCCCGTCGGCCACGGCGGTGGACAACAGCACCAGGGCGGTCCCGCTCAGCCACAGGCACAGCGCCGGTCTGGGCCGCTCGAAGGAGAAGGAGGCGATGACGTAGCACCCGATGGCGGCGGCGGTCGCCCCCAGGAAGTAGAGGGCGTAGGACATGACGTTGGGCTGGGCGGTGTGGGCCTGGTAGGCGGAGATGATCCAGGCGCAGGCGCACCAGCCGGGGAGGAGCAGGGGCCAGGCGAACCGCCCCGCCCCCTCCTGCCGCTGGCTGTTCAACCAGCCCACCAGGGCCAGGCCCAGGGCGCAGGGGACCAGGAGGATGGAGAAGACATAGCGGCTCACCTGGGTCACCGCCCCGGACTGGTAGTCCCGGATGCCCAGCAGTCCGGCGGCCAGGAGCAGGCCCCCGGCGGCCAGATACACCAGCATCCACCCCCGCCCGGGGAGGGCGAAGGAGGCCAGGTAGCCGGGCCGCTCCTCCGTCCCGGCGGCGACCCACCGGGCCAGGGCCATCAGCGCCAGCGCCGCACCCGCCGTCAGGAGCACCAGGCAGACGGTGGCCGGGGCGCGGGGGAGGAGCAGGCCGGTGTCCGCCTCAAAGGCGGCGCGGCGCTGCCACAGCCGGACCCCGGCGGCGGCCAGGGCGAGGCACACCGTGGCGGCGGCGAAGAGCAGGGGGCGCTTTTTCATGCCTGGGCCTCCTCCCGCTCCCGGCGCCAGGCCAGGTAGTCGTCGTAGTTCATCCGCTTGTCCACCAGCGTCCCCTCGGGGGTGAAGTCGAAGACCCGGTTGGCCACGGTGGAGATCATCTGGTGGTCGTGGGTGGCCAGCAGGACGTTGCAGGGCACCGCCTCCAGCCCGTTGTTCACCGCGGCGATGGACTCCAGATCCAGGTGGTTGGTGGGCTGGTCCAGCAGCAACACGTTGGCCCCGGAGAGCATCATCCGGGAGAGCATACACCGGACCTTCTCCCCGCCGGAGAGGACCTTGACCGGCTTGAAGATGTCGTCCCCGGAGAAGAGCATCCGGCCCAAAAAGCCCCGGAGGTAACTCTCGTGCTTATCCTCGGAGAACTGGCGCAGCCAGTCCAGGATGGTGTCGTCGCAGTCCTTGAAGAAGGGGGTGTTGTCCTTGGGGAAGTAGGAGAAGGTGGCGGTCTGGCCCCACTTCACCGTCCCCTCGTCCGGCTCCATCTCCCCCACCAAAATCTTGAACAGCGCCGTCTGGGCGTTCTCGTTGTCCCCCACGAAGGCAATCTTGTCCCCCTTGCCCACGGTGAAGGTGACCTTGTCCAGCACCTTCACCCCGTCGATGGTCTTGGACACGTCGGTGACGAAGAGGATGTCCTTGCCCACCTCCCGGTCGGGGGAGAAGCCCACCCAGGGGTAGCGGCGGGAGGAGGCGGGGATCTCCTCCAGGGTCAGCTTCTCCAGCAGCTTGCGCCGGGCGGTGGCCTGCTTGGACTTGGACTTGTTGGCGGAGAAGCGGGAGATGAACTCCTTCAGCTCCTGGGCCTTCTCCTCGTTCTTCTTGGCCTGGTTCTTCATCAGGGTCTGCATGAGCTGGGAGGCGTCGTACCAGAAGTCGTAGTTGCCCACGTACATCTTGATCTTGCCGTAGTCGATGTCCACGATGTGGGTGCACACGGTGTTGAGGAAGTGCCGGTCGTGGCTGACCACGATGACGGTCCCGGCGAAGTCCAGCAGAAAGTCCTCCAGCCAGTTGATGGCGTTGATGTCCAGGTTGTTGGTGGGCTCGTCCAGGAGGAAAATGTCCGGCTCGCCGAACAGCGCCTGGGCCAGCAGGACCTTCACCTTCAGCCGGGGGTCCAGGGTAGCCATGTCGGTCGCGTGGAACCGGGTGCCCACGCCCAGGCCCTGGAGGATGCGGCTGGCGTCGCTCTCCGCCTCCCAGCCGCCCAGCTCGGCGAACTCCGCCTCCAGCTCGCAGGCCCGCATGCCGTCCTCGTCGGTCATCTCCTCCTTGGCGTAGAGGGCGTCCTTCTCCTTGCCGATGTCGTAGAGGCGGCGGTTGCCCATGAT
>CANQMK010000097.1 GCA_947624895.1 uncultured Oscillospiraceae bacterium | reverse complement strand
GACGACGCCGGCTCCATCGGCAAGCGCTACCGCCGCCAGGACGAGATCGGCACCCCCTTCTGCGTCACCGTGGACTTCGACACCGTGGGCGACGCGGAGAAGGGCACCCCCGCCGACCACTGCGTCACCATCCGGGAGCGGGACTCCATGGAGCAGGTGCGCATCCCCATGGAGGAGCTGAAGACCTGGCTGGAGCAGAAGCTGACCTTCTGAGGAAGGAGATCCCATGGACGAAATCTCTCCGGCGTCCGGGGGGCGGGTCTACCGCGCGCTCGCGCGCCGCTTTCCCCGGATCGCCCCCTGGGTCCATCTGGTCCTGTTCGCCCTCGCCCTGACCGCGCTGGATCTGGGCTTTCGCTGGTTCTGCCGCTTTGCCAACGTGTTGGAACCGGCTGAGACCCGGAGATTGCTCCCCTTCACCCTGGGTTGGGTGCTGATCTTCACGGCGGCCGCCGCCCTCCTGCCCCGTCTGCCCCGGCGCGTCTTCATGGTCCTGCTGGGGCTGGCGGCCAGCTTTCTGTGCGTGGTCCACGGCGTCTATATCAATATGTTCCGCCGGTTCTTCTCCTTCTCCGACCTGGCCTTCGCCGGGGACGGCATGGCCTTTCTGGACGCCTCCTACCTGTTGACCATCCGGAAGCTCCTCCTGGGGTGGATCGCCCTGTGCTTCGCGCTGGTGGCGCTGGCCGCCGTGCTCGCGCCGCCGCGGCTCCCGGGGGTCCGGTTCGTCGTCGGCGGCGCCATGGCCGCCGTGGGGGTGGCGGCGCTGCTGGTGACCCGCTTCGCCCTGCTGGGTTTCAGCGGCGCGGTGATCTGGGACCAGAATTCCGACCCCGCCTTTCTCTACGAGGATTTCAGCGACAGCCGCGCCTGCCTCTCCATGCTGGGCCTCTACCAGTACACCTTCCGGGACGTGCAGAAACTGCTCCCCCGCCGGAGCGACCTGACCGACGCCGAGCGCTCCGAGATTGACGCCTACGCCGCCGACCGGCCCCACGCGGACAACGACATGACCGGCCTGCTGGCGGGGAAAAACCTGATCCTGGTCCAGCTGGAGGCCATCGACACCTGGATGCTGGAGGGGTATATGCCCGCTCTGCGCGCGGTGAAGGAGGAGAGCCTAGTCTTCGCCAACCACTACACCCCCGCCTACATCACCGCCGGCACCTTCAACACCGAGTTTATGGTGAACACCGGCCTGCTCCCCGCCGCCGCCGGGACCTCGCCCGCCGTATACAGCCAGAACTCCTTCCCCAACTCCCTGGCCCACCTGTTCCGCGCCAAGGGCTACCAGGCCGCCTCCTTCCACGGCAGCGACGGCAGCGTCTACAACCGGGAGGCCATCCACAAAAACCTGGGGTATGAGGCATATCACAGCGGCGACGACATGGGCATGGAAAACTATCAGTTGGACTCCCAGCTCGACGTCGCCTTTGACGAGATGATGCCGGAGGGCCCCTATTTCACCTTTGTCATCACCTTCTCCGGCCACGGCCCCTACGGGGAGGAGAACCCCATCTACCAGGCCCACGCGGAGCAGGCCAGGGCGGAGGCCACCCGCACCGACGGGAACTACGTCTACGCCGTCGCCCACGCCATGGAGACAGACCTGTTCGTCCAGGAGCTGATGGAAACGCTGGAGACCTCCGGCCGCCTGGACGACACGGTGGTCGCCTTCTACGCCGACCACTACAACTACTATATGCTGGACGACCCTCTGAATATGGAGATCAAAGGGGTGGACAGCCTGAACCTTCTCCAGCACACCGACTTTTTCCTCTACGCCAAAGGCATGGAGCCCCGCGTGGTGGAGAAATATACTTCCAGTCTGGACGTGCTGCCCACCCTGGCCAACCTGTTCGGCCTGGACGCCCAGTACCCCCTCCTGACCGGGGACGACGCCTTCTCCGACCGGGGCGGCTACGTGTTCTTCAACGACAACACCTGGACGGGCAGCGACCGGGACCTGACCGGGGAGATCGCCCTGCGCCGCCGGATCAGCGGCCTGCTCCTCTCCGGCGACTACTGGGCCGACTCCTGAGCGCCGTCCCCCCACTGTGAACTCACCCCATAAGGAGGAAACAAATTAAAATGAGCAACGCCTCCCTGTCCCTCACCGCCGCGAAAGCCCGGCTCCTGGCCTACCAGATGGTCTACCGGGCCCAGTCGGGCCACATCGGCGGCTCCCTGTCCGCCATGGACCTGATGACCCTGCTCTACGGCGAGGTCCTGCGGGTGGACCCCAAGAACCCCTATGACCCCGACCGGGACCGCTTCGTCCTGTCCAAGGGCCACTGCACCCCCGCCCTCTACGCCACCCTGGCCCTCCGCGGCTTCTTCCCCATGGAGGACCTGGAGCACTTCCGCCAGCTCCACTGCTACCTCTCCGGCCACCCGGAGATGGGCTTCGTCCCCGGGGTGGACATGACCACCGGCTCCCTGGGCCAGGGGATCTCCGCCGCAGTGGGGATGGCCCTGGCGGGGAAGATGAACGGCGCGGACTATCGGGTCTACGCCCTGCTGGGGGACGGCGAGCTGGACGAGGGCCAGGTGTGGGAGGCCGCCATGGCGGCGGCCAAGTTCCACCTGGACCATCTGTGCGCCATCGTGGACGTGAACGGCCTGCAGATCGACGGCAAGACGGAGGACGTGATGCCCACCGAGCCCCTGGACGAGAAATTCGCCGCCTTTGGCTGGAACGTTCAGACCTGCGACGGTCACGACTTCGACCAGCTCCGCGCCGCCCTCCAGGCGGCCCTCACCCAGGACGGCAAGCCCACCGTCCTCCTGATGAAGACCGTCAAGGGCAAAGGGGTCAGCTATATGGAAAACGACCCCCAGTGGCACGGCAAGGCCCCCGGCGAGGAGCTGTTCTTAAAGGGCGAGGCGGAGCTGCGCGCCAAGATCGCGGAACTGGAGGGCAAGTGACATGGGAGAGAAGATCGCCACGCGGGTGGCCTACGGCAAGGCGCTGGTAGAGTTTGGCGCCCAGTACCCCGACCTGGTGGTGCTGGACGCGGACCTGTCCGGCTCCACCCAGTCCGGGATGTTCGCCAAGGCCTTCCCTGACCGCTTTTTCAACCTGGGCATCGCCGAGCAGAACATGATGGGGGTGGCCGCCGGCCTGGCCGCCTGCGGCAAGCAGGTCTTTGCCAGCTCCTTCGCCATGTTCGCCACCGGCCGCTGCTATGAGCAGGTCCGCACCTCCATCGTCTTCCCCAAGCTGAACGTGAAGGTGGTGGGCTCCCACGGCGGTCTGTCCGTGGGGGAGGACGGGGCCACCCACCAGTGCTGTGAGGACATCGCCCTGATGCGGGTCCTGCCCAACATGACGGTGGTCTGCCCCGCCGACGCCTTTGAAATGCGCCTGGCGGTGAAGGCCCTGCTGGACCACCCCGGCCCCGCCTACCTCCGCCTGGCCCGCCTGGCTACCGAGGTCTACACCGAGACCCTCCCCGGCTACCGCTTCGAGCTGGGCAAGGGCACCTTCCTCCGCCCGGGCAAGGACGTGACCATCGTGGCCACCGGCATGATGGTGGGCATGGCTTGGGACGCCGCCCAGATCTTGGCCCAGCAGGGGATCGACGCCCGGGTCATCGACATCCACACCATCAAGCCCCTGGACGAGGAGATGGTGGTCACCGCCGCCCGGGATACGGGCTGTGTGGTCACCAGCGAGGAGCACAGCGTCATCGGCGGCCTGGGGGAGGCGGTGTGCGCCCTGCTGAGCCAGACCTGCCCGGTGCCCGTCGTCCGCCACGGGGTCAACGACCACTTTGGCCGCTCCGGCAAGGCCCAGGACGTATTGAACTACTTCGGCCTCACCCCCCAGGGCATCGTGGAGCACGTCCACCGCGCCCTGGCCCTGAAGCGGGGCTGAGCCACCTTCGAGAACAGGCAGGGCCCCCGGCGAGCTTCGCCGGGGGCCCTTTTGGTCTACACGCTCTGATCCGCCGTCTGGAGCATATTCTCCACAAAGATGCCGTACCCCTGGGTGGGGTCGTTCACCAGCACATGGGTCACCGCCCCTACCAGCTTTCCGTCCTGCAAAATGGGGCTGCCGCTCATCCCCTGGACGATGCCGCCGGTCTTGGCCAGCAGCTCCGGGTCGGTGATTTTCAGCAGGAAGCTCCGGCTGTCGGTGGCGTTCTCCGGGTAGATGCGGGCGATCTGGGCGCTATACTCCCGCACCTCCTCCCCCTGGATGTTGGAGCGGATCACCACGTCGCCCACGTGGACCTCCTCCCGCCGGGCCACCTCCACCGCCGGGGCCTGGGTGAGGGCCGGGTCCCCCGCCAGGGTGCCGAAGACGCCGCTGTCCGTGTTGGCGTAGAGCTGCCCCACGTCCCGGCTCAGGTCAAAGGCCCCCCGGAGCTGGCCGGGCTGGCCCACCTGCCCCTTCTGCACGCCGGTGACGCTGGAGTGCAGGATGGCCCCGGAGCTCAGGGGCATCCGCTGTCCGGTGTCCACGTCGTTGATGCCGTGGCCCAGGGCGCCGAAGAGCCCCGTCTGGGGGTCCACGAAGGTCACCGTGCCGATCCCCGCCATGGAGTCCCGGATCCAGCACCCCAGCTTATAGCTCCCGTCGGCGGCGCACTGGACCGCCTGGGTGGTCAGCTGGAGCTGGCTGCCGTCCCGGATGCACCGCAGGGACATCTCTCCGCCGGAGCTCTGGGCCAGGATGGACTGGACCTCCTCGATGGTGTCCACCTCCTGGCTGTTGATGTGGGTGATGATATCCCCCTCCCGCAGGCCGCAGCTCCTGGCCGGGTCCGCCGCGCCGTCCGGGGTGTCCACCTGGGACAGCCCCACCACCAGCACCCCGTCGGAGAAGAGTTTGATCCCCACGGTGTGCCCGCCGGGCACCAGGGTCCTGGGCGGAGCCGTCTCCGCCGTCGCCGCGCCGCCCCTGGAGAACAGCCCCGCCGTCCGCGCCGCCGCCCCCGCCGGGGCCGCGGCCTCCGCCCTGGGGGAAAAGGCGAAAAAGAGCGTCAGACCCACCACCGTCAGGCAGGCCATGCGAAGGCTGTCCACCAGGGACAGCGCCCAGTTCTGTTCTTCTTTCAACTGTTCCTCCCCCCTTTTTTCTCTCCGCTGTGAAAATTTTCTTGGGCGGTCGCGCCGCCTTTTTTACTATGGCCCGCCCGGACGAAATCACGCTGGAAATCGCCTCGCGTCCAGACGAACTTTTCCGCCTCCGGCGCGAAAAAAGGCCGCCGCTTCGTCGGGGAAGCGGCGGCTTTTGGACGTATTTCAAAAATTTGGACGGCAAACTTGTCTCTCAGCGCTTGATGTCGTAGTTCATGTCCATGATGGAGCGGATGGACTCCACGTCGTCCACGATGCTGGCGTCCCCGTGGATGGTGTGCTTGATGACGCTGGAGGCCACGGCGAAGTTCACCAGCTCCTCGGCGGGATAGCCCATCATCATGGCGTAGATGAAGCCGCTGGCGAAGGCGTCGCCGCCGCCCACGCGGTCCAGGATGTTGAAGGTGAACAGCTTGCTCTCCCAGGTCTGGCCCTCGTACCACATATAGGCCATCAGGCTGTTCTCACTGCCGGAGTGGGCGTAGCGCACGTGGCGGGCGATGCACTTCAGGTTGGGGTAGCGCTCCTGGAAGGCCCGGTTGATCATGTCCTGCTGCTTGAAGGAGGGCTGGAGGGGCACGCCGTCCTTCCAGTCGCCCTTGCCGTGGTCGTTCTCGTCCTTCCAGAGGTGATAGGGCTCGATGCCGAAGAGCACGTCCACATAGGGCAGGCACTGGGTGCAGAAGTCCCGGGCCTCCTCCCAGGTCCACAGCTTGGAGCGGAAGTTCCCGTCGAAGCTGACGGTGAGCCCCTTCTCCTTGGCCACCCGGAGCATATCCAGGATAAGCTGGGCGCAGCTGGGGGACAGGGCGGGGGTGATGCCGCTGAGGTGGAGCCAGTCGAACCCCTCCAGCAGTTTGTTCAGGTCGTAGTTGGAGAAGTCGTACTCGGACAGGGCCGAGTGCATCCGGTCATAGATGACCTTGCTGGGGCGGATGCCGTAGCCCGTCTCCAGATAGTAGGTGCCCAGGCGGTGGGAAGGGGTCTCCTCCGGAGTGGAGAGGATGACCGGGGTGCAGTGCACATCGTTGGAGCGGAGCATCCGGATGGCGGACTTGCCCAGGGAGTTGTCCGGCACCACGGAGAAGAAGGTGGAGTCGATGCCCAGGTTGGCCAGGGCCAGGGCGATGTTGGCCTCCGACCCGCCGTAGCTGGCCTCGAAGTCGGTGGCCACCCGGATCTTCTCGTAGTTGGGGGGCGTCAGACGCAGCATGACCTCCCCGCAGGTGATGAATTTCGGCGACTTGACGCCCTTCAAAAGGGGATTGCTGTGTTTCATGTCCATAGCTCCTTCCCATCAGGGAAAATTTGCCCGAGGCAACGCCCTGCTTTCATACAATTATACAATTCCCAACGGGGGGTGTCAACCAAAATTCATCAGAGCGCCCAAAAAATACCCCTCACGCCCGGGCCACGCCGCTGTCCCGGGCGGCCTGGGCCACGGCGGCGGCCACGGCGGGGCAGACCGCCGGATCGAAGGCCAGGGGGAGGATGTAGTCCCGGGACAGCTTGTCCCCCACCAGCCCCGCCAGGGCGTGGGCGGCGGCCAGCTTCATCTCCTCGTTCACCCGGCTGGCCCGGGCGTCCAGCGCCCCCCGGAACACCCCGGGGAAGGCCAGGACGTTGTTGATCTGGTTGGGGAAGTCGCTCCGCCCGGTGCCCACCACGGCGGCCCCGGCGGCCAGGGCCAGGTCGGGCATGATCTCCGGGGTGGGGTTGGCCATGGGGAAGAGGATGGGGTCGGGGGCCATGGCGCGCACCATCTCCGGCGTCACCAGGTTGGGGGCGGACACCCCCACAAAGAGGTCGGCCCCCGCCAGGGCGGCGGCCAGGCCCCCCTGGGTGACGGAGGGCCGGGTCATCTCCGCCAGCTCCCGGAGGTAGGGGTCGTTTTCCAGGTCGGGGCGGCCCGGGTAGACGACGCCCTTGATATCGCACAAGACGGCGTGGCGCAGGCCCATGGACCACAGGAGTTTGAAGATGGCGGTGCCCGCCGCCCCCGCGCCGGAGAAGACGGCGCGGATCTCCGAGAGCTTCTTGCCCGTCACCTTCAGGGCGTTCTCCACCGCCGCGGCCACCACGATGGCGGTGCCGTGCTGGTCGTCGTGGAAGATGGGGATGTCACAGCGCGCCTGGAGCCGCCGCTCCACCTCGAAGCACCGGGGGGCGGAGATATCCTCCAGGTTCACCCCGCCGAAGGACCCCTGGAGCAGGGCCACGGTGTTGACGATCTCGTCCACGTCCTTGCTGGCCACGCACAGAGGGATGGCGTCCACCCCGCCGAAGGCCTTGAAGAGCACGCACTTGCCCTCCATCACCGGCATCCCCGCCTCCGGGCCGATGTCCCCCAGGCCCAGCACGGCGGAGCCGTCGGTGACCACCGCCACCGTGTTCCACCGCCCCGTCAGCTCGTAAGACAACTCCGGGTGGGCCTGGATCTCCAGGCAGGGCTGGGCCACCCCGGGGGTGTAGGCCAGGGATAGG
>CANQMK010000096.1 GCA_947624895.1 uncultured Oscillospiraceae bacterium | reverse complement strand
CGGAAAAGCTCCACCTGTGGGCCTTTATGGGCAACGACAAGCTCCACAAGCGGGCCTTTTCCATGGAAAAGCGGATGGAAAAACTCCAGACCGCCGACCGGCCCCAGGTCCAGCGGGTCATGACCGCCGGCTTCGGCCAGCGGGAGTTCCACGGCGACGAGGTCTTCTCCACCGTGGGCCTGGGGAAATCCTTCGGGGAGCGGGAGCTGTTCCGGGACGTGAATTTGGTGGTCCAGGGGGGCGAGCGCATCGCCCTGCTGGGGGACAACGGCACGGGGAAGTCCACCTTTTTGAAGATCCTCCTGGGCGAGGAGACGCCCACCGCCGGTAAGGTGCGCTTCGGCCCCACGGTGCGGGTGGGGTATCTGCCCCAGCAGGTGGGCTTTGACCACCCGGAGCGGAATTTGGTGGACACCATGCTCTACGGCTGTAACTGCTCCACCCAGGAGGCCCGGGGCCGGCTGGCCGCCTTCCTCTTTCGGGGGGAGGACGTGTTCAAGCGGGTCAGCGACCTCTCCGGCGGGGAAAAGAGCCGGTTGAAGCTGTGTATGCTCATGGACGAGAAGATCAACCTGCTCATTCTGGACGAGCCCACCAATCACCTGGACATCCCCAGCCGGGAGTGGATGGAGGGGGCGGTGGCGGAGTTCGACGGGGCCCTTTTGCTGGTGAGCCACGACCGCTACTTCATCAACCGCTTCGCCCAGCGGGTCTGGACCATCCAGGATGGCCGCATCCGGGACTACAAGGGCACCTTTGAGGAGTACCGGGCCTATCTGGACCGCCAGGCCCAGCTGGCCCGGTCCGCCCCGGCGGACGCGGGGAAGACCGCCCCCAAACCGGAGGCCCCCGCCAAACCCAAGCGGCCCGGCGGCACCAAGTACCTGGAAAAGGAGGTGGCCGCCGCAGAGCGGGCGGTGGCCAAGGCGGAGGAGGAGATGGACGAGCTGGGCCTGGCCATCGAGGACGCCGCCAGCGACTATCTGAAGCTCCAGGAGCTCTACCAACAGCGGGAGGAACTGGAGGACCGGATCGGCCAGCTCTACACCCGCTGGGAGACGCTGGCCCAGGAGCTGGAGGAGGCGCGGGAATGAAGCGCAGGCTCCTATGGACGCTGGCCATCCTGGCTGCCCTGGGGCTGGCCGTCTTTCTGATCTTAGAGGGCGTGGTGCTCTTCCACGCCAGGGACGACCTGCGCGGCCAGAGCGGCGCCATGGTCATCCTGGGGGCACAGCTCAAGGCGGACGGCCCCTCCCTCTTCCTCCAGCGGCGGCTGGAAAAGGCCCTGGACTACCTGGCCGACCACCCGGACACGCTGGTGGTGGTCTCCGGCGGCCAGGGACCTGACGAGCCGGACACCGAGGCCAACGGCATGGAGCAGTTCCTGCGGGAAAAGGGCTTCGCCGGGACCGTTCTGAAGGAGGACAGGTCCCACAACACCAAAGAGAACCTGAAAAACAGCAAGGCGGTCCTGGCCCAGGCCGGGTATGACGTTCAGGACGGAGTCATCCTGGTGTCCAACGACTTCCACCTGGCCCGGGCCAAGCTGTTGGCCGGGCGCTTCGGCTATCGGGCGGAGACCCTGGCCGCCCCCTCCGACCACTGGGGGTTCAAGCTCTACAACTTTCTCCGGGAGCCGGTGGGGCTGGTGAAGTCCGCCCTGCTGGACTGGTAAGGGGGGCGCGGAATGGAGGAAAAACTGCGGGATCTGGAGCGGCGCTACGCCCACATCGAGGCCCAGCTGGGGGCGGCGGAGACCTACGCCGACCCGGAGCGGGTGGCCCGGCTGAACAAGGAACAGCGGGAGTTGAAGGACGTGGTGAACGCCTACCGGGAGCTGCAAAAAGCCCGGCAGACTTTGGCCGAGGCCAAGGAACTCCTCTCCGACCCGGAGCTGCGGGAGATGGCCCGGGAGGAGTACCAGACCGCCCTGGAGGCCATTCCGGAGCTGGAGGCCAGGATCAAGGTCCTCCTTCTCCCCCGGGACCCGGACGACGACAAGAGCGTCATGGTGGAAATTCGTGCCGGGGTGGGGGGCGAGGAGTCCGCCCTCTTCGGCCACTCCCTCTTTCGGATGTACTCCATGTACGCCCAGCGCCGGGGCTGGAGCGTGGAGGTGATGAGCGCCAACGAAACGGAGTTGGGGGGCGCCAAGGAGATCGTCTTCCTGGTCCAGGGCCAGGGGGTCTACGCCCGGCTGAAGTTTGAGAGCGGCGTCCACCGGGTCCAGCGGGTGCCGGAGACGGAGTCCGGGGGGCGGGTCCACACCTCCACCGTCACCGTGGCCGTCCTGCCGGAGGCGGACGAGGTTTCTGTGGACCTGGACCCCGCCGACGTGGAGATGCAGGTCTTCCGCTCCTCCGGCGCGGGGGGCCAGCACGTGAACAAGACCTCCTCCGCCGTCCGGCTCATCCACAGGCCCACGGGGATCGTGGTGGAGTGCCAGCAGGAGCGCAGCCAGTTCCAGAACCGGGACAAGGCCATGATGATGCTCCGCTCCAAGCTCTACGACATGGCCCGGGAGGCCCGGGACTCCGCCATCACCCAGGAGCGGCGCAGCCAGGTGGGCTCCGGGATGCGCAACGAGCGGGTCCGTACCTACAACTTCCCCCAGGGCCGCCTCACCGACCACCGGGTGGGCCTCACCCTCTACCGCCTGTCCGACGTGATGGACGGGGACCTGGACGAGGTCATCGACGCCCTCCGGGCGGACGACCAGGCCCGGCGGCTCAGGGAACAGAGCGGTCAATGACCTTGAAACTCGGCGAAAAGGAGCGCTTGCCATGGAACTTCTCATCCACTTCCCCGCCCTGCCCCAGGGCGCGACCCTGCCCCAGGTGCTGGACGACCTGGCCGGTCTGCTGGAGGACGACGGCTTCCTCCTGGGCTCCGGCCCCCACCTCATCGACATCGACCTGCTGGGGGAGGAGGACAACCGCAACCCCAAGTACGGCATCCTGACGGTGAAAAACTACCTCCAAACGGCGGGCTTCCCCCGGGAGACCACCATCGAGCTGGGGGGCGTGGAGGTGGGCATCTATGCGTAAGGCCCACCTCGTCGGGGAGGCGGCGCGGCCATGAACACCCTCCGCCTCACCCCCCAGGACGCCCCCCTGGCCGCCCGGCTCCTGGCTCAGGGCGGACTGGTGGCCTTCCCCACCGAGACGGTCTACGGCCTGGGGGCCAACGGCCTGGACCCGGCGGCGGTGGCCGGCATCTTCGCCGCCAAGGGTCGGCCCCAGGACAACCCCCTCATCCTCCACGTCCCCGGCCCCGACCACCTGGCGCGCTACTGCGACCCCATCCCGGCGGCGGCCTACGACCTGGCCCGGCGGTTCTGGCCGGGGCCGCTGACCATGATCCTCCCCCGGCGGGAGGTGGTCCCCGACGTGGTGACGGCGGGACTGGACACGGTGGGGATGCGGTGCCCGGACCACCCGGTGGCCCTGGCAATCCTGAAGTTATGTCAACTCCCCGTGGCCGCCCCCTCCGCCAACACCTCCGGCAGACCCAGCCCCACCACCGCCCAGGCGGTGTGGGAGGACATGGCGGGGCGGATCGACGCGGTGGTGGACGGCGGGCCCTGTCGGGTGGGGGTGGAGTCCACCATCGTGGACCTGACCGTCTCTCCACCCCGCCTGCTCCGCCCCGGCGGGGTGACGCTGGAGGAGCTGGAGGCGGCGCTGGGGCCGGTGGCGGTGGACGAGGCGGTCACACGTCTTATGTCAACCGGCGAAAAGCCCCGGGCGCCGGGGATGAAGTACCGCCACTACGCCCCGAAGGCGCCGGTCACCGTTGTGCGGGGCGACCCGACGGCCTCCGCCCGGTACATCGCCCAGCGGCTGGGGCCCGGCGTGGGGGTCATCTGTTTTGATGATTATGTCAACCTCTTTCCCGGCTGTCCCCTCCGCTCCCTGGGTCCCCAGGGAGACCGGGCGGAGCAGGCCCGGCGGCTTTTTGAGGCCCTGCGGTGGTTTGACGGCCAGGACGTGACCGCCATCCTGACCCAGTCCCCGGACAGCGACGGCCTGGGTCTGGCGGTGACCAACCGGCTGAACAAGGCCGCGGGCTTCCACATCATCGACCTCTGACCGCCTCTCCCGGCGGCGGAGCGACACAGCGGATAAAACATACAGGAGGTATGATTATGTTAACCACCGGCAAGACTCTGAAGCAGTCCAAGGAGCTGGTCTACTCCCTGAACAGCGAACCCTTCCACCGCCGCCACGCCCAGACGGTGGCCGCCGTGATTGGCTGGTACGCCGAGGCCCTGGGCCACGGGGAGGAGCGGGACTTCTGGACCCAGGTGGGCCTGCTCCACGACGTGGACTTCGAGCGCTGGCCGGAGGAACACTGCGTCAAGGCCAAGGAGCTCCTGGCCCAGGCGGGGTACACCCCGGAGCTGATCCACGCCGTGGCCTGCCACGGCTACGGCCTCACCGGCGTGGACGACAGACCGGAGCTGGAGATGGAGAAGGTCCTCTTTGCCGCCGACGAGCTCACCGGCCTCATCGGCGCCGCCGCCCTCATGCGGCCCAGCAAGTCCACCAAGGACATGGAGCTCAAGAGTCTGAAGAAGAAGTACAAGGACAAGAAGTTCGCCGCCGGGTGCTCCCGGGAGGTGATTGCCCAGGGGGCGGAAATGCTGGGCTGGGAACTGGACAAACTACTGGATATGACCCTCCAGGCCATGGCCGCCACCGAGGACGCCATCGAGGCGGCCCTGGCGGAGTGACAGATTTATGTTAACCATTGGCCTCACCGGCCCCACCGGCGCGGGCAAGACCACCGTCCTGACGGCCCTGGCGGAGCTGGGGTACGCCGCCGTGGACTGCGACGCCCTCTACCACCAGCTTTTGGCTGCCTCCCCCGCCCTGGCGGGGGAGTTGACAGACCGCTTTGGAAGGAGTATCCTAAATCGTCAGGGCCAGGTGGACACCAAGGCCCTGGCCCCCGTGGTCTTCGGGGACCCCCAGGCCCTGGCCGACCTGAACGCCATCGCCCACCGCCACGTGGCAGCCGCCTGCCGGGAGCGCCTTCAGGCGGCCCGGGCGGCGGGAGAAAAGGGGGTGGCCCTGGACGCCGTGGCCCTGTGGGAGTCCGGCCTGGGGGCGCTGTGCGACGTGACCATCGCGGTGGTCGCCCCGGAGGAGGTCCGGCTGGCCCGGATCGTGGCCCGGGACGGCATCTCTCCGGCCCAGGCCGCCCAGCGGATGGCCGCCCAGCAGCCTAGTGAGTATTATGTTAACCTCTGCGACCACGCCATCGTCAACGATGGGAGCAAGAGTTCCCAGGCGTTGCGGGAGGAGGTCGCCCGCCTGCTCTCTGATAAGTTATGTTAACTATCCAAAAGGAGGTATCCCCTATGGATCAACCTGAGAAGACCCCTGGACAGCTCCGCCGGGAGGCCCTGCTCTACACCCCCAAGAACGGCTACGACCGCCTCAGCGCCCAGGACGAGGTGGCGATGCACAGCTACTGCGAGGACTACAAGCGGTTTTTGGACGCGGGCAAGACGGAGCGGGAGTGCGTGGAGGCCGCGGTGGCCCTGGCCAAGGAGCGGGGCTTCGCCCCCCTGGTGCGGGGGATGGCCCTCAAGCCGGGGGACAAGGTCTACCGGGTGAACCGGGGCAAGGCGGTGACCCTGGCCGTCATCGGCGCCGAGCCCCTGATCCACGGGGCCAACATCGCCGCCGCCCACATCGACTCCCCCCGGCTGGACCTGAAGCCCAACCCCCTCTATGAGGACGGGGAGCTGGCCTTTTTCAAGACCCACTACTACGGCGGCCTGCGCAAGTATCAGTGGGTGACCATCCCTCTGGAGCTCCACGGGGTGGTGGCCCTGAAGGACGGCTCCACCGTCCCGGTGAAGATCGGCCCCGGCGCGGGGGACCCGGTCTTCACCGTGGACGACCTGCTGCCCCACCTGGCCTCCGACCAGAGCAAGAAGCCCCTGGGGGAGGCCATCCCCGCCGAGAGCCTGAACCTCTTGGTGGGCAGCCGCCCCTTCCAGGACGACGACGGCGCCGACCGGGTGAAGCTGGCGGTGATGGAGCTGCTCCACGAGAAGTACGGCATCCTGGAGGAGGACTTCATCTCCGCCGAGCTGGAGGTGGTGCCCGCCTTCCGGGCCGCCGACCTGGGGCTGGACCGCTCCATGATCGGCGCCTACGGCCACGACGACCGGGTCTGCGCCTACGCCTGTCTGGCCGCCCTGCTGGAGCTGGAGGGCGCCCCGGCCCGGACGGCGGTGTGTATGCTGGCGGACAAGGAGGAGATCGGCTCGGAGGGGGTGACGGGGATGCAGTCTGACGCCTTCGACACCTTTATGAGCGACCTGTGCGACGGCCAGCAGACCCCTCTGAAGCGGTGCTATGAGAAGTCCCTGTGCCTCTCCGCCGACGTGACCAGCGCCTTTGACCCCAACTTCCCCGAGGTCTACGAAAAGCGCAACGCCGCCCGGGTGAACTACGGCGTGGGCCTGTGCAAGTACACCGGCGCCCGGGGCAAGTCCGGCGCCTCCGACGCCTCGGCGGAGCTGGTGGGTAAGGTGCGCAAGCTCCTGGACGACGCGGGGGTGGTCTGGCAGATGGCGGAGCTGGGCAAGGCCGACCAGGGCGGCGGCGGCACGGTGGCCGTCTATCTGGCCCAGCGGAACATCGACGTGCTGGACGCCGGGGTGCCGGTGCTGTCTATGCACGCCCCCTTTGAGACGGTGGGCAAGCTGGACTGCTTCATGACCTACAAGGCCGCCAAGGCGGTGTATCAGGCCCGGTGACGGGCCGCCATTCCAACAGAGAGAAAGGAATTCCCATGAAAAAAACCTTTGTGACCCTCCCCCAGCTCCAGGAGATCGCGGAGCGCTATCCCACCCCCTTCCACCTCTACGACGAGGCGGGCATTCGCCAAAACGTCCGGGCCCTGAAGGCGGCCTTTGCCTGGAACCCCGGCTACAAGGAGTACTTCGCCGTCAAGGCCACCCCCACCCCCGGCATTTTGAAGCTCCTCCACGAGGAGGGGTGCGGGCTGGACTGCTCCTCCCTCACCGAGCTGATGCTGGCGAAGAAGTGCGGCGTGGCCGGGCAGGATATCATGTTCTCCGCCAACAACGTCCCCCCGGAGGAGTTCGTGCTGGCCCACGACCTGGGGGCGGTGATCAACCTGGACGACCTCACCGACGTGGACTTCCTGCGGGAGACCATCGGGACCATCCCCGAGACCATCTCCTGCCGCTTCAACCCCGGCGGCACCTTCACCCTGGGGGCCAGCAACGAGGGCTTTCAGGTGATGGACAACCCCGGCCAGGCCAAGTACGGCATGACCCGGCCCCAGCTCACCCAGGCCTTTCAGCGCCTGAAGGAGATGGGGGCCAAGCGCTTCGGCATCCACGCCTTCCTGGCCTCCAACACCCTGTCCAACGACTACTACCCCACCCTGGCCCGCATCCTCTTCCAGACCGCGGTGGAGCTCCAGCGGGAGACGGGCTGCCGCATCGCCTTTATCAACCTCTCCGGCGGGGTGGGCATCCCCTACCTCCCCGACCAGGCCCCCAACGACATCGCTGTCATCGGCCAGGGGGTGCGCCA
>CANQMK010000095.1 GCA_947624895.1 uncultured Oscillospiraceae bacterium | reverse complement strand
CTGGGTGAAGGTCTGGCCGCAGGGCGAGAGATAGATCGTGTGGGGGTGGTCGTCCCCGGAGACCTGGCGGATGTGCTCCCAGCACTGGTAGAGGGGGTCGGCCTGCATCACCGCCCCCCGGCCTCCGCCGTAGGGGTAGTCGTCCACCTGCTTCTGCTTGTTGAGGGTGTAGTCCCGGATCTGGTGGCACTCGATCTTCAGGTAGTCCCGCTCCTGGGCCCGGCCCAGGATGGACTCGGACAGCACGTCCCCCACCGTCAGGTCGAACAGGGTCATAATGTCGATGCGGTACATCCTCTCACATCCCTTCGATGAGGGAGACCACCATCTCCCCGGCGTCCACGTCCACCCGCTTGACGAACTCCGGCACGGCGGGGATCATGTGGGTACTCTCCCCCTCCACCACGTAGACGTTCTGGCTGGAGGGACTGAGTACCTGGGTGAGCGTGCCCACGGTGTTCCCCGCCTGGTCCCGCACCGTCAGGCCGATGAGGTCGGCCAGGAAGAACCGTCCCGGGGCCAGCTTGGCGTCCCGCCGGGCGATGGACACCCGCTTGCCCTTCAGAGCCATGGCGGCGTTCGCGTCCTCATAGCCCTTGAACTTCACCAGCAGCGCGGTCTTGTGGACCCGGGCGGACTGGACCTCCAGGGGCCTGCCGTCCACATAGAGGGTGGAAAAGTCCAGCAAAAATTCCGGGCTGTCGCTCCAGGGCATGAGCTTGACCTCCCCGGCGATGCCGTGGGTGTTCACGATCTCCCCCGTCTCCAAAAATGCACTTTTCACCCCGACCCCTCCTCTTCGGTGGAACGACCTTCCTGCCAAAAAGCCCCGCCAAAGGCGAGGCTTTCTGGCAGGTGGCGGCGGGCGATCCGCCGCCGCGTTTCAGTCCACGATCTCCACTGTGACGCGCTGGCCCTTGTGCTGGGCCACGCTGCGCATCAGCGCGCGGATCTCCTTGGCGATCCGGCCCTGGCGGCCGATGACCTTGCCCATGTCCCCAGGGGCCACATGGAGCTCCAGGATGGTCTCTCCCCCGCTGGGGAACTCCTCCACCCGGACCTCCTCGGGGTGGCTCACCAGGTTTTGGGCAATGTAGGTGAGCAGCTCCTTCATGGTCACGCCCTCCTTAAATGGCCCCGGCTTTTTTCAGCAGGTTCTTCACCGTCTCGGTGGGCTGAGCGCCGGTCTTGATCCACGCCTGGGCCCGCTCGGCGTCCACCTTGATGGCGGACGGCTCGGCCAGGGGGTCGTAGGTCCCGATCTCCTCGATGAACCGGCCGTCCCGGGGATAGCGGGAGTCGGCCACCACGATGCGATAGAAGGGGGCCTTCTTCGCGCCCATGCGGCGCAGTCTGATCTTCACCATACCAAATTTCACCTCCATTGGTTTTCTCATCTATGGTAACGCAAATTTCTGCGGTGCCAACTGTCTCAGAAGGGGAATCCTCCCCGCCTGCCGAACATCCCGCCGCCCCGCTTCATGGCCTTGGCCATGTTCTTGCCGGAGAAGCGCTTGGTCATCTGCCGCATCATCTCGAACTGCTTCAAAAGGCGGTTCACGTCCACCACCTCCAGCCCGCAGCCGGCGGCGATGCGCTTTTTCCGGCTGGAGTTGAGGATGCTGGGGTCCTCCCGCTCGGCGGGGGTCATGGAGAGGATGATGGCCTCGGTGCGGGTCATGAGTTTCTCGTCCAGATTCGCCCCGTCCAGGGCCTTGGCGTCCACCCCCGGGAGCATCCCGGCGATGTCGCTCAGAGAGCCCATCCCCTTGAGCTGGATCAGCTGGTCGTAGTAGTCCTGGAGGGTGAAGCGGTTCTTCCGCAGCCGCTCCATCTGCTCGGCGGCCTTCTTCTCGTCGAAGGTCTGCTGGGCCTTCTCGATGAGGGAGAGCACGTCCCCCATCCCCAGGATGCGGGAGGCCATGCGGTCGGGGTGGAAGATCTCGATGTTGTCCAGCTTCTCCCCCATGCCCACGAACTTGATGGGCTTGCCGGTGACCGCCTTGATGGACAGGGCCGCGCCGCCCCGGGCGTCGCCGTCCAGCTTGGTAAGCATCACGCCGGTGAGGTCCAGGGCGTCGTCAAAGGCCTTGGCGGCGTTCACCGCGTCCTGGCCGATCATGGCGTCCACCACCAGGAGGATCTCGGTGGGGTTTACCGCGGCCTTGATGTTCCGGAGCTCCGCCATCAGCTCCTCGTCCACGTGGAGGCGGCCGGCGGTGTCCAGAAAGACCATGTCGTTGCCGTGGGCCCTGGCGTGGGCGATGGCGGCCTTGGCGATGTCCACCGGGTCGATCTGGCCCATCTGGAACACGGGCACCTCCACCTGGCCGCCCACCACCTCCAGCTGCTCGATGGCGGCGGGGCGGTACACGTCGCAGGCGGCCAGCAGGGGCCGCTTGCCCTGGCGCCGGAACCACCCGGCCAGCTTGGCGCCGTTGGTGGTCTTGCCCGCCCCCTGAAGGCCCACCAGCATGACCACGGTGGGGGGCGCGGAGGCGATGGTGAGCTTGGCGTCCTCCCCGCCCATGAGGGCGGTGAGCTCCTCGTTGACGATCTTCACAATCATCTGGGCGGGGGTCAGGCTCTCCAGCACGTCGCTGCCCACCGCCCGCTCGGTCACCTTGGAGACGAAGTCCTTCACGACCTTGTAGCTCACGTCCGCCTCCAGCAGGGCCAGGCGGATCTCCCGCATGGCCTCCCGCACGTCGGACTCGGTGAGCCGTCCCTTCCCCCGCAGGCGCTTAAAGGCGGCGGAGAGTTTTTCGGTCAGTCCCTCAAATGCCATAGTTTACTCCTGTTTCAGCTGTTCGCACAGGCCCTGGATGCGCCGCAGATAGTCCCCCACCACGGGGTCGGCGTTGGCCGCCTGGGCGGCGGAGGCCAGCTCCTGGAGCTGGCGCAGTTCCTTCTGCCGCTCCTGGAAGCGGCGGATGAGACCGGTCTTGTCCTCCAGCTCGGTGAGCACCGCCTCCGCCCGCACGATGGCGTCCCGGACGCCCTGGCGGGACATGTGGTAGTTCTCCGCGATCTCGGTGAGGGACAGGTCCTCGTTGTAGTAGAGGTCGTAGAACTCCTTCTGCCGGTCGGTGAGCATCTCGCCGTAGAAGTCGTAGAGCAGGGCCATGCGGTACGCCTGGTTCTTCACGCCCCTCACCTCCTGTTCTGGATTTTTGTGTAAAGTTCTTCGCCTTTACAACCCATAGTATACTCTATCTGGTGGGATTTGTCAAGAGGAAATACCACATCGTCCTCTACCTCTCCCCTCCGGGGGCGGCGCCCTGGTCCTTCCGCTGGGCCAGGGCGAAGAGGGCGTCGGAGAGCCGGTTTACATAACTAAAAAGCGCCGGGCGGATATCGCACCCCGCCTCCCCCGCGGCCACCATCTCCCGCTCCAGCCGCCGGGCGGCGGCCCGGGCCAGGTGGAGGGCGGCGGAGGGGGTATCCTCCCCGGGGAGGACGAAGCCGGTCCAGGGCCCGGCCCCCTCCATGGTCCGGTCGGTGAGCGCCTCCAGCCAGGCCACCTCCCCCTGGTCCACCGGCTGGGCGGGGGTCCCGCCGGCCAGCTCCCCGGCCAGGGGGATCAGCGTCTCCTGGACCCGCCGCAGGGCGCTGGCGGTGTCCGGGTCGGGGCACAGGCTCCGGGCCAGGCCCAGGGCACAGGTGAGCTCGTCCGCCGCGCCGCAGCAGGCCACCCGGGGGTGGGCCTTGCTCACCCGGGCCCCGCCGGGGAGATCGGTCTGGCCGGAGTCCCCGGCGCGGGTGTAGAGGGCCATCAGCGGCGGACCTCCACCCGGTAGGCGCTCAGGAGGGCGGGCGTCTCCCCCTGGGCGGGGGCGTAGGTGATGGTCACCTCGTCCCCCACGTCCAGGGTGACCACCTCCGGCTGAACGGAGGCGGAGAGGGTGTAGAACACCTCCTGGCCCTCCAGGCGGAGGAAGTAGACGGAGCTGCCCTCCAGCACGGCGGAGCGGATCTCCGCCACCGTCCCGGCGATCTCCTCCCGGGCCGCCGGGTCCTCCTGGGGCGGCGAGGCGATCCCCTGGCGGCCCAGGAGCTCCAGGTAGTTGGCCTCGCACTGGGCCACGGTGGGACCGGTGGCCACCACCTGGTACTGGGCCACGTTCACCATGGCGTAGAGCTTCACCAGCTGGTTGGCGTCCTTCAGGCTGATAAAGTAGGTGGGCTCCCCGGCGATGTTCAGGAGCAGGGGCCAGGTGGCGGTGTAGCCCAGGTCCTGCACCACCCCCTGGGCGGAGTTCATGGCCGAGCGCTCCACCGCCCCGGGGGCCCGGTAGTAGGCGGTCTCCTTGGTGCGCTGGTTGGACAGGAGGAAGCCCACGTTGGACTGGTCCCCGGTGATGGAGGTGACGCCGGTGTACATATACACGTCGTCGTTGAGGGCGATATAGTTGTAGCCCTCGGTGGTGACGGTCACGTCCCGCTGGCCGAACAGGGCGTTCCAGAACCCGTGGACGTAGAGGCCGTGGTAGTTGTACTGCCCCATGATCAGGTCGGCCAGGTACACCCGGTCCACCCAGGAGGGCACCTCCTCATAGTACTGGCACGCCCCGGTGATGGCGTCCATCAGCACCGCCCCGTGGATGTCGGTGCCGCCGAAGAGGCCGATGGTCTTCTCCACCCGGGGGCAGACCCAGTAGGGGTAGCCCTCCTCGTCGATCTCAAAGGTGGGCTGGGAGAACATCCAGGTGGGGTAGTGGAAGCGCAGGTGGCGCTCCAGCTTGCGGTTGAACAGCTCGCTGGGGGAGTAGCGGATGCCCCGCTCCAGGCGGGTCACGCTGGCCTCCTGGGAGACCATGTCCACGGTGATATAGGCGGGCAGGCCCGCCTCGCGGTTGCCCAGCCACTTGAAGAAGTCCCCGTACTCCAGGTAGGTCACCCGCACCGGGCGGCCCCGGTAGTTGATCTGGGTGTAGGCGTCGGAGACCTCGAACTGGCTCACCAGGTCGGCCAGCTCCCCCATCTTCCGGTCCCCCAGCATCTCCGCGGAGCGCTCGTCCAGCATGGGGATCTCGTTATAGGACACCTCGCTGATCTCGGCGGTGAAGTCCCCCTCCCGGGGGACCAGCAGCTCCCGGTAGGCCGCCGCCCGGAAGAGGGGGACGGAGAGGAGCCAGCCCACCACCGCCACCAGGACCGCCGCCCCGAACAGCACCAGGGCGGGGACGCACTGGCTCTTGGCAAAGCGGAAGAAGGAGCCCAGGTCATGGCGCTCCACCGCCCCCTTCCCCGCCAGGGCCAGGGCGCAGAGCACGTAGACGACGCACAGGAAGAACAGGAAGGAGTAGAACTCCCCCGCCTGCGGGTTGATGGCGGGCAGGGCGAAGTAGAAGTACACCAGCCCCGCCAGGGCGGTGACCAGCAGGCTCACCCCCGTCCGGCCCCACCGGCCCAGGGGCTTCTTCTCCCCGGGCTGCCGCACCCGCTGGGCGCGCACCTTTTTCATCTTCTCCTCCATGATACCCTCTCCTTTCCGCTCACGGCGCGGCGATGCCGCCGCCGGAGATGGCCTGGCGGAAGAGCTTGCCGCTCTCGCTCAGGTCCGCCTCCGTCCAGCCCGACAGCTTGGCGCAGTCGGGGCGGAGCAGGGCGGCGGTCTCGTTTTTGTTGCACAGGCTCCAGGCCACGAAGCTGACCCCCCGGCGGTTCAACAGTTCAAACCACGCCTGGGCGGAGGCCGTGTCCACGCCCCCGCCGCCGGAGGCGTCGCACAGGCCGCACTCGCTGACGAAGACCGGCACCCCCGCGTCCAGCGCCCGCTCCACCTTCTGGCGGTAGCTGTCCTTGTGGGTGGCGGCGTAGAAGTGGAAGGCGTAGACCACGTTGGGGTCGTCCAGCCGGTCCCCCGCCACCTCCTCCACGTCCTGGCTCCAGGTGTTGGTGCCCACGATGACCACCGCGTCCGGGTCGTTCTGCCGGATGGCGGCCAGCACCGTCTGGGCGTAGGGCTTGATCTTCCCGCTCCAGGGGGCGTTCTGCGGCTCGTTGCAAATCTCGTAGAGCACGTTGTCATACTGGGCGTATTTTGCCGACATCTCGGCGAAAAATTCCACCGCCTCCCCGGTGTGGGCGGTCGGGTCGCCGTCGGAGAGGATGTGCCAGTCGATGATGACATACATCCCCAGGGCGTCCGCGGCGGTGACCCCCTTGTGGAGCAGGGCCTTCAACGCCGCCTGGTCGCCGCCGGTGAGGTAACCGCCGTACTCGGCGGTGTACATGGCAAGCCTCACCACGTTGGCCCCCCAGTCGTCCCGGAGGGTGCGGAAGGCGTCCTCGCTGACGTAGTCGGGGAACCAGGCCAGACCGTGGGTGGAGACCCCCCGGAGCTGGACGATGTTCCCCGCCGGGTCGGCCAGGTGGGTGCCCGCCACGTGGAGGGGTTTTACCTCCCCTACGGGGACGGTGACCTCCACGGCGGGGGGCTGGGAGGGCTGGGCCTGTCCCGCCGGGGCGGTCTGGCCCGCCGGGGCGGAGACTCCCGACACCGTCAGCGCCCCGCCCCGGACGATGAGGCCCACCGTGGCGCTCTCCCCCGCCTTCAGGGCGGCGTTGTAGTCCACGCCGGTCACCCGCAGGCCGCCCTCCGTCGCCTCCACAGCGCAGTTCCAGAACTGCTCCGCCGTGGCCTGGCCCAGGAGGGTGAGGCTCCAGCCGTCCACCGCCTCGTGGGCGGTGACGGTGAGGTCGTACTGGGTGAAGTGGTCCGCCCCGCTGTCCCAGGCGTTCACCGCCGTCAGCGCCCCGGTCACCGGGGCGGCCAGCCCCGCCCGGCACAACAGGACGGCGGCCTGGGCCCGGGTGAGGCGCTCCTTTGGCCCGAAGCGGCCCCCGGGCAGGCCGTTGGTGAGCCCGGCGTTGTAGGCGGCCAGGATGGCGGGGGCCAGGGTGGGATCCACCTGGTCGAAGTCGGCGATGTCCGCCGCCGTCACCCCCAGGGCCCCCGCCGGGGGCTGGAGGGCCCGGGTCAGGAGGTACACCGCCTCCTCCCGGGTCACCGGGCGCTCAAAGTCCTCCGGCCCCAGGGGGAGGTCCGCCCAGGCGGGGGGCAGCCACCCCGCCGCCTTGGCCCGGGCCAGGGTGGCGGCGCACCAGTACGCCCCCGCCTCCGCCGGCACTTCCGCCCCGGCGGCCCGGGCCACCACGGCGGTCAGCTCGCTCCGGCTCATCTCCCGCTCCGGGCCAAAGGCGCCGTCGGGGTAACCGGTCACCAGGCCCCGGCGGGCCATCCGGTCCACCTCCTGGGCGTACCACGCTCCGGCGGGCACGTCGGGGAAGGCCGCCGCCCCGGGCGTCCCCAGGCACAGCCCCACCAGGACCAGGCACACCGCCAGAGCCGCCCAGCGTCTCCCTCGGCCCATCTCCATCCCTCCTCGCACCCATTCTCTCCGTCCAGCGCGCCGCCCCCGGCGGCGCGGAGCGCTGGTCATATGGTCGTTGCTATTGTACCACATCCGCGCCAGCGGTGTGGTACAATGTGCCATCCTTTGCGGTTTTACCCGCAGGGTAGGAGCAAAGGCGGCATACGAAGTACAATAGCCGCTCTGCGGCTATTGTACCACATCCGCGCCAGCGGTGTGGTACAATGTGCCATCCTTTGCGGTTTTACCCGCAGGGTAGGAGCAA
>CANQMK010000094.1 GCA_947624895.1 uncultured Oscillospiraceae bacterium | reverse complement strand
TCATACCCGATATACTCCTCCCCGTAGGCCAGCGCCAAGGCGGGGACGGCCAGCCCCAACGACAAGCAGAGGGCCAAAGCCAGGGACAACAGACGTTTTTTCATATGAGGTTCCTCCTTACGTGTGTGTATTCTATATTCGATATCATAATTAGAATATGTTGTGATGGTAGCATATCGAATATAATTTGTCAAGAGGAGGGGCCTGCCATGGAAAAATTTTTGCCCAAAAAGCCGGAAAAGGAAGTCATCTCCATGCGTCTCCCCCTGGACCTGCTGGCGGAGGTGGACCGCCGGGCGGCGGAGTTCGACATCAGCCGCAACGAGCTCATCAACCAGTGTATCCTGTTCGCTCTGAGCCATATGGACAAGACGGAGTGAAAGACCGCCAGGCGATTTGTCACTTTTTTCCTTGCCTTTTCCTCCCCCCTGTGGTAGAATTTCATCCAATGAGGAAAAGGAGGGGTCGGTATGCGCGCCATGGGTATCTATGAGCTGACGCGGCCTGGTATGGCCGCCGCTTTTCGCCCCCTTCTCCCCTGTTGACCCGGCTTTCGAGCCGGTATTTTTTTGCCCGAAAGAGGAAAGGAGTAGAAAAAAATGAGCGAGAAGACCACCGCCCTCGGCGCCGAGCCCATCCGGGACGCCCGGAAGCTGGGGATCCCCAAAATGCTGATCCTGGGCCTTCAGCACATGTTCGCCATGTTCGGCGCCACCATCCTGGTGCCCATCCTGGTGAACAGCCAGCAGAGCGCCACCGGCGCGGACATCAGCATGCCCCTGTCCATCCAGACCACCCTGTTCTTCGCCGGGTTCGGCACGTTGCTGTTCCACGTCTGTTCCAAGATGAAGGTGCCCGCCTTCCTGGGCTCCTCCTTCGCCTTCCTGGGCGGCTTCGCCGCCATGGGCGGGATGAGCGAGGGCATCTACGCCACCATGTCCCAGGCGGAAAAGCTCCAGTACACCTGCGGCGGCATCGTGGTGGCGGGCCTTCTCTACCTGGTCCTGGCCCTGATCATCAAGCTGGTGGGCGTGCACAAGGTCATGCGCTTCCTGCCCCCGGTGGTCACCGGCCCCATCATCATCTGCATCGGCCTGAACCTGGCCCCCTCCGCGGTGAACAACGCCTCCACCTGCTGGTGGCTGGCCCTGGTGGCCATGGCCATCATCATCGTGTGCAACATCTGGGGCAAGGGGATGGTGAAGATCATCCCCATCCTCCTGGGCATCGTGGGCAGCTACCTGGTGGCCCTGGTGGTCACCCTGGTCGGCGGCCCCCAGCTCATCGACTTCTCCAGCCTCAAGACCGCCCAGGTGGTGGGCCTCCAGCCCTTCTTCACCAACTTCTCCGGCTCCATCGCCAAGTTTGACCTCTCCGCCATCCTGGTCATGGCCCCCATCGCCATCGCCTCCATGATGGAGCACATCGGCGATATGTCCGCCATCTCCGCCACCGTGGGGGAGAACTTCATCGAGGACCCGGGCCTCCACCGCACCCTCATCGGCGACGGCCTGGCCACCTCCCTGGCCGGCCTGTTCGGCGGCCCGGCCAACACCACCTACGGCGAGAACACCGGCGTGCTGGTCCTCTCCCGGGTCTACGACCCCCGGGTCATCCGCCTGGCCGCCCTCTACGCCCTGGTCCTCTCCTTCTCCCCCCTGTTCGCCGCCTTCATCGGCTCCATCCCCTCCGCCATCATCGGCGGCGTGAGCTTCATCCTCTACGGCATGATCTCCGCCATCGGCGTGCGGAACCTGGTGGAGAACCGGGTGGACTTCACCAACTCCCGCAACCTGATCATCGCCGCCACCGTCCTGGTCTGCGGCCTGGGCTTCTCCAGCGGCCTGACCTTCCAGGTGGGCGGCGCCTCCGTCACCCTCACCGGCCTGGCCATCGCCGCCATCGCCGGCATCCTGCTCAACGCCATCCTCCCCGGCAAGGATTACCACTTCGACACCGCCAAGGACGCCAAGGACTCCGGCAGCCTGGGCAAGTATTGATCCCTACCTTCTAAATCGTCCGTTTTATTGGACAGAAAACCTCCTATCCTTAGTACCGTAAGGAAGTCCCAGCGGTACCACATCAGGATAGGAGGTTTTTTTATGGAAAAGTATGAGTTTCGGTATGTGGGCGGCCATGTGGAGGTCTATCTGGCGGGGGCGTTCCAATTCTCCGCCGACAGCGCCGCCGAGGCCCTGCGGGAGCTCCGGGAGGCGGCGTAAAAAAAGGGGGGCGGAAGCCCCCCTTTGCATCAGTCCGGGATGTAGGCCCGCACCCGGAGGGTCGCCCCCAGGCTCTCCGCCAGGGCGCGGCAGGTCTGGATATCCTCCGGGGTCTTGTCCTTGTCCACGACGGTCATCACCACCTTGGGGACGTGGCGGGCGGCCCTGCGGGTGAAGTCCAGCATGGCCTCCCAGGCCGCCGCCCCATCCCTGGGCTGGGTGACGGCCAGGTACTCCGCCTCCGTGGCCCCGTTGAGGGAGATGGACAGGGTGTCGATCCGCCCCGCCATCTCCGGGGTGATGTCCCGGCCGTGGATCAGGTTGCCGTGGCCGTTGGTGTTGATCCGCACCGGGGGCAGCCCCGGCGCCCGGGCCTTCAGCTCGTCCACCAGCCAGGCGATGTCCTCCCAGCGGAAGATGGGCTCGCCAAAGCCGCAGAAGACGATCTCCCGGTAGCTGGGCAGGTCCCGGGCAAGGAAGTCGGCCAGGGCCTCCTCCCGGCTGGGCTCGTGCTCCAGCCACAGGTCGTCGGCGTAGATGCTGCCCTTGTGGCCGTTGTGGCGCAGGCAGAAGACGCAGGCGCAGTCACAGCGGTTGGTGAGGTTGACGTAGAGGGCGCCCTCGTATTCATAGGTGATGGTCATCATCGCGCGTTCGCTCCTTTTCACGGCGTGGGTCCGGGCACACCGGGCCCACGCCAGTTTACTCCTCTATCCCGAAAAAGGCAAGGGCGTTCTGGTAGGTGGCCTCCGCCACCTCCTCCGCCGTCAGCCCCTTCACCTGGGCGATCCGCTCCGCCACCAGGTGGACGTACCCCGAGTCGTTCCGCCGCCCTCGGTATGGCTCTGGAGTGAGGTAGGGGGCGTCGGTCTCGATCATGATCCGCTCCAGGGGGACGGCCTGGATCACCTCCAGGGCCTTCCGGGCGTTTTTGTAGGTGATGGTGCCGGTGAAGGAGAGATACCAGCCCAGGCGCACCAGGGTCCTGGCGTCCTCCACCGCTCCGGAGTAGCAGTGGAACACCCCCCGGGCCCCGGGCTCGGCCCGGACGATCTCCAGGCTGTCCCCGTGGGCCTCCCGGTCGTGGACGATGGCGGGCAGGCCCAGCTCCCGGGCCAGGGCCAGCTGCTGGCGGAAGGCCAGCTTCTGGAGTTCCCGGGGCGGGTTGTCCGGCCAGTGGTAGTCCAGCCCGATCTCCCCGATGGCCACCACCTTGGGTCGCCCCGCCAGGGCCCGCACCGCCTCCAGCTGGCCCTCGTCCCACCCGCCGCACTCCTCCGGGTGGACCCCCACCGCGGCGTAGACGTGGGGGTGCCGGGCGGCCAGCTCCACCGCCCGCTCCGAGGCGGCCAGGTCGTCCCCAGGGCAGACCACCCGGGTCACCCCCCGCTCCGGCAGACCCGCCACCACCGCCTCCCGGTCGGCGTTGAAGGCGTTGGAGACGTAGTGGGCGTGGGTGTCAAACAGGCGCATGGTCCCCGCTCCTTTCCCCGCCGGGGCGGGCCCCGGCGTCGCTACCGGGATTATATGCCCCCCGCCCCCCCTTGTCAACCGGGCGGGGGCGGGAAAAATTTTCGTTTACCTGGGGAGAAAAATCATGTATAATGGATGTATCTGTGAAAACGTGGGGAAAGGAGGGGGTCCTATGGCCGCGGTGGCGCTGCCCGGCGGGGTGGTCTCCCTGTCGGCGGAGAACGCCGACCGCCTCCTGGCCCTGGACCAGGGGGACGGCTGTCTGCTCTACCTGGCCCTCCTCCGCCACGGCGGGGAGCTGGCCCAGGCCCAGCATGCCCTGGGCTGGAGCCAGGGGCGGCTGGACGCGGCCTACGCCGCCCTCCAGAGCGTCGAGCTGGTGGGCCCCGCCCCCGTCCCCCAGGGCCGCCCCCTCCGGGACGACCGCCCCCCGGACTACGGCACCCAGGACGTGGCCCAGGCCCTCACCGGGGACGCCGCCTTCTCCACCCTCCAGCAGCAGGTGGAGCGGTCCCTGGGCGCCAAGCTCTCCCCCGCCGACCTGAAGACCCTCTACACCATCTACGACTACCTGGGCCTCCCGCCGGAGGTCATCTACCTGCTCACCGGCTGGTGCGTGGAGGAGACGGAGCGCAGGTGCGGCCCGGGCCGCCGCCCCCGGATGAGCCAGGTGAAGAAGGAGGCCTACCGCTGGTACGACCGGGGGGTAGACACCCTCCCCGCGGCGGAGGCGTTCCTGCGCGCCCAGAAGAGCCTGGCGCGGCGGGAGCGGACCCTCCTGCCCCTGCTGGGCATCCGGGACCGCCAGCCCCTGGACCGGGAGCGGGAGTACCTGGCCGCCTGGGTGGACTGGGGCTTCCCCGACGAGGTGATCGCCCTGGCCTACGAGAAGACCCTGCTGAACAAGCAGACCATGTCCTGGCCCTATATGAACTCCATCCTGAAAAGCTGGCACGCCAAGGGCCTGCGCACCCTCCGGGAGGTCCGGGGGGAGGCCGCCGCCCCGTCCCGCCCCGCCGACCCGTCCACCGGGACGGGGGAGGGCCGCCGGGACGCCCGCATGGCCCGGAACATCGCCGCCCTCCGGCGGGCGGCGGGGAAGACGGACGGGGAAGACCCGTCGGGGAGGTAGAGCGCCATGTCCTTTGACCCCAGACACAGACGGGAGGCGGACCGCCTCCTGGACGCCGCCCAGGCCGACCGGGCCGCCCGCCGGGCGGCCTTCGCCCTCCAGTGCCGTCGGCGCCTGCCCCAGCTGGAGGCGCTGGACCGGGCCATCCAGGGCACCGTGGCCCAGGCGGTGGCCGCCGCCCTCCAGCGGGGCGCGGACCCCGCCCAGGCGGTGGAGCGGGCCAGGCAGGAGAACCTCTCCCTCCAGCGCCAGCGCCTGGAACTGCTGACCGGCGTCGGCATCGACCCCCAGGAGCTGGAGAACGCCCCCCTGTGCCCCATCTGCCACGACACCCGCCGCCATGAGGGCCGCCCCTGCCAGTGCGTGGCCCAGCTGTGCGCGGCGGAGAACCTGAAGGAGCTGGGCCGCCAGCTGGACCTGGAGGGCTGTGACTTCGACCGCTTCCAGCTGCGCTGGTACGACGCCGGCTTCGACCCCCGCCTGGGGGCCTCCCCCCGGGAGCTGATGGCCTCGGTGCTGGCCGTGTGCCGGGACTACGCCCAGCTCTTCCCCCGCTATCCCTCCAAGAATCTCTACCTCTACGGCGGCACCGGCCTGGGCAAGACCCTCCTCTCCGGCTGTATCGCCAAGGCGGTGGCCCAGGGGGGGCACTGGACGGTGTACGCCACCGCCGGGGCCCTGCTGGGCCAGTACGAGGCGGTGAAGTTCAACCGGGACGGGGACGGCTCCGCCCTGGAGGACACCCGCCGCTATGAGCGCTGTGACCTGCTGGTGCTGGACGACCTGGGCAGCGAGATGACCACCCCCTTCGTCCAGTCCGCCCTCTACCAGCTGCTCAACCAGCGGCTCCTGGCGGGCCGGGCCACGGTGATCTCCTCCAACCTGGATATGGACGCCGCCCGGGACCGCTACGTGCCCCAGGTGGCCTCCCGGCTGGAGGGGGAGTTCCAGGAGCTCCCCTTCTTTGGCCGGGACATCCGCCTGCTGAAGAAAGAGGAGCGGCAGGCCCGCCCCTAACCCAGCGACTGGTCCAGGAGGAGCAGCGCCCCCACCAGGCACAGCAGCTCCTCCGGGCTCTGCCCCTCCGGGTCGTAGGGCAGCACCCACTCCTGCCGCTCCACCTCCGCCCCGGAGAGGGTCACCAGCTCCCGCTGGAGGGCCACCGCCACGCTGCCCCCCTCCAGGCTGGACAGGGTCAGGGTGTTCCGCCGCCCCAGCCCGTAGCTCACCGCCGAGACCGCCCGCACCCGCCCCGCCAGCGCCCCGCTGTCCCCCGGCACCAGGGCCACCCGGGGCCGGAGCGCCCCCGCCCCGGCCAGGCCGGTGGCGTCCGGGGCGATCACCAGCAGGGCCGGAGGCCGCTGGGCGAACTCCGCCGGGTGCGCGCCGGTGAAAAAGCAAAAGTTCCGCCCCGTCCGGGCCTCCAGCCGCCGGGCCAGATCCTCCCGGCCGCTCCAAACCCCCACCAGCTCCATGGAAACGCCCCCTCTGTCCCCGCTAGTTTGCGGCGTTTTCAGAAAAAATACAAGGCCCGGCCCTTTTTTTCTTGTAATTTCCAGGGATATGGACTACAATAGCATACTAGGAAGGTATCATCCCCGCCGGGCCCCTCGCGGCGGCTCAGCGCCACCAGAAAGGACTGCTTGCTATGAAGCTCATCACCGACAAGGGCGAGATCCGCATCTCCAACGAGGTCTTCACCAACCTCACTGGCGCGGCCGCCACCAACTGCTTTGGGGTCAAGGGCATGGCCGTGCGCTCCAAGACGGACGGGCTGGTGCACCTCCTGCGCCGGGAGTCCATGTCCAAGGGGGTCAAGGTCCTGTGCAACGAGGACG
The DNA here is from genome assembly GCA_947624895.1 of uncultured Oscillospiraceae bacterium. GTDB lineage: Bacteria > Bacillota > Clostridia > Oscillospirales > Oscillospiraceae > MGBC124762. Next base: position 1,017 of record CANQMK010000094.1, on the reverse strand, counting down.
GCACCGTCTCCATCCAGCTCCACATCATCGTGGACGCCGGGGTGAACCTGATGGCGGTGTCCCGCTCCATCATGAACGAGGTCCGCTACAACGTCTCCCGCCTCACCGGCGTGGAGGTCCGCAACGTGGACGTGTGCATCGACTCGATGACCAACTAAAGGGAGGGCGACGATATGACCACCACCATCAACGCCGACGCCTTCCGCTCTATGGTGCTCCACGGCGCGGCGGCCATCACCGCCAACAAACAGCAGATCAACGAGCTCAACGTCTTCCCCGTCCCCGACGGGGACACCGGCACCAATATGTCCATGACCATCAACACCGCCGCCACCGAGCTGCGCGCCAAGACCTACCCCACCCTCTCCGCCGCCGCCTCGGCGGTGGCCAGCGCCCTGCTCCGGGGCGCCCGGGGCAACTCGGGGGTGATCCTCTCCCTCCTCTTCCGGGGCTTCTCCAAGGGGGTCCGGGACAAGGAGGAGATCGATGGCCGGGGCTTCGCCATCGCCCTGGACTACGGCGTGGCCGCCGCCTATAAGGCGGTGATGAAGCCCGCCGAGGGCACCATCCTCACCGTCTCCCGCCTCTCCGCCGCCGCGGCGGCCGCCGCCGCCCGGGAGGACGCCGCCATCGAGTCCGTGCTGGAGCGGACCATCGCCGCCGGGCAGGAGGCCCTGGCGGACACGGTGAACCAGAACCCGGTGTTGAAGAAGGCCGGGGTGGTGGACGCCGGGGGCAAGGGCTTCCTGGTCATCCTCCAGGGGATGCTGGACGAGCTCCAGGGCAAGCCCATGCCGGAGACGGCGGAGGAGGGCGAGCGGGACAGCGCCGACTTCGCCTCCCTGGGCGAGGAGGACATCACCTTCGACTTCGACACCGTCTTCATCGTCCGCAAGAAGGACCCCGACGTGGACCTCACCGAGCTGCGGGCCTACCTCAGCTCCATCGGCGACTCCCTGGTCATCGGCGAGGACGACGAGGCCTTCAAGGTCCACGTCCACACCGACACGCCGGGGG
>CANQMK010000093.1 GCA_947624895.1 uncultured Oscillospiraceae bacterium | reverse complement strand
CTCCCGAAGACGAACACCGGCACCAGGGTGCTCACCCCTCCCATGATGAGCTGGACCACATAGTCGGCCTGCTCGATAAAGGTGGCGGCCACCGAGACCTTCTCCCCCAAAATCAGCACCGCGATGCCAATCAGCACCGCCACGAAGATGATCTGGAGGGGGTTGCCCTCGGTGAAGGGGGTGAAGAAGTTGTCCGGGACGATGTCCAGCACCATCTCCATCAGCTCCGAGGGGTCGAAGGCGGCCCCGCCCCCGGTGGTCACTGGGAACAGGGGGAGCATGACCGCGCTCCCCGCCGCCGTGAGCAGGAAGGTCATCAGGATGAAGTGGGCGACCATCCGCTTGCCGATGCGGCCAAAGGTGGCCGTGTCCCCGATACAGCAGATGCCCCAGGTCACCGAGAGGAAGATCATGGGCCCCGACACGGCGGAGAGAAGGCCCATGAAGGTGCCGAAGATGGGGTCGATGACCTTGCCGGTGATGACGGCCCGGACCTCGCCGGGCAGAAGCTGGCCCAGGAGGCCCAACAGGACCGCCAGCCCCACGGCGACGCCCATGGCGGCCATGGGGGACTGCCGCCGCTCCGGCTTGGGGGTGAACAGGACCCGGTTGGTCCCGTCCCGGTACTGCCACAGGGGGGCCAGGCCCATATTTGCCATCATGCCGGACAGCATGGTCCCGCCCTCCGCCGACTCATCCCCCTCCCGGAAGGGGTCCAGGCTCTCGCCGGGGACCGCCGCCTCTACCCGGATGGAGCGCAGGCGGCGCTGGAGGCAGAGGGAGAACCGCTCCGCCGCGTCCCGCTCCCGGTAGCTCAGCAGGGCTTCCTCCATGGCCAGCCGGACCCGCAGGGCCTCCCGCCGCGCCACCTTCGCCTGGGCCAAAAACTGGTCGATGGCCTCGCTGGCGGCGTCGATCCCCCCGTCGGTCAGGTCGTATTCCTGTATGATCTTTTCCATGCCCGTTCCAGCTCCCTTACTTCCGGCGGCGCGGGCCTTCGCCCCGCGTCATTCCGCGGATCAATACCGTCCTATTTTACAGGATATCTCCGCGCAATGCAACCCCAGGTGGGGAAAACCGCCGTCCACGGGCACGCTCCGGCTCCTACGCCCTCTTCGATTCGGCGGCCTCCCGTCCGTCCCGCCGGAGGGCGTCGGCGTCCAGCATATCCAGCGAGTTCCCCACCAGGGTCAGGGCCATCTGCAGGCCGAAGAGGTTCACCGCCGTGGAGGTGAACTCCAGGACCACGTTCAGCGCCGTGGTGATGGCTACCGCCTCGGCGGGGACCCCCAGCTGGACGAAGAGTAATGTATAGCAGGTCAACGCGCTCCCCGGCACCGGCGGGGCGGCGATGGCCAGCACCGCGGTGATGAACAGCGCCGTCAACAGCCAGGAGGGGGAGATGGTCACGCCGTAGACCTCCGCCATCCCCAGGGCCGCCGCCAGGAGGGTCACCGCCGCGCCGGGCATGAAGACCACCTGGCCCAGGGGGACGCCGAAGCGGATGAGCCTGGGGTCGATACCCAGGTCCTTTTCACAGCACTCCACGTTGGTAGAGTAGGCCGCCACCGAGGAGGCGGTGCTCAGCCCCAGGAGGAAGGTGGGCATGATCTTCTTCAGGAGAACGCCGGGCCGCACCCGCAGCCGGACGCAGACCAGGACCAGGTAGATGAGCGTCACCGTGAGCAGGCTCAGGCCCAGGGCCAGGACCACCTTATAGGAGCGGACCAGGGCGGAGAAGCTGTCGCTGAGGAGCATATTGAGGATGCTCCCGAAGACGAACACCGGCACCAGGGTGCTCACCGCCCCCATGATGAGCTGGACCACGTAGTTGGCCTGCTCGATGAAGGTGGCCGCCACCGAGACCTTCTCCCCCAGGACCAGCAGGGCGATCCCCACCAGCACCGCCACAAAGATGATCTGGAGGGGGTTGCCCTCGGTAAAGGGGGTGAAGAAGTTGTCCGGGATGATGTCCAGCACCATGTCCCGCAGCTCTGAGGGGTCGAAGGCGGCCCCGCCCCCGGCGGAGACGGAGAACAGGGGCAGCATGGCCGCGCCCCCCGCCGCCGTGAGCAGGAAGGTCATCAGGACGAAGTGGGTGACCATCCGCTTGCCGATCCGGCCCAGGGTGGCCGTGTCGCCGATACAGCAGATGCCCCAGGCCACCGAGAGGAAGATCATGGGTCCCGCCACGGCGGAGAGGAGGCCCATGAAGGTGTTAAAGACCGGCGTGATGACCCCGTCGGTGATCCCCGCCCGGAGCCCGTCGGGCAGAAGCTGTCCCAGCAGGCCCAGGACCACCGCCAGGATCACCGCCGCCGCCATGGAGGCGATGAAGGACTGGCGCTTTTCCCGCTTGGGGGTGAACAGGATCCGGTTCACCCCGTCCCGGTACTGCCACAGGGGGGCCAGGCCCATATTCGCCATCATGCTCGACAGCATGGCCCCGCCCTCGTCCAGGTCGTTCCCCTCCCGGAAGGGGTCCAGTCTCTCCCCCGGGATCGCCGCCTCCACCCGGATGGAGCGCAGGCGGCGCTGGAGGCGGAGGGTCGCCCGCTCCGCCGTGTGCCGCCCCCGGTAGCACAGCAGGGCCTCCTCCATAGCCAGCCGGACCCGCAGGGCCTCCCGCTTGGCCACCTTCGCCTGGGCCAGAAATTGGTCGATGGCCTCGCTGGCGGCGTCGATCCCCCCGTCGGTCAGGTCGTATTCCCGCACGGTCTTTTCCATGTCCTTCCCGCTCCTTCCTGCACAGGCGGCGGGGCCACGCCCCGCCGCCTTTCTGGACAACATACCGTTTCATTGTACACGGTATGCCCGCCCAATGCAACCCCACGCGGGGAAGAAGGGCGGGCCGGGGCGCGGGGAAAAGGAGGCCGGTCGGCGCGCTTTTTTCCCGGGCGGGTGTTGCGTTTTCCCGGCGTATTTCGTTCTATAAATATAGAGGGTGGTCGGGCTCGCCGGGCCAAAATTTCTCGGCTTGTGCGCCCGCGGCCACGGTGGTATGATAGGATAGACAAATGGCAAGGGGGTCATCTGCTTGAACCGCAACCGTTTTCTCGCCGCGCTCCTAGGCGCGGCGCTCCTGCTGAACGTTTTTTGTCTCCCCGGCCTGGCCGCCGGTGGGGACACGCCGCTCTTTGATGGACAGGGGACGGCGGAGGAGCCCTACCGCATCGACAGCGCCCGCCAGCTCTGGGCCCTGGCCGGGCTGGTGAACGCCGGGGCGGGGGAATACGCCCAGGGCCACTACCGCCTGACCGCCAACCTCGACCTAGGCCCTGCCGACTGGGTGCCCATCGGCCTCACCGAGGCCACCCCCTTCCGGGGCGTCTTTGACGGGGACGGCCACGGCGTCGCCACCCTCTGGTCCTGGGAGGAGCAACAGGCCGACTACGGCGGCCTCTTCGGCGTGACGGAGGGGGCGGTGATCGACGACCTCTATGTGGAGGGCAACATCGGCGGCCAGGTATATTCGGGCCAGCTGGTGGCCTGGGCCAAGGACAGCCAGATCAAGAACTGCGTGGGGCAGTTGAACACCAGAAACGGCCCCAACACGCCTTTTGCCCCTCAGCTGGTGGGCCGGAGCGACAACTCCCGGATCGAAAACTGCGCCTACTTCTACGGCTCCTGGGTGGTGCGGACAGCGGACGCGGCCACCTGCGTCGTCAACAGCTTTTCCGCGGGAACGACCACCAACTTCTACTACCACGCGGACGGCACCTATACCCAGGTCTGGGCGCCGGGGAACGAGGTCTCCCCAGGGCAGACCGCCATCGCCACCAGCTATTCCGACTTTGTCCGGGAGCTGAACGCCTGGGTGGACGCCCAGCCCGCGGGCGCCTACCGGCACTGGCGGGTGCCGGACGGCGCGGAGGAAATGACCACCGACGCCAACGGCAAGCCCCTCCACGTTCCCGCCCTCTGGCCTGTGCTGGCCGACTACCTGGTGGAGGTGCGCGTGGAGGCGCCGGGGGTTGACCAGGAGGCGCTGGAGTGGTTCCTGGGGCGCTTGGCGGATACCGTCCGGGGCTGTCTGGCCGCGGACGGCGTCTATGCCGCCCAGGCGGGTCGCCCGCCCTGCATCACCGGGCTGGACAGCGTGGACGGCTTCCGGCTGGCGGAGGTCTATCTGGACGGCCAGGCGGTGGGGCCCCAGCTGCCCGCCATCACCGGGGACTGCACGCTGATCCTCTCCTTTGTCCCCAGCGGCGACATGGCCCACTTCACCCTGTCCCACCCCGATGTGGAGTACCCCGACGTGGCGGCGGACGCGTGGTACGGCGCGGCGGGGGAGAACACCGTGTCCGACGTGACCCGGCTGGGCTTTTTCGTGGGCCGGGACGACGGCTGTTTCGCCCCGGAGGCGCCGCTGACCCTGGCCGAGGCGGTGAAGCTGGCCGCCGTGGTCCACAGCACCTACGCCGGGGACGGCGATCCCTTTGACCAGACCGCCGGGGAACACTGGTACGACACCTATCAGGAGTACGCCGTTCAGGCCGGTATTCTGTACGACTGGGAGTTTGGCGAGCTGACCCAGCCCGCCACCCGCCTCCAGATGGCCTACCTGTTCCGGCGGGCCATTCCTCAACGGGAGCTGGTGAAAACGCCTGGCGACCAGCAGCGTTCCCCCGCGGATATAGACGGCGAGCTGGAGCGTTACCAACGGAGCGTCCGTGACCTCTATTGGTACGGCGTCCTGCAGGGCGCGGACGAGGCGGGGAACTTCTACCCCGACCGCACCGTCACCCGCGCGGAGGCCGCCGCCATCCTGGTCCGGCTGGCCCTGCCGGAGCGGAGACTCTCATGAGCGGGCGGAGCCTTGACAGTGTTCCCCCGCCGTGCTATCCTCTTGACCGAACGGCAGAGAAAACGAGGAGGTCGGAAGATGAACAGCAAACAGGTCGAGGCGGCACGGGAGGCCATGATCGCGTGGCTGTCCGATCCGCAGGAGCTGGGTAAAGCGCCGAGCAGGATCGAATGCGCCGGACAGTTCGACCACAACGATATGCACTACTACATATTCCGGTTCAAGACCGGGGCGTTTGGGAAGTGGCTGGTGGGCGTCAGCGGTGGATTTGAAGACGATGACCTGGAGCCCTGCGGACACACATACAGCGAGCTGAAGCCATACCAAGAGGTCACCGCCCGCGACGACTGCTTGGGAATGGTGAAAAAGGTGATCGCCTATTGGCAGGCCCAGGCCTAGGCGTTTGCCCCCTGATCCCCTCCGCCGGGTCCACTGAGCAAGAGAAAAAGTGGCCGTTTCCGAAAGGAAACGGCCACTTTCTGTGCGCGGGGGCGGGGCTTGGGGCCCGGGCGTTGCGGGCATATCACCCGGGGATCCCATTCTGGCAGAACCGGGTGAGGATCACCGCCGCCTGGGCGCGGGTGACGCCGCGCCGGGGGGACAGGGCGCCGGCGGCGCCGCGGAGCAGGCCGCCGGACGCGGCCCAGGACAGGGCGGTGGCCGCCCAGCCGCTGACGCTGGCCCTGTCGGCATAGGCGGACAGGTCGGCCCGACCGCTCACGTCATCGCCCACGCGCGCGGCGTAGGCGTACAGCATCGCCGCGAGCTGTTCCCGGGTGACCGGGTCCTCCGGGCCGAACCGCCCGTCGCCATAGCCTCTGGCGACGCCGTTCTCCGCCGCCCAGGCCGCCGGGGCGGCGTACCGGCTCCCCTCCGCCACGTCGGAGAAGGGGTTGGGGGCGGTGGGGGCGGGCCTGCCCGCCAGGTCGTACAGGAGCGCCACCGCCGCGCCGCGGCTGACGGGGAGGTCGGGCCCAAAGGCGGCGTCGGAGACGCCGGTCATCCAGCCGTGCTCCAAGGCGTAGTCCACCCCGGCGTGATACCAGGCGTCCAGGTCCACGTCGGCAAATGCCCGGGCGGAGCACTCGTGCGCCTCCGGGGCCTGGGGGAGGTCCGCCCCGGCGGCCTCGCCAAACAGGTCGGCCAGGATCTCGGCGGCGGACATATCCAGGTAGCCCTCCGGGTCGGCCAGCCCCTGGCCGTCCCCGCCGGCGTCCGCCAGGATGTTCCAGGAGAACTTGCCCGAGCCGTTGCTCCCCCGGTCGGTATAAGCGTCAAAGGAATTGTTGACCGGGGTATAGAGCGCCCACCACGCGGGGTAGTACCGCTCCATGTAGTGCCGCGCCAGCGCCTGGGCCTCGCTCCCCTCCGGGCCGACGCTGGCGATCTGGGCGCCGCCGCCGCCCCTGCCGTTGACCTTGTTGGGGGAGGGGGTGGAGTGGAGGATCACCATACTGCCGTCCGCGCAGGTCCCCAGGCAGATCCAGACGTGGCCGCTCATGCTGAACACGTCGCCGGGCCTGAAGTCCGCCGCGGAGGCGTAGGTGTTGTCGATGGTCCCGAAGCCGTTTTCCGCCAGGTAGTAGGCCCGGGTGCGGGATTTCCCCGCGTAGTAGGGCCGGTCCTCCTGGCCGGAGGCGGTGTTCAGCGTGTTGTACACGCTCCAGCCCACAAAGGCCGAGCAGTCCACGCCGGCGTAGCCGTACTGGTTGTAGTTGTTCCGGACCGAGTAGTAGTCGTGGGCGGGGTCGTCGTCGTTTCGATACACGAAGGTCTCGTCCTGGCGCTGGAAGAAGTCGATCCAGGTCTGGGGGACGCCGATGGTCCGGGTCTGCGGGTTCGACCACCGCTCGGAGCCCTGGATGGTCTCGTCCTGCCAGACCCAGCCGCCGCCGTAGATGTACAGCGCGGTGCCCACGCCGGAGGCGGCGTTGGACAAAAAGCCCTTCACCGTCCTGACCCCGGGCGCGCCCTTGACCGGCGGGGCGTAGGGCTCGGCCACGAAGGTCAGGTACACGGTGTCCCCATAGACCTTGACAGTGTCGCCCACGGCCACGTCGGCCAGGGCCTTTTCCTCCGCCCTGGTCTCGCCCGCCGCGGTGGTGATCTCGTAGACCGCGCGGATGCCGGAGACGCTCCGGCGCGCCTCGCCGTCCATGGTCGCCACCGTGATCCCCTCGGCGGAGGTCTCCACCACTCTGCCCTCGGCGGTGGGCTGGGGGGCGCTCACCGCCGTGACGGCGCCGCCCTGGACGGTAACGTCGTAGACGTACCCCTCGTTCAGGAGATTTTGGAGCGCGTAGCCCTCGGCCTCGCCGGTGCTGACGGGATAGGCGCGGGTCTCGCCGTCCACGGAGAATTTATGTAAAAAGTTCGCCAGGCCGGGGGTCTGGTCGTTCACCGCGCCGTAGTCCTGGACGCCCAGGTATACGGCGTGCCGGATGGTCTCTCCCCCGGCGGAGTCCGCGCCCTCGGATGCGAAGGCGGGGGCGCCCAGGGGGAGCAGCATGGCCAGGGCCAGGAACATGGAGATCGCCCGGATCTTCCCCGTCGGCCCTTTTGCGTCCCGGCCCACCGGAACGGTGGGCGGCGCGCCCCGTTTTGATCGCTTCTGTTCCATGTGCTTTGCCCCCTTGCCCGGCCCGCGGACACGCTCCCGCGCGGCGTCGGATTTTTGAAGATCGATATTGTACCACATCCGCGTCAGCGGTGTGGTACAATGCGCCATCCTTTGCGGTTTCGCCCGGAGGGCGGGAGCAAAGGCGGCATACGAAGTACAATGGCCGCTTTGCGGTCATTGTACCACATCCGCGTCAGCGGTGTGGTACAATGTGCCATCCTTTGCGGTTCCGCCCGCAGGGCGGGAGCAAAGGCGGCATACGAAGTACAATGGCCGCTTTGCGGTCATTGTACCACATCCGCGTCAGCGGTGTG
>CANQMK010000092.1 GCA_947624895.1 uncultured Oscillospiraceae bacterium | reverse complement strand
GGGCATGGCTCTCGCTGGGCGCGGGGGTCTGGCTCTCGCTGGGCGCGGGGGTCTGGCTCTCGCTGGGCGCGGGCGTCTCGCTGGGCTCGGGGTTCTCCGGCACCGCCTGGATGGGGCAGATCACGGCGCTGCCGATCACGGCGGCGTAGTTGTCGCTGTCCGGGGTGAAGGTCCAGTTGTAGCCGGTGCCCTCGGTCACGGTGATCTCCCCGGCGCTGACGCCGCCCACGGGATCCCAGGTCAGCGTGCCGCTGACCGCCTCGCCGTCCACGCCGGTGGCGGTGTAGGTGGGCTTCACGTCGCCCAACGTCACACCCTGCTCCACCTCCAGGGCCTCCACCGTCACGGTGGGGGTGGCGGGGGTGATGACCAGCGTGGTGTCCATCTGGCTGTCCACGTATTCCGTGTCCACGCCGACGGCGGCCTGGATGTTCACCGCGTAAGCGCCCACGTCGGCGGGGGCCTTGTCCGCGCCGTTGTAGGAGACGGTGTAGGTCACGCCGGTGACGTCCACCGGGGAGACGGGGTGGGTCTGGCCGTCATAGACGAAGGCGGTCTGGCCGGCGATCTGGATGGGGGCGGGGGTGTCCCGGATGCTGTTCACCGTGACGGCGCCCACATACTCGGTGTGGTTGCGGGGGTCGGCGGGGGTGAAGACGTAGGTCAGCTCCGTCTCCGCGGCCAGCTTCTCCGCCCCCTGGCCGTCGGCCAGCTTCACCGTGCCGGGCACCGCCTCGCCGCTGTACGGGTTGACGAAGGTGCCCTGGAGGGAGGCCCCGATGGTGTCCGCCGTCTTGCCGATGGAGCCCATGGCGGCGGAGACGGACACGGGGACGGGGATGGCCTTCTTCACCGTCATCTCCCCGGTCACGCCGGTGACCGCGTAGTTGGCGCTGCCGCTGCTGGCGGTGACGGCGTAGCTGTCCACGTCGGCGGTGGCCTTGGCCCCGTCGCTGTCCGCGCTGAGCTGGATGCTCTCCAGCACGTCGCCGTTATAGAACTTGCTGGAGGAGGTGAAGTCGGAGGCCACGAAGGTCATGGTCTGGCCGTAGAACTTGGATACGCCGCTGTTGAGGGTCAGGGACACGGGGCTGGTGGTGATGTCCCCGGTGGTGGTGATCGTCTCCGGGAGGTAGTAGTTCCCGGCGTTGGCCCCGGTGAGCTTGACGTGCTTGCCCTCCCGGAGGGTGACGGTGACCGGCTTGCCGCTCCCCACGTTCACGTCGTCAAAGCAGGCCATGAAGTAGTCGTTCACGTTCTGCCGGGTGATGGCCGCGCCGGTGTCGGCATCGGCCAGGGCCAGGTCCTTCTGCTCCAGGCCAAAGTCGTCGATCTGGACGTTCCCGGTGCTGTCATAGGCGTGGGAGTAGACGTGGACCGACGGGGTGGCCGCCTTGGGGGTGATGGTGAGGGTGGTGTTGACGGTGATGCCGGCGTAGTTGGAGCGGGTGGCGGAGTCATAGCCGCCGGGGAAGCGGATCATCACGTCGTAGTCGCCCGCGTTGTACGGCGCGCTCTGCTCCCAGCCCTGGCCGGCGTTGTACCAGACTTTGGTCCACTCCTTGTCCAGGTTGGCGGGGACGTCGATGGTGTAGCGGATCCTGCGGCCCACGCCCTGGCCCACGTAGGTCTGGACGCGGCTTTCCTCGTCCACCGTGACGGTGACGGGCACACAGGAGGGGGAGGTACCCGCCGAGGTGGAGGTGCCCTTCCGCACCTGCACCGTGCCCTCCACCTGCTCATGGTTGTCGTCGCTGGGGGTGAAGATGTAGGGGTAGACGTAGGCCGTGTCCTTCTCCACCGCCGTGGTCGGGTCCTTCCAGGTGAAGGTGCCCTTCACCTCCTGGCGGGTGTAGGGGTTCACGTACTTGCCGCCGATGCCGTAACCGGCCAGGGTGGTGTCGTCACCGATCTGGTAGACGTTGACGCTGGAGCGCTCGGGGGTCGCCTGCTCCACCGTCAGCTGGGTGGTCCCCACGATGGTGATCTCGCTATCCGCGGTCTCCACCTTTTCGGGGTAGCGGAGGGTGTAGGACCCCACGGGGGCGTCGACGGCCACGCCGTCCTGCCCGGAGAGGGTGACCTTCAGCTGGGACAGGTTGCCCGTCTCCTCCGTCCCCTCCACCGTGTAGCCGATGTCGGAGGGCTGGAGGCGCTTGCCGTAGGGCTTGCTCACCTCAGCGGCGGGCTGGACGGTCTTCTTTGCCCGCTCCACCGTGACGGTGACCTGGACGGACCAGCCCACCCGGCTGTTCTGCTCCATGAACAGGACCCAGTCGGTGTACGTGCCACCGGGGAGGCCCGCCTTGGGGGCGATGGTGGCGGTGCAGGTGTCGCCAAAGCTGGGCAGCTTGCCGTAGTTGCCGTGGTCGTTGTCCCAGGTCACGGTGAAGTGGGCGGTCTCCCGGCTGGAGGTCACGTTGACCTCCCCCCAGGACTGCTCGTACTTCTGCTGGTCAGGGCGGGAGGAGGTCTCCTCCGCCGCGTTCCGGAAGGTGAGGGTGAGGGGCTCGGCGCCGACCCCGTCCGGGGTGATGGCACCCAGGTCGTAGCGCAGGGCGCCGGGGATCTCCCGGATGTTCTGGCCCTCCCCAGCCTCCTCCGGGGCGGACTGCTCCTCCCGCTCGTCGGCGGAGGTGTAGACCGTCATCCCGACGGGGTCTTGGTCGGCGGTACAGGTGTACAGCCAGACCTTGCGCCAGTCGGAAAAGGCGGGGACCTCCCCGCTGCCGGAGGCCGCCAGCGCCGCCCCGGGCAGGAGCGACAGCGTCATCACAAGGGCCAAAAGCATGGACAGAATACGTCGTTTCATCATGCTCTCCTCACTTTCTCCCGGGGGCCGCCCCGGGCGCAGACCGAAGCCACGATCTCTTTCCGCCCCTATTATATCTATCCCCCTCCCCGCCGTCAAGACCCCATCCGTGTATTTTTTTGCCCCCCTCCCCCCTCCCCCGCCGCGAGGTTGACAAGGGGGCAAAAATAAGGTATCCTAAGAGTCGTCCTCCCCCACTTGGAGCGGTATCGAAGTGGTCATAACGGGCCTGACTCGAAATCAGGTGACGGGCAACCGTCCGTGGGTTCGAATCCCACCCGCTCCGCCAAAAAGGAGCTGTCCGCCCTCCGGCGGACAGCTCCTTTTTGCAAGCGGCTTGGTCTCCCCCCTCTCAGGGGGTCGGGAGGCGGTCACCGACACGGCAGCGCAGCAGCGCCCAGGCGTACACCGCCGTGAGCACGCCGCCCAGGCCGTAGCTGATGGGCCAGGGCAGGTGGAAGCCGATGGCGGCGTTGAGGATGAAGCTGGTGATGATGAACATATAGAACATCCCCGGGAGCAGGGCCATCAGGAAGGGCTTGCGGTTGCGCCGCATGTAGATGGTGACCATGGCGAAGGCGAACACGGCGATGGTCTGGTTGGCCCAGGAGAAGTACCGCCAGAGGATGTTGAACCCGCCCGCGTTCACCTTGGCGAACACCAGGATCACCGCCACCAGGGCGAAGATGCCCATCGAGATCCCCAGCCGGTTCCGCTTCTTGGTCTGGTCCACCCCCGCCGCGTCCGACACGATGAGCCGGAGGGCGCGCAGGGCGGTGTCGCCGGAGGTGATGGGCAGGACGATGATGCCGATCACCGCGATCATCCCGCCCACGTTACCCAGCAGGTTTTTGGCGATGATGCCCACCACGTCGGTGGCGCTGGTCTCCGCCGTGGCCAGGCCCAGGTTCAGCACGCCCATGGTGGCGGCGGCCCAGATCATGGCGATGAGCCCCTCGGCAATCATCATGTTGTAGAAGGTCCCCCGCCCCTCCTTCTCATGGCCCATGGTGCGGGAGATGAGGGTAGCCTGGGTGGAGTGGAACCCGGAGACGATCCCGCAGGCGACAGTCACGAAAAACACGGGGATGAAGTGGAGCCCCTGGGGGTGGACGCCCACCACCCCTGTGGTCCAGATCTCGTCCAGGGGGTAGCCCTTGAGCACCAGCCCCGCGCCCACGCCCACGGCGGACAGCACCAGCAGGATGCCGAAGATGGGGTAGACCTTGCCGATGATCTTGTCGATGGGAAAGAGGGTGGCCACCAGGTAATAGGCGAAGATGGCGGCGTAGACGATCCACACCACCGGGCTGGCGGCGCTGCTGCTCGTCTTCAGGATCTGGGTGACGAACAGGTCCCCGGGGGTGTAGATGAACACCGTGCCCAGCAGAAGCATCAGCAGGCACACGAACACGTTGTAGACCAGGTAGGCGTGCTTGCCCAGGTACTTCCGCACCAGCGCCGGCATCTGCGCCCCGTCCTCCCGGACGGAGATCATGCCGCACATATAGTCGTGGAACGCCCCGCCGATCACACAGCCGATGGGGATGGTCAAAAAGGCGATGGGCCCAAAGAGGATCCCCTGGATGGGCCCCAGAATGGGCCCGGTCCCGGCGATATTCAACAGCTGGATCAGGGTGTTCTTCCACTTTTTCATGGGGACGAAGTCCATATCGTCCCGCAGGCGCACCGCGGGGGTGGGCCTGTCGTCAGGCTGGAAGACCCGCTCGCACACGCGGCCATACACCGCGCCGCCCGCCAGCAGAATCACCAGACCGATCACAAAGGTGACCATATCCATCCCTCCTGAATGATCTTTTTGAATTTATCCCTCCGGGGCCGTCCGCCCGTCCGCCAGGTAGGCCGCCAGCCTCGTCTGCACGTTCTGCTCCAGGTCCCGGTAGAAAAACTGGTAGTCGTAGAGGTGGTAGACCCCCTCCTCAAAGATGTCCAGCCCCGGCGGGTACTCCTGGGCGGTCACGTCCGTGACCTTCAGCGCCCCCCGCGCGTCGTCGATGTACGCGCCGGTGAGGGCGGGGATCTCCTTCTGGATCACCCCGTCGTAGTCGGGGAAGCACGCCCCGTCGTTCAGGCTCTTGTCCGCCGCCGTGCCGTCCGTCCGCCAGTTCAGCGGGTTGATGGCCAGAGTCTTGGTGCCCGCCGGGATCATGAGGGAGTCGGTCACCTCCTCCGCCTCGCTGTTGAAGGCCACCACCACGCCGGTGTCCGCCTCCCCTGCGGCGAACTTCAGCTGGGGATAGGCCGCCGTCTCCTCCTCCGTGACCCGCCACCCGATGGCGTAGCAGGCCACCAGCTGGTCCTGCCGGCCCGGGTCGGCGAAGCACTCCTTCACCAGGCGGATGCACAGGTCCGCCCCCTGGGAAAAGCCCGCCAGGATGATGGGCCGCCCCTCGTTGCGGTCCTTGTAATAGGTCTCAAAGGCCGCCTTCACGTCCTCAAAGGCCAGGGCCAGGTACCGCTCCCGCGCCTCCGGCTCCATCTCGTACACGTCCAGGGCCGCCTGCCGGTAGTAGGGGGCGAAGAAGCGGCAGGCGTCGTCGTAGATGCCCTTTTCCATGTTGGTGGCCCCCAGGAAGTCCGCCTTGGCCGCCTGGTCGGTCAGCGCCATGTTGTGGCCGTCCGACCCGCCCAGGTACACCGTGGGGCAGACGAAAAAGACGTCGGCGGCCTTGGCGTCGTCCTCCGTCTCGTAATAGGCCCAGTTCGACGGGTCGCCGTAGTCCACGGCGGCACGCCGACCACAGCCGCCCAGGCACGCCACGGCCAGCAGCAACAGGAGCGAGAGCAGTCGTCTTCCGGTCTTCACGCGATCCCTCCTCGGAGCGGTCCGACCTCTCTCCGCTCCGGCAACTATTATACGTTCGGAGCGCCCCCCTGTCAAGCGGACGCGGCGCTTCGGACTTTGCCTCGCCACAGGAAAAAGCGGGCCTGCCGGATCTTGCGAGGCTCGGCGCTGGGGGTCTGCTGGGCCTGGCCTTGGAACGCGCGGCACATCCTCCGCGCCTAGGCTTGTAACGTGTTGCTGACCCGCTCCAGCACACAAAAGCGACCGTCCGGCGAATGCCGGACGGCCGCTTTTGTGTTGTACTTGCGCCAGGCCCAGTCAGGCGTCGCGCTCAGCCCGCCTCCACGAACCGCTGGAGGATGACGGCCACCTCGGCCCTCGTGGCGTTACCCTGGGGGTCCAGACGGGCCCCGTCCTTGCCGGTGAGGATGCCGTTCTGGACGGCCCAGCGCATAGCCGCCTGGGCCCAGTCGGAGATGTCCTGCGTGTCCACAAACCCCGCCATCCCCATGGCGGCGTCCACCTCGGGACTGTTGGCGTAGCGGTAGAGCATGGTCACCAGCTGCTCCCGGGTGATGTTCCCCTCAGGGGCGGTGCCGTCGGAGACACCCTGGGCCACCGCCCAGGCCATGCCCTTCTCATACCAAGTCGTGCCGTCGGCGGTGTCCTGTCCGGCCAGCCGGGCCAGGACGGTCATGAGCATGGCCCGGGTCATGTCGTCGCCGGGGGCGAAGCGGCCCTCGCCCACGCCGTTGAACAGGCCCTTCTCGGTGACGTAGGCCACCCCGGCCTCGTACCAGCTATCCTTCACCACGTCGGTGTAGGTGGTGGTGCTGGTCTGGTCGTCGGGCTTGGTCGTCTCGCCGCCCCGGTCCTCGTCCCGGCGGGAGCCGCCGCCGGAGCTGTAACTGGGGGCGTTCTTGGTGAGGGAGAAAACGGCGGCCTTGTCATCCTTAAGCACCGCCACCAGGCCCCCGCCCAGGGCCCAGGCATCCTCATACTGGATGGGCAGGACCGTCTGGCCGGTCTTGTCGATGATCCCCCACTTGCCATCCAGCTCCACCGCGGCCAGACCGTCTTCTGTGAAGTCGTCGTAATTTTCATACTGGCAGGGGATGACCTCCCGGCCGGTCTTGTCGATGATCCCCCACTTGCCATCCAGCTCCACCGCGGCCAGACCGTCTTCTGTGAAGTCGTCGTAATTTTCATACTGGCAGGGGATGACCTCCCGGCCGGTCTTGTCGATGTAGCCGTACTTGTCGCCCCGCCGCACCGCGGCCATACCCTCCTGGAAACCATTGGCGCCGTCATACTGGGGCGAGACCACTTCCCGGCCTGTCTGGTCGAGGTAGCCCCGCTTGCCGTTCAGCCGCACCACCACCAGGCCCTCGGCAAAGGCGGTGACGTTGTCATACTGGAGCGGGATCACCTCTGTGCCGGTCGTGTCGATGTAGCCGTACTTGCCGTCCAGCACCACCTTGGCCAGGCCGTATTCATTGAAGCTGTTGGCGTCGTCATACCGGCAGGGGATGACCAGCGCGCCGGTCTGGTCGATATAGCCCCATTTCCCGTCCACCAGCACCTTGGCCAGGCCCTCGTGGAAGTACCCGGCGTCTTCATACTGGAGGGGAACGACCACCGCGCCGGTCTGGTCCACGTAGCCGTACTTGCCGTCCAGCGCCACCACCGCCAGCCCTTCGCTGAAGCCTCCTGTACCGTCGTACTGGATCGGGACCACCACCGCGCCGGTCTTGTCGAGAAAGCCGCACTTGCCGTCCAACTCCACCGAGCCCAGGCCCTCGGAGAACGCATAGGTGTGGTCATATTGGGGCGGAACCACCTCCTGGCCGGTGGTGTCGATATAGCCGAACTTGCCGTCCAGCTCCACCACGGCCAGGCCCTCGGAGAAGTCCCAGGCGTCGTCATACCGGGGCGGGATCACCTCTGCGCCGGTCTTGTCCACATAGCCGTACTTGCCGCCCAACTGCACCTCCGCCAGACCGTCGTAGAAGTCCCAGGCGATATCATACTTGGGCGGGACCACCTCCCGGCCAGTGGCGTCCAGGAAGCCGTACTTGCCGTCCTGTATCACGATCATGACGTCCTCGCTGACGTCGTACACGTCGTAGTAGCGGTAGTCGGTGAGCTGGGTGAGGGTCCAGC
Organism: uncultured Oscillospiraceae bacterium; assembly: GCA_947624895.1. Lineage (GTDB taxonomy): Bacteria > Bacillota > Clostridia > Oscillospirales > Oscillospiraceae > MGBC124762. The sequence goes on along the minus strand of CANQMK010000092.1, from coordinate 2 downwards.
CG
>CANQMK010000091.1 GCA_947624895.1 uncultured Oscillospiraceae bacterium | reverse complement strand
CTTTACCGTACCACAGGCCGATCCTATTCGCTACCCTTTTACCTTCCTTTGTAACACATCATTGTAAATCCTACAGTTGGAGCAGTAGATGCACGGCGGGTGGCTCTTGTTTTTTGGGCGGGGATGTGGTAAGATTAGGTATTCTGGGGATTAGGCGACCCGCGGGGAGGGACGACGGTGGGTTCCATCTCAAACTTTTTGGATAACATGAACTGGGAGGGGCTGGTGTCCACCCTCTTTTCGGCGGTGGCGGCCCTGCTCTGCCTCACCGTCCACGAGCTGTGCCACGGGGCGGTGGCCTACCGCCTGGGGGACCCCACCGCCAAGAACGCCGGGCGGCTCACCCTCAACCCCATTCGGCACATCGACCCCCTGGGCTTGTTGCTGATGATCACCGCCAAGGTGGGCTGGGCCAAGCCGGTGCCGGTGGACCCCCGGTACTTCAAACGGCCCAAGGAGGGCATGGCCCTCACCGCCCTGGCGGGACCGGCGTCCAACTTCCTGCTGGCGTGGGTCCTTCTGCTGCTGGGGGGCCTCGCGGCGCGGCTGCTGGACGCGCTCCCCGTAGGCTGGCCGGTGTGGACCTTCTACGCCGTACTCTATCTGGCCCAATTTCTGGTCAACGCCGCGGTGCTCAGCGTGGGGCTGGGGCTGTTCAACCTCTTCCCTATCCCGCCCCTGGACGGCTCCAAGGTGCTCTTCGCCCTGCTCCCGGACAAGGCCTACAACACCATTTTGCGCTATGAGCGCTTCGGGATGCTGGCGCTGTTGGCCGTCGTCTGGCTGGGCTGGCTGGACCGGCCCCTGACCTTTCTCATCACCCGGGCGGTGGCCCTGCTGGGGCGGCTCAGCGCCTTCCCCTATCCCCTGTTCTGATCTTTTCCACGCCGGAGAGGAGGCGAGAGGCTTTGGAGGAACTGACCTTTCATCTGTCCAACGTGGTCAAGGCCAGGGAGGACGCCATGGAGGACTTCAACGGCCCGCTCGACCTCATTCTGAGCCTGCTGGCCAAGAACAAGATGGAGATTAAGGACATCCAGATCTCCCTCATCCTGGACCAGTACCTGGCCTGGATGGACCGGCGCAAGGCGCTGGACCTGGACGTGGCCAGCGAGTTCGTCACCATGGCCGCCCACCTGGTCTACATCAAGACCCGGATGCTCCTGTCCATCCACGACGAGGAGGCCATGAGCGAGATGGAACAGCTCATCGCCGACCTGGAGGCCCACCAGCGCCGGGAGAGCTACCTGAAGATCCAGGCCGTCGCCCCCCAGCTGGGGGAGCGATACCTCTACGGCAGGGACTATATCACCAAGGTCCCGGAGCACCTGCCCCTGAACAAGGTCTACCACTATCAGCACCAGCCCCAGGACCTGTTCCGGGCCGTCTCCCTGGTGATGGAGCGGCTGGACAACCGCCTGCCGCCGCCCATGGGGGCCTTTGAGGGCATCGTGGGGCGGGAGCCCTACCCGGTGGGGGACAAGGCCAGCGAGGTGATCCAGCGGCTCCGCTCCTTCGGGGTGACCCGGTTCCTGTCCCTGTTCAAGGGGAGCCGCAGCCGCAGTGAGATCGTGGCCACCTTCCTGGCGGTGTTGGAGCTGTGCAAGGCCTGCCGCGTCATGCTGGCGGGCACCGCCGAGGACTGCACCGTCACCTGCATCGACGACGGCTCCGATCTGCCGGAACTGACGGTGGACGGTTACTAAGGGGGGAGACGGGGATGGAAGTGAAAGAGGCCCAGCACACCATAGAGGCCATCTTGTTCGCCGCCGGGGAGCCGGTGGGGGTGGAGCGGCTGTGCCTGACCCTGGAGCTGGACCGGGAGACGGTGGACGGGCTGTGCCGCGACCTGGCCGACCAGTACGCCTACGACCACCGGGGCATCCGAGTCCTCCAGCTGGACAACGCCTGGCAGATGGCCTCCGCCCCGGAGTACGCCGAGGCGGTGCGACAGACCTTTGAGTCCCGCAAGCCCGCCCGGCTCAGCCAGCCCGCCCTGGAGGTGCTGAGCGTCATCGCCTACTTCCAGCCCACCACCCGGGCCTACATCGACCAGGTGCGGGGGGTGGACAGCTCCTACACCGTGGGGTTGCTGTTGGAGCGGGAGCTCATCGAGGAGTGCGGTCGCCTGGCGGCGCCGGGGCGGCCCATCCTCTACCGCACCACCAAGAACTTCCTGCGGGCCTTCTCCCTGTCCTCCCTGGACGAGCTGCCGGAACTGCCCAACTCCACCCCGGAGGACGGGCAGATCACCCTGGAGCTCCAGGCCAGCATCGAAAAGCTCCGGGCCCAGGGGGAGATGGCGGATGTGTCCGACGACGAGCTCATCGCCGCGGCCACCCGTCTGGCCGCCGAGGAGGCCGCCCCGCCCCTCTCCCAGGAGGAGTTCCCCGCCCGGGAGGAGACGCCGGACCAGGAGGCGCCCCAGGCGGACGGCGCGCCCGCCGGGCCGGAAGCGCCGGAGGCGGAGAACGACGGCCACGGGGAGCGGGAAGGATGAAGGTACTGCTCCTTGTTCTGCTGGTCCTGCTGATCCTGCTCCTCCTCCCCTTCGGCGGGGCGGTACGGTACGACCAGGACGGTTTTGCCACCTGGGTCAAGGCGCTGTGCTTCCGCTTCCAGGTCTTCCCCGGCAAAGAGGGGAAAAAGCCCAAGGAGAAGAAACCCAAGGAGAAGCCTAAAGAGAAGAAGCCCAAGGGGGACAAGGGGGCGGAGACCCCCCAGGGGAAGAAGAAGGGCGGCGCGCTGACGTTGGTCCGGGCGGCCCTGCCCCTGGTGAAGCCCGCCCTGGCAGGGGTGAAGAGGCGTCTGACCATCGACGAGCTGGAGCTCTTCGTCACCTGGCGCTCCGACGACCCCGCCGACGCCGCCATTGGCTATGGCCGGGCCAACGCCGCCCTGGGGGCGCTGTGGGCGCTGATCGAGGCCAATTTCAAGGTGAAAAAGAGTCGGCTGGGCTGTGCGGTGGACTTTGACGGCGGCGAGAGCGCCGTCTATCTGGACGCCGCCCTCTCCCTGAACCTCTGGAAGGTCCTGACCTTGGTCCTGCCCCTGCTGATCCGGTTTCTTTGCAACTACGCCCGGCTCAAGAGGGCCGGGGACGATAAAACGAAGAAAGAGGCGTAAACTATGAGTGAACACGGCAACCCCATCAGCGACGTCATGTCCACCACCCTCCAGAAGCTCCGGGAGATGGTCGACGCCAACACCGTGGTGGGCACCCCCATCCAGACCCCCGACGGGCTCACCCTCATCCCCGTCTCCCGGCTCTCTATGGGCTTTGCCAGCGGCGGAAGCGAGTTCGGCAAGGCCCCCAAGGTGGAGGGGAAGAACAACTTCGGCGGCGGCGCCGGCGGCGGGGTGAAGGTGGAGCCCATCGCCTTTTTGGTGGTCCGGGGGGAGAACGTACGCCTGCTCCCCGTGGGCCCTGGCCCGGTGTCCACCCTGGACCGGGTGGTGGACATGGTCCCCGACGTGGTGGACAAGGTCACCACCTTCCTGGACCAGCGCAAGGCGGAGCAGGGGGATAAAGAGGAATTTTAAGGCCATACTAGGGTCAAATCGCCTGGCGAGGTGATCCTAGTATGAAAAAACGCTCTTTGGGCGCTCTGCTGGCCCTGGGTCTTTGCGCCCTTTTCTGCCTGCCCTCCCCCGCCGGGGCGGCGTCCACCTCCGCCCAGTCCGCCATTTTGATGGAGGCGGGCTCCGGGCGGGTGCTCTACGCCCAGGGTGAGCGGGAGCGGCGCTCCATCGCCTCCACCACCAAGCTCATGACCGCCCTGGTGGCGGCGGAGCGCTGTCCCGACCTGGGCCAGATGGTCACCGTGGACCCCGCCGCCGTTGGGGTGGAGGGGTCCTCGCTCTATCTCAAGGCGGGGGAGCGGCTGCCCCTGGAGCATCTGCTGTACGGACTCCTGCTCCAGTCGGGGAACGACGCGGCGGTGGCGGTGGCCATCCACTGCGCCGGGGACGTGGAGACCTTCGTGGCGTGGATGAACGACAAGGCCCGGGCCCTGGGCATGGCGGACAGCCACTTCGCCAACCCCAACGGGCTGGAGGCCGAGGGGCACTACTCCACCGCCTACGACCTGGCCCTGCTGGGCCGGGCGGTGCTGCAAAACCAAGACCTGGCGGCCATCGCCGCCACCCGGTCCGTCACCCTGGGGACCCGGAGCTTCACCAACCACAACAAGCTCCTGTGGCGCTACCCCGGCTGTGTGGGCCTGAAGACGGGCTACACGAAAAAGGCGGGGCGGACCCTGGTCTCCGCCGCCGTCCGGGGGGAGACCACTCTCATCGCCGTCACCCTGAACGACGGGGACGACTGGGCCGACCACGCCGCCCTCTTTGACTACGGCTTCGACCTGTGCCGCTCCCACCTGCTGGCCCGGGGGGGCAAGGTGGTGGGGGTCGTCCCGGTGACGGGCAGTCTGGTCCCCGCCGTAGGGGTGGCGGTCCGGGCGGACGCGCGCTATGCCCTGCTCACCGGCGAGGCGGTCACCGCCTGCTGGAACTTGCCGGACTCCCTCCCCGCCCCGGTCCAGGCCGGGGAGACGGTGGGGTCGCTGTGCTTTACGCTGGACGGCCGGGAGATCGGCCGAATCGACCTGGTGGCCGCCGGGGACGCCCCGGAGGACCGCAAACGCTGAAAGGGGGCAAGGCCCTTGGAGGAACGCCTGCAAAAGCTCCTGTCCGCCGCGGGGGTCTGCTCCCGGCGGCAGGCGGAGGAATACCTGAAGGAGGGCCGGGTCCAGGTGAACGGTGTCCCCGCCGGGCTGGGGGACAAGGCGGACCCGGAGCGGGACAGGGTGACCTTTGACGGCGCGGACGTGGTCAAGCCCCAGGCCCTTACATATTTGATGCTCCACAAGCCCCGGGGCACTGTCTCCACCCTCTCCGACGACCGGGGTCGACCCACGGTGGCGGAGCTGGTGGCGGACTGCCCGGCGCGGGTGTGGCCGGTGGGTCGGCTGGACTGGGACTCGGAGGGGCTGCTCCTGTTCACCAACGACGGGGCGTTGACCCACCGGCTCCTCCACCCCAGCCACCAGGTGGAGAAGGAGTATATCGTCACCGTCCGGGGAGACGTGGAGACCGCCCTGCCGGTGCTCACCGGGCCCATGGAGCTGGACGGCGCGGCCCTGGCCCCCGCCCGGGTCCGGGCGCTGGGGGGAGACCGGCTCTCCGTCGTCATCCACGAGGGGAAGAACCGACAGGTGCGGCGGATGTGCGCCCTGGCGGGGCTGGAGGTCCTCCGACTCAAGCGGGTGCGGGAGGGCGGCCTGGCCCTGGGGTCGCTGGGGCGCGGACAGTGGCGCTATCTCACGGCGGAGGAGGTCCGGGCTCTGACGGAGGGGTGCGCGTCCCCCGCTTGCAAGTCTTTGAAATAAATCTTGCAAAACCCCTTGCCTTTTTTCCTCGTTTGCGGTATGATAATGACGTTCGCGCGCCGCCCTTCCGGGCGGGGCCTTACTTCACATCATGGGAGGTCCTCTCCGATGAACCGGGACATTTTATCTGTGATCCAGACCCAGATGCCCACCTTCTCCAAGGGGCAGAAACTCATCGCCAACTACATCCTCCAGTCCTACGACAAGGCGGCCTTTATGACCGCCAGCAGGCTGGGCAAGACGGTGAAGGTCAGCGAGTCCACCGTGGTCCGCTTCGCCGCCGAGCTGGGCTATGACGGCTACCCCGCCATGCAGCGCACCTTGCAGGAGATGATCCGCAACAAGCTCACCTCCATCCAGCGCATCGAGGTGGCGGACGACCGCATGGGCAACAACGACATCCTGTCCATGGTGATGCACTCGGACATGGAAAAGCTCCGCATGACCCTGGAGCAGATCGACCGGGCGGCCTTTGACGGCGCGGTGCAGGATATCGTCAAGGCCAGGCACATCTACCTCATCGGCGTGCGCTCCGCTGGGGCCATCTCCACCTTCCTGGCCTTCTACTTCAACCTGATCTTCCAGAACGTCACCCACGTCACCTCCCCCTCCGCCAGCGAGATGTTCGAACAGCTCCTGCGGGTGAGCCAGGAGGACGTGGTCATCGGCGTCAGCTTCCCCCGGTACTCCAAGCGGACGGTGAAGGCCATGGAGTTCGCCCGGGACCGGGGCGCCCACGTCATCGCCATCACCGACTCGGACTCCTCTCCCCTGGCCGCCACCGCTCAGCGGCTGCTGGTGGCCAAGAGCGACATGGTCTCCTTCGTGGACTCCCTGGTGGCGCCCCTGAGCCTGGTGAACGCCCTGATCGTGGCCATCTCCCGGGTCAAGAAGCAGGAGCTGTCCAAGAACCTGGAGGAGCTGGAGCGCATCTGGGCGGAGTACGAGGTCTACGAGAAGGTGGAGGAGGGGCGTTGAGGCCTCCCATCGTGGTGGTGGGCGGCGGCGCCGCCGGGATGATGGCCGCCCTCACCGCCCGGCGGGCGGGAGCCCCTGTCACCCTGCTGGAGCGCAACCCCAAGCTGGGCCGCAAGCTCTACATCACCGGCAAGGGCCGGTGCAACCTGACCAACCACTGCGGCGTGGAGGAGGCGCTGGCGAACATCCCCTGTAATGGCAAGTTCCTTTACAGCGCTATGTCCGCCTTTCCCCCCTCCGCCACCGAGGCGTTCTTTGAGGACTTGGGCGTCCCCCTGAAGGTGGAGCGGGGCAACCGGGTCTTCCCCGTGTCCGACCGGGCCGCCGACGTGATCGACGCCCTCTTTCTCGCCCTGCGCAAGGCGGGGGTGGAGCTGGTGGAGGACCGGGTCAAGGCCCTGCAGCACAAGGGCGGGCAGATCGTCGCCGCGGAGGCGGAGAGAGGGGCCTTCCCCTGCTCCGCCCTCATCGTGGCCACCGGCGGGCTCTCCTATCCCGCCACCGGCTCCACCGGAGACGGCTACGTCCTGGCCCGGGACCTGGGCCACACCATCGCCCCCACCCAGGGCTCCCTGGTCCCGCTGGAGGCGGAAGGGTGTTCCCCTTTACAGGGCCTGTCTTTGAAGAATGTCCGCCTGACCTTGACGGGACCGCGTGAAAAGGTCCTCTACCGGGAGCAGGGGGAACTGCTGTTCACCCACTTTGGTCTGTCCGGGCCGCTGGTCCTCTCCGGCAGCGCCCATCTGCGGCGCTTTGACCGGGAGCGGTACACCGCCCACATCGACCTGAAGCCCGCCCTGACCCGGGAGCAGCTGGACAGCCGGGTGGTGCGGGACCTCCAGGCGTACGCCAACCGGGACATGGGCAACTACGTCCTCACCCTGGTCCCCCGGCTGCTGGGGCCGGTGGCGCTGGAGCGGGCGGGCATCCCGGGGGAACTGAAGCTCCACTCCCTGACCCGGGAGGGCCGGGGGGCTTTGACAGAGGTCCTGAAGGACCTGACCTTCCCCATCCTGAGGCCCAGGCCGGTGGAGGAGGCCATCGTCACCACCGGCGGGGTGAGTGTCAAGGAAGTGGACCCCCGGACCATGGGCTCCAAGCTGGTGGAAAACCTCTACTTCGCCGGGGAGGTACTGGACGTGGACGGCTACACCGGCGGGTTCAATCTGCAGATCGCCTGGGCCACCGGTCGGGCCGCCGGACTGGCCGCCGCCCGGGCATGGAAGGAGACGGAGGAGACATGAGCTTTTACGCCATCGCGCTGGACGGCCCCTCCGGGGCCGGCAAGTCCACCCTGGCCAAGCGTCTGGCCAAGGAGCTGGGCTTTCTCTATCTGGACACGGGGGCCATCTACCGCACCGTGGGCCTCTACGCCCTGCGGCAGGGGGTGGACCCCGGGGACGAGGCGGGGGTGCTGACCCTC
>CANQMK010000090.1 GCA_947624895.1 uncultured Oscillospiraceae bacterium | reverse complement strand
GGGGCCAGGCGCTCCCCCTGGGCCACCACCACCCCCGCCCCCGTCATAGGGTCCCGGAGGGTGTTGCCGCTGTCCACCAATGCGGTGAGCCGGGCCGAGCGCTGGCCCACCCGGACCACCACCCGCCGGAGCTCCCGTGGCCCGTGGCGGGCCAGCCCGCGGCTGACCAGGGAGAGCAGGCAGTACGCCCCGGCGGCAAAGAGCAGGATGTACCGGGGCTCCAGCGTCACCGTCACCCCCATCAGCCCCAGGGCGTACAGCCCGCCCCCCAGAGCGGCGCTCAGGGCGAAAAAGAGCAGGGTCACGCGGAGCAGTCTCCGACAGGCGCCGTAGGCGATGAGCGCCATCCCCACCCCGGCGCAGACCCGGAGCAGGGGGTGGGCCAAAAAGTCCAGGCCGGGGAGATAGACCGCCCCGGCGTAGGCCGCCCCCGCCAGCGCCCCCAGGGCGATCCACCCCCGGCGGGTGGGCACCCCCGCCGCCTGCCCGGCCAGGAGCAGGAGCAGGTAGTCCAGGATGAAGTTGACCAGCAGAAGCGAGTCCAGATATACCACCTTCACCCCGCGCACCCCCTTGCCCCGGAGATAAGTATACGACCGCCCCCGCCACAAAAAAGGTCAAACGCCGTCCCGCCTATTAAAACCTCCCCCACCTCCGATCGCTCCTTGGCCCCGAGGAAAAAACCTCCCCCACCTCCGAGCGTTCCTTGACCCCGAGGAAAAAACCTCCTCCACCTCTGAGCGCTCCTTGGCCTTGAGGAAAAACCCCCACCACCGAGCGCTCCTTGGCCCCGAGGAAAAAAACGCCCCGGCAGGTGCCTGCCAGGGCGGTCTTTGTGAAAAACGCACAGAGATCATCTGAAATTTTTGTAGAACTTTTTTCACGAACAGGCGCAAAAAAGCGCACACAGAAAAAAACGTATGTGCTATAATGTCCTCACCCAAGGGGAGCGACCCAGTCAATCCTCCTGGTCCAGGACCTCCCGGATGAGGAACCGGGGCCTGCCCTTGGTCTCCAGGTAGATCTTGCCGATATACTCGCCGATGACCCCCAGAGCCAGCAGGATGAGCCCGCCGATGGCCCACACCGAGCAGACCACGCTGGCCCAGCCCACCACCGTCATCCCCAGCGCCCACTTCACGATGAAGGAGACGAGCATGACGAGGGAGACCAGGAAGATGAGGAAGCCCAGCCCGGTGATCCACCGCAGGGGCCTGGTGGACAGGCTGGTGATGCCCTCCAGGGCGAAGGCCAGCATCTTCTTGAGGGGGTACTTGCTCTCCCCGGCGAAGCGCTCTCCCCGCTCATACTCCACCGTGGCGGAGGGGTAGCCCACCAGGGGCACGATGCCCCGGAGGAACAGGTTGACCTCCTGGAACTGGGCCAGTCCCTCCAGGGCGGCCTTGGACATGAGCCGGTAGTCCGCGTGGTTGAAGACGGTCTCCGCCCCCAGGGCGTTCATCACCCGGTAAAACCCCTCAGCGGTGAAGCGTTTGAAGAAGGTGTCCTTCTTCCGGGCGGAGCGGACGCCGTAGACGACGTCGCACCCGCCGTGGTACTTCTCCACCATCTCGTCCACCGCGTCCACGTCGTCCTGGAGGTCGGCGTCCATGGAGATCACCAGGTCCGCCCGGTCCTTGGCGGTCATCAGACCGGCCAGCAGGGCGTTCTGGTGCCCCCGGTTCCGGCTCAGGTCCACCCCGGAGAAGAGGGGGTCCCGCTCATGGAGGTCCCGGATAATGCCCCAGGTGTCGTCCCTAGAGCCGTCGTTCACAAAGAGGACCCGGCTGTTCTCCGAGACCTGCCCGGCGGCGGCCAGCGCCGTCACCTTCTCCCGCAGGCGGCGGGCGGTCTCCGGCAGCACCGCCTCCTCGTTGTAGCAGGGGACGACGATGTAGAGCGTGTTGGGACGCATGGGCCTTTTTCCCCCTCTCACGACTCCTGCTGGTGGAGCGCCTGGTCAAAGTGCTCGTTGATCTGCTGGGTGAAGGCCAGAGCGGCGTTGTAGCCCATCTTCTTCTGGCGGTTGTTCATGGCCGCCACCTCGATGATGACCGCCAGGTTCCGCCCCGGCTGGACAGGTACGGTGAGGGTGGGGATCTTCACGTCCAGCACCTCAGTGTAGAAGCTCTCCGTCCCCAGGCGGTCATAGACCTTGTCGTTGCGCCAGGGCTCCAGGTTGATGATGAGGTCGATCTCCTGCTGTTCCTTGATGGCGCCCATGCCGAAGAGCTGGCTCACGTCCACCACGCCGATGCCCCGCAGCTCGATGTAGTGGCGGATGAGCACCGGGGCGGTGCCCTGGAGGCGGTTCCCGGCCCGCTTGATCTCCACGGCGTCGTCGGCGATGAGGCGGTGGCCCCGCTTGACCAGCTCGATGGCGGTCTCGCTCTTGCCGATGCCCGACTCGCCCAGGAGCAGGACGCCCTCGCCGTAGATCTCCAGCAGCACCCCGTGGCGGGTGATCCTGGGGGCCAGGGAGGCGTTCAAGAAGCCGATAAGGTCGCTCATGAAGGCGGAGGTGGTCTCCGCGGTGCGGAGGATGGTGCGGTCGTATTTCTCCGCCATCTCCAGGCACTCCGGGTAGGGCTCCAGGGAGCGGGTGATGATGAGGGCGGGGATGGGATAGCTGAACAGCTTGTCAAAGGCGTCCCGCCGGGCCTGGGCGCTGAGCCCCCCCAGATAGGTGTGCTCCACCAGACCCAGAAGCTCGATGCGCTGGGGGTCGAAGTGGTCAAAAAAGCCGGTGAGCGGAAGACCGGGGCGGTTCACATCCTCGATGACGATGGGGGTCTCCTCATACTGGGCGCCCCCCCGCAGGACCTCCAGCCTGAACTCCTCCACCAGGGACTTGACCTTGACGCTGTACGTGATCTGTTCCATGCCGGGACACTTCCTCTCCAAATAGTGTGCGCGGGACTTCCGTCTCCTATCCCAGCGCCGCCACGCGGGCCTTGGCGATGGTCCGGTAGAATACGATGGTCAGAACGAGGGACAACCCCTCGGCGATGGGGAAGGAGTACCAGAACCCGGCGGGGTAGACGAAGGTGAACAGCGCCGCCACCGGGAGCAGTACCACCAGCGTCCGGGCCAGGGCGCAGATCAGGCTGAGGATGGGCGCGCCCAGGGACTGGAACACGCCGATGAGGATGATGCCGATGGCCGCCAGGGGGAAGCTCAGGCTGATGGCCCGCAGGGCGGGCACTCCCACCGCCAGCACCTGGGAGAAGGCCAGGGCGGAGGGGTCGGCGGAGGGCTCCGTGGCCTCAAACAGGGACAACAGCGGCCCCGGAATGGCCCAGAAGAGGAGCATCCCCGCGCACATGATGACCAGCGACAGCTTCAGCGAGAAGCGCACCGCCTCCCGGATGCGCCCCGGCTCCCGCGCCCCGTAGTTGTAGCTGACGATGGGGATGACGCCGTTGTTGAGGCCGAAGACGGGCATGAACACGAAGGACTGGATCTTGAAGTAGGCGGTGAGGACAAAGACGTGGGCGGAGCTGATCATGCCCAGCAGCCGGTTCATCCCGAAGACCATCACCGTGGTCAGCGACTGCATGGCGATGGAGGGCAGGCCTATGCGGAAGATGCTCCCCACGATCTGGCCCTTGAGCCGGAAGTCCCGGAAGTGGAAGACCACCTCCTTGCTCCGCTTGACCATGAAAAAGCCCAGGACCATCCCCAGCCACTGACCGCCGATGGTGGCCACCGCCGCCCCGGCCACGCCCATCTTAGGGAAGGGGCCGATGCCGAAGATGAGCAGGGGGTCGAAGACGATGTTGAACAGCGCCCCCGTCCCCTGGATGATCATCGGCCCGATGGAGTTGCCGGTGGCCTGCAGAATGCGCTCGGCGGAGAACTGCATACACATCCCCAGCGCGCCGACGGTGACGATGCTCAGATAGGCCGTCCCGTCGGAGAGCACCGTGGGGCTGTCGGTGAACAGCCGGAGAAAGGGCCCGGCCAAAAACAGCCCAAACAGGGCGAACAGCACCCAGATGCACAGGTAGATGAAGTAGCTGTGGGTGGCGACCTCCGCCGCCTCCCCCTGGTTTTTCTCCCCCAGCCGCCGGGCCAGGATGGCGTTCACCCCCACCCCCGTCCCGGCGCAGATGGCGATCATCAGCGACTGGGCGGGGAAGGCATAGCCCAGAGCCAGAAAGGCGTCGCTGCTGGCCTTGGAGACGAACACCCCGTCCACGAAGTTGTAAAGGGCCTGGACCAGCATGGACAGCATGATGGGCCAGGACATGACCAACACCAGCTGTTTCACCGGCATGACGCCCATTTTGTTCTCTTGCTCGTTCCAATTTTCCTGTTCGTTTCTATTCTCTTGCTCGTTCAACGACGCACAACTCCTTTTATAGCGCTCTCACATACCGCAGGTCCACGCAGACGGTGTCCTCCGGGAAGGGAATGTCCGCGTGGGTGCCGTCCCAGGCGAAGCCGTGGGCGGCGTAGAAGTTTCTGGCCCTCTCGTTCTCCCGCAGGACGAACACAAAGACCTTCCGGAAGCCCGCCTCCCGCAGGTGGCCCAGGACCTCCTCCATGAGGATGCCCCCATAGCCCCGGCTCCGGTGGGCAGGGTGGGTGTAGAAGGAGGCGATCTCGCCGTAGTCCTCGTACCCCTCGTTGTGGAACCGGCAGACCTCCCCGGGGTTGTAGTTCACCTGTCGGGCGGGGCCGTAGTTGATGCAGGCCAGTGGCGTGGAACCGCGGTAGAGGAGAAGGCCGTGACAGCCGTTCCGGCTCTCATAGTTCGCCCGGAAGACCTCCACCCAGCGGTCGTCTGTGATCTCCCGCTCCAGGTAGCCCTTGGGGAGGCAGTGGGCGTAGGTGTCCCGCCAGCCCAGGGCGTGGATCAGGGACATGGCCCGAAAGTGCTCCTCCGTACAGGCGTCCACCAGATGTAAAGCTTCCTCCATTTACACCGCCGCCCCCTGCATAGCGGCCTCCCGCTCGCCCTGGGCCTCCGCCTCCTGTCGGGCCAGCGACTTGGCGTTGGCCAGCATGAGCTTGATGCGGTTCTCCTGGTTGATCTGGGTGGCGCTGGGGTCATAGTCGATGGCCACGATGTTGGAGTAGGGGTAGTCGTCCTTCAGCCGCCGGATCATCCCCTTGCCCACGATGTGGTTGGGCAGGCACCCGAAGGGCTGGGCGCAGACGATGTTGGGCACGCCGGAGTGGATGAGCTCCAGCATCTCTGCGGTGAGCAGCCAGCCCTCTCCCATCTTGTTGCCGTCCCCCAGGTAGCCCTGGATGAGCCGGTGGAGGTCGTCAAAGGTGCCGGGGGCCCGGAAGCGCCCCGACCGCTCCAGGGCGGCGATCATGTCCCGCTGGCAGGACTGCATATAGCCCATCCCCGCCTTGCAGAAGGCCCGCTTCAGGGGGTTGCCGCCGTAGAGGGCCACGTCCGCCACCCGGTTGTGGAACTTGAAGATCATGAAGTCCGCCAGACCCGGCACCACCGGCTCGGCCCCCTCGCTCAGCAGGAACTTTTCCAGCTCGTTGTTGCCCAGGGCGGAGAACTTCACATAAATTTCTCCCACGATGCCCACCCGGACCTTCTGCTCCCCGGAGACGGGGATGGCGGCGAAGTCGGCGATGATCTGGTCGAAGAGGGCGCGCATCTGCTTGCGGTTCATCCCTTTACCCCGGGTGAAGCCGTCGATGAGCTTGTCCGACCAGCGCTCCACCATCCTGTCGGTGGCGCCCCGCTCCGTCTCATAGGGCCGGACCTGGTTTGCCACCCACATGATGAGGTCGCCGTACATCATGCCGTAGATGAGCCGCCGGATCAGCCCCAGAGTGAGGTGGAAGCCGGGGTTGTGCTCCAGGCCAAAGGAGACGGAGATGACAGGGATGTAGTCCATCCCGGCCTTCTTCAGCGCCTTTCGCAGCAGGTGGATGTAGTTGGAGGCCCGGCAGCCGCCCCCGGTCTGGGTGATGAGCAGGGCCACCTTGTGGGGGTCGTACCCGGCGTGCTCGATGGCGTCCATAAACTGCCCGATGACCAGCAGGGCGGGGTAGCAGGTGTCGTTGTGGACGTACTTCAGCCCCTCGTCCACCACCGCCCGGCCGCCGTTGTTCAGCTGGTCCACCCGGAAACCCTCCAGCTCCAGGAGCTTTTTGAACATCCCGAAGTGGATGGGCAGCATCTGGGGGATGAGGACAGTGTACTCCTCCTTCATCTCGCGGGTGAACAGGAGCCGGCCCGTCTTGTCGTATTTCAGCTCAGCCATTTTTCCTCGCCTCCATGGCGGCCATCAGGGAGCGGATGCGGATCTTCACCGCCCCCAGGTTGCTGATGTCGTCGATCTTCAACTGGGTGTAGAGCTTGCCGTGGTCCTCCAGGATGGAGCGCATCTCGTCCCCGGTGATGGCGTCGGTGCCGCAGCCGAAGGAGACCAGCTGGACCAGCTGCATATCCTCCTGCTGGCAGACGTACCGGGCGGCCTGGTACATCCGGGCCTGGAAGGTCCACTGGTTCAGCACCTTCCGGGGCTCGTAGTCCTCCTGCCAGGCCACCGCGTCCTCGGTGATGAGAGTGAAGCCGAAGGAGGTGATGAGGTCGTTGATGCCGTGGTTGACCTCCGGATCGATGTGGTAGGGCCGCCCGGCCACCACCAGGATGGGCTGGCCCTTCTCCCGGGCGGCCTGGATGTACCGCTCCCCCTCGGCCCGCAGGTCCTTTTTGTACGCGTCATACGCCTGGTAGGCGGCCCGGGCGGCGGCGATGGTCTCCCGCCGGGGGACGGCGAACTCCGTCTCCATGAACCGGGCCATCCGCTTGGCGAAGTCGTGGGGCCGGTGGAGGCCCACGTAGGGGGTGAGGTAGCGGACGTTCTTCAGCTTGGGGATGTTGGCCCCCAGCAGCTCGGGGTAGTAGGCCACCACCGGGCAGTTGTAGTGGTTGTCGCTGCTCTTCTCGTCGAAGTTGTAGGACATACAGGGGTAGAAGATCACGTCCACCCCGGAGTCCACCAGCGCCTCCACATGGCCGTGCATCAGCTTGGCGGGGTAGCAGACCGTGTCGGAGGGGATGGTGTGCTGGCCGTAGAGGTAGAGCTTCCGGGAGGACTCGGGGGAGAGGACCACCTGGAAATTCAGGTGGGTGAAAAAGGCGAACCAGAAGGGGAGGTTCTCGTAGAGGTTCAGGCCCATGGGCAGGCCGATCTTCCCCCGGCTGCCGTCCCCGCCGCCCACGCCGCCCAGTTTGCGGAGCTTTTCGTACTTGTAGGCCATCAGGTCCGGCCGCTTCACCTTCTCCTGGCCCAGGGGCCGGGAACAGCGGTTGCCGGAGATGAACCGGCGGCCCCCGTCGAACTGGTTGACGGTGAGGGAGCAGTGGTTGGTGCAGAGGTTGCAGGTGACCGGCCTGGCGCTGTGGGTGAAGGAGCCCAGGGCGGCCTCGTCCAGCAGGCCCGTCCGCTCCAGCCCCGCGTCCCGGGCGGCCAGAGCCGCGCCGAAGGCCCCCATGAGCCCGGCGATGGTGGGCCGGGTCACGTTCCGGCCCAGCTCCAGCTCAAAGGCCCGGAGGACCGCGTCGTTGAGGAAGGTGCCCCCCTGGACCACGATGTGCTGGCCCAGGTCGTCGGCGGAGATGGCCCGGATGACCTTGTAGATGGCGTTTTTCACGATGGAGATGGACAGGCCCGCGGAGATATCCGCCACGCTGGCCCCGTCCTTCTGGGCCTGCTTGACGGAGGAGTTCATGAACACCGTGCACCGGGAGCCCAGGTTCACCGGGTTGCCGGTGAGCAGGCCCAGCTTGGAGAACTCCGCGATGTCGTACCCCAGGGCCTTGGCGAAGGTCTCAATGAAGGAGCCGCAGCCGGAGGAGCAGGCCTCGTTGAGCATGATGGAGTCCACCG
>CANQMK010000089.1 GCA_947624895.1 uncultured Oscillospiraceae bacterium | reverse complement strand
GGTCGGAGTGGCGGGACTTGAACCCGCGGCCTCTTGGTCCCGAACCAAGCGCGATACCAAACTTCGCCACACCCCGTGACGTCGTATTATTATAGGGTGTTTTGGGCCGATTGTCAAGAGCGGAAACGGAGGGCGTGGTCGGCAATTTCCACGTTCAGGCGGTCGGCGTCCCGGAGCCAGGCCAGGTAGGAGCGCACGGTGGACCCCACCAGGGCGTACTGCTCGAAGGTCATGGTCAGGTCGTAGTGGACAAAGAGCGCTCGCAGGAGCGCCTCAAAGGTCTGGGGCTCCCGGCACAGGTCGAGAATCAGCTGGGCGATCTCGTGGACCTTGTCGATGTTGTACTGGGCCAGGGGGGCGATCTCGTCGGTGGCGGCGGCGTGGGCGGGGACAAAGGTCCGGGCGGCCATCCCCTTCACCCGCTCCAGGGTGTCCAGATAGGCGGCCACGTCGTAGACGAAGCTCACCTGGTACTTGTCCAGCGTCTCCCGGCTGGCCAGGCAGTCGGCCAGGAAGAGGGTGTCGTCCGGCGTGCGGAAGCCCACCATGTCCAAGAAGTGGCCGGGCAGGCGGACCACCTCAAAGCCGGTGGGCAGAGCCGCCTCCGTCAGGGGCTGGGCGTCGCTGGCCTGGGCCAGGAGGAACTTGTGGCGCAGGTCCTTGGGGGGATAGCCGCCGTAGAGCAGGGTGGGCTCCAGCATCGGATAGCGGGCGAAGGCCTCCTCCCCGGCGGGGAGGTAGACGGCGCAGCCGGTCTGGCCCTGGAGGTACTTGTTGCCGCCGATGTGGTCGGCGTGGGAGTGGGTGTTATAGATGGCCGTCAGGCGCCAGCCGTTGGCGTCCAGGATCTGCCGGGCCTTGCGGCCCGCGTCCTTGTCGCTGCCGCTGTCGATGAGGCACACGTCGGTGTCGCTCAGGCGCACCAGGCCCATCTTGGCGGGGCAGTCGATGTAGTAGTCGCGCGGGGACAGCTGGACCAGCTCGTACATAGCGCCCTCTCCCCTTTCCGGTCAGTTGGCCTTGGGCTGGATATCCCCGGCCTTGGTCAGGGCCCACTTGGTCATGCTGGGACCCACCAGCTCGTAGATCAGCACGCCGAAGAGGACGATGTTGCGGACCATCGTCCCGATCTCCCCCATGGCCACGCCCACCTGGGCGGACATCCCCAGGGCCACGCCGGCCTGGGGCAGGAGGGTGATGCCCAGATACTTGCGCACATCGGCGCTCTGCCCGGCCAGGGCGGAGCTGAAGCGGGCGCCGACATATTTGCCCAGGGAACGGGTCAGGATGTAGACGACGCCCACCCCCACGATGGCGAGGTCGGAGAAGACGTACAAGTTCAGCGCCGCGCCGCTGAGGACGAAGAAGAGGGTCAGCAGGGGCGCGGACCACTTGTCCGCCCGGTCCATCAGGTCCTCCGAGCCGTCCCCCAGGTTGCAGAAGACGGTGCCCAGCATCATCAGCACCAGCAGAGAGGAGAAGCCCACCTCCAGCCCGGCGATCTCGAACTTCAGCATGGACAGGGCCACGCCCAGGATGATGAAGCTGGTGATCAGGGCCACCCGGTTGCGGTTGGAGTGGAAAATCTTCTCCACATAGGTCAGGCAGACGCCCAGCGCCGCGCCCAGCGCCAGGGACAGGACGATCTCCAGCATCGGGGCCACCAGGACGGAGCCCAGGCTGACGCCGCTGGAGTTCATGGCCTGGGCCGCGCCGAAGGAGACGGCGAAGATCACCAGGCCCACCGCGTCGTCCAGGGCCACCACCGGGAGCAGAAGGTCGGTGAGGGGGCCTTTGGCCTTGTACTGCCGGACCACCATCAGGGTGGCCGCCGGGGCGGTGGCCGCGGCGATGGCCCCCAGGGTGATGGCGGCGGAGACGGGCAGCTTCTCCCCCAGCACGGTGTGAAGGCCGATGAGGGCCAGGTCCACCAGAATGGTGGCCATGGCCGCCTGGATGACGCCCACCGTCACCGCCGCGCCGCCGGTGGAGCGCAGGCGGGAGAGGCGGAACTCACTGCCGATGGCGAAGGCGATGAAGCCCAGGGCCACGTCGGAGATGGGCTGGAACAGCGCCACCTCCTCAAAGGAGGCGAAGCCCAGGCCGGGGATGCCCAGCCGCCCCAGGACGCAGGGGCCCAACAGCACCCCGGCGATCAGGTAGGCGGTCACGTCGGGCAGGCGGAATTTGTTGGCGATCCGGGTCATCAAAAGGCCGGCGATCAGCGCCAGCGCGAGAGCAATCAATTGTGCCATGGTAACGCTACCTCGTCTTCTATAAAATAAAGAGCGACCTTCGTCGCTTCTCCCTTGTTATAAAACGAAAGCCCACCCTTGTCAATGGTGGATTTCGCCAAGAATTTTTCCAAATGGCACCCGGAACAGGCCACTCTGCCCACGCGGTTTTTTCTCCGTCTCGCGCGGATAAGGATTGCGTCCCGCCGCTGTTTTTGGTATACTGAACAGGCTGGAAAATCAGAAAAAAGGTGGACATATCATGTGGTTTGAAAATTCAGTGGTGTATCAGATCTATCCCCTGGGCCTCTGCGGGGCTCCGGAGGAGAACGACGGCGTGCCCGCCCACCGGCTCCTGAAACTGCTGGACTGGGTGGAGTACATCAAGACCCTGGGGGCGGACACGGTGCTGCTCAACCCCCTCTTTGAGAGCGACCGCCACGGCTACGACACCCGGGACTACACCAAGGTGGACTGCCGCCTGGGGACGGAGGAGGACCTGAAGCGGGTCTGCGACGCCTTCCACCAGGCGGGACTGCGGGTGCTGTTCGACGGGGTGTTCAACCATGTGGGCCGGGGCTTCTGGGCCTTCCAGGATGTGCGGGAGCGGCGCTGGGACAGCCCCTATAAGGACTGGTTCCACATCAACTTCGACGGCGACTCCAACTACGGCGACGGCTTCTGGTACGAGGGCTGGGAGGGGCACTTCGAGCTGGTGAAGCTCAACCTGCGCAACCCCCAGGTGGTGGAGCACCAGTTCGCGGCTATTCGCTCCTGGGTGGAGCGGTTCGGCATCGACGGGCTGCGGCTGGACGTGGCCTACTGCCTGGACCCGGACTACCTGCGCCAGCTGCGGGCCTTCACCGACTCCCTCAAGCCGGAGTTCTGGCTCCTGGGGGAGACGCTCCACGGGGACTACAACCGCTGGATGAACGACGGCGCCTGCCACAGCGTCACCAACTACGAGTGCTACAAGGGGCTGTGGTCGGCGTTCAACTCCATGAACCTCTTTGAGATCGGCCACTCCCTCAACCGCCAGTTCGGCTCCGAGCCCTGGTGCCTCTACCGGGGCAAGCACCTGCTGAGCTTTCTGGACAACCACGACGTGACCCGGGTCGCCAGCATCCTGACCAATTCCAACCACCTCTCCCCCGCCTGGGGCCTCCTGTTCGGGATGCCCGGGGTGCCCTGCGTCTACTACGGGAGCGAGTGGGGCCTGGAGGGCCACAAGAGCCAGGGGGACGCCGCCCTGCGGCCCGCCTTGGACGCCCCCCAGTCCAACGACCTGACCGCCTTCATCACCAGGCTGGCCCACGCCCGCCGCCAGAGCCCCGCCCTGTGCCGGGGGAGCTACCGCACCGTCCTGCTCACCAACCACCAGTTCATCTTTGAGCGCGCGGCGGAGGGGGAACGGGTGCTGGTGGCGGTCAACGCCGCCGGGGAGCCCTTCCAGGCCCACTTCGACGCCCAGTGCGGCATGGCGGTGGACCTGATCACCGGCCAGGACCACGACTTCGGCGGGGGCAGCGAGCTGGCCCCGTACAGCGTGGCCTACTGGAAGTGCGAGCGGTAAAACGCCCGGTTTGACGGAAGTTGGGAGGTGCGGGACTGTGAGAAAGAGACTGATCCCCATTCTTCTGCTGGTCATTTTTGTATCCTGCGCCTTTCTGGGCACCCGGTTGGGCCTGGGCGGCGAGCCCGCCCCGCTCCCCCACGAGGGGGTGTGGTACTTCGCCGGCAACGCTGTGGAGTGTCGGGTGGCGGATGGGAAGATCTACCAGGACGACCCCGGCGAGGCGGGGGGCCAGTCCCTCCGGGGGGTCTACACCGAGAAGGACGGCTATCTGGAGGCCCATCTCATGGGGGTGGGCGGTGTGCGGGACACCCACCGGCTCTACGTGAGCCAGACCGATCTGGGGCAGGTGCTCAGCGAACGGCCCGCCGGGCGGGGGACCATCTACTTCTACCGGGACCCGGTGGAGGCGATGGCCGCCCTGGAGGAGGCGGCTCCCGCCTCTGGCGGGGCGGTCGAGCCCTCTGCCCCGGCGGCCTCGGATGGGGTGGGTGGAGAGGATGTGGCCTCCCCCGCCCCGGCGGAGAGCGCCGCGCCGACCTCTGGGGAGAGCGCCGCGCCCTCCTCTGGGGACACGGTCTCCGGCGGAGCTTCGGAGGCCCCCTCCCCCGCCGCGCCCGGTCCGTCCAGCGCTCCCGCCGCCCCCGAGACGGGGGACGGGGTGTGGGTCTCCCAGTCCGGCTCCAAGTACCACCGGGACCCCACCTGCAGCGGGATGAAAAGTCCCACCCAGATGTCCAAAGCCCAGGCCGAGAGCCAGGGCTATACGCCTTGTAAGAGGTGCTATTGAGGGCGGGTGGACTTCCCTCCAAGCGAGAAAAAGTCCCCCCGGCCGCGTGAAGCGTGGCTGGGGGGACTTTTCATGTCATACCGTTCCATATGTTACTTATTGTATGTAGACTTTTAGTATGCGTTCGCACTACTTTTAATAGAGTGGAGGGGGATCATATGGATATTGTGCGAGTTTTTGGCAGTAATTTGCGGAAATATCGCGGTGAACTGGGGCTTTCTCAGGAGGCATTCGCGGAGAAGTGTGGTTTGCACCGTACTTATATCAGCGCCATCGAATGCTACCATCGCAGCATTTCGTTAGAGAACATTCAACGGATCGCCGACGCGCTGGGAATCGAAGCCTATCAGCTATTTTTGCGAGGGGATGAACATGAGAAATAGGGTCAAGCAAATCATAGTTGAGGAATTTTCCAAGCTGATCAGCTTGATTGAAAAGGACTTCCCTGCCAACTACGCGCGAAAGGCAAACAATTTCTTGCTCAGCCAGATGGATATGCACATCATAGCAAATATGGTGTTTGTCAGTAGTTTTGAATCGAAAAGCGGCTTCGCGATCGAGGCTTGCGCAAAAAGGATCGCAAGGCTTACCTTTGGGGAGGAAAACGTCCCAGCTATCGTCAACCCGCGTCATCTTGCGCACAGTATCAATCCGGACACGGTAACGGGTCAAATCGTTGTGACCGATGTGGACACATATAACAGTGAATTTGAGAGGGAAGATCACCGCGTTCCGCGCCTCAAATGAAGCCAAGGGCCGCGGGTATTCTCGCACGGAAAGCGGAGTGACTCACAAGACGTGCAAGGAAAAGCTCTTACCTCTCTCCAGCCAGTACAGGACCCCCGGAATTTTTACCAAACCTGTGGACTTGGCCTTTTTTGACGGTAGGGATTGGAATATCCTGGAGTTAAAAGCGGGGGGTGATCTGGATAGCTCTAACGCTCCCTCTAATGTTGAAAAGCTTCTTACGATCTATGTCGATATGGGTGTAGAGAATTGCAAGGCATATTTTGCGACGCTCTACAACAAGGATGGCGAGGGCCTTCCATGGACGGGTTCGGTCAAGAAGCACTTGAACTACCCCTCCATGTTTTTGATCGGCGCCAATTTCTGGAATAGGATTCTCCCCGACGGGCTTTCTTTTTCTGACTTTACGGCGATCTACAAGGAAGCTCTGGAAGATATTGACCTAAACAAGCGCATCAATACTATGATAAGCAACTGCTTGGGAGGGTAATATGTCTCGTTTGATCCATGCCGATTGTCTAAAATATATGAAAAGTCTTCCCGCGCACAGTATCGATCTGATTTTGACAGACCCGCCATATAATATCGCGCAATACTCCACAGGAAATATCCCTCTTCCTGGGAGAAGCGCGTTAAATAACGATATCGCCAGTTGGGATACCATCCCCTTGGAGCCAAAAGATCTTCTGGTCGATTTCAAAAGGATCCTCAAGCCTCAGGGCAATATTTTTATTTTCACCAGCTACAACCTAATCGGGCGATGGCATGAGATATTTGACCCGGAGTTCGACACATTTCAATTTTTTATTTGGCACAAAACAAATCCCGCCCCCAAAATATATAAAAACGGATTCTTAAATAGCTGTGAAATGATCATTTGTATGTGGAACAGAGGGCATACGTGGAATTTTACGGCTCAAAAAGAGATGCATAATTTCTTTGAATCGCCCATCTGTATGCCGCCCGAGAGATTGAGCGACCCAAAGCATCCAGCGCAAAAGCCTGTGCGCTTGTTGTCACATCTCATAAAAATCGGAAGCGACCCAGGAGATGTGGTATTTGACCCGTTTATGGGTGTTGGTTCGACTGGGGTCGCCGCAAAACTCTGTGGGCGGAAATTTGTCGGATGTGAAATAGATTCGGTGTATTATAAAGCCGCATGCACAAGATTGCAGAACATGGTATAAGGCAAACTTCTCTCCACCAGCGAACAGGTGGAGAGAAGTTTTATATTGGCATATTCGTAACGATCAGATACTCTACCTTTCTATCATTTCGGCTTCGGATGTTGTAGGTATACGTTTTATCAAAGCACAGGATATGAAAGCTGTCTTGATACAGCGAATATATGTAATCTGTATTCTTGATGATAAGTATAAACTTCGCCTTTGTTCTCTTCAGTGTGTTTGCCAGACGCTTTTGGTCTTCCCTGGTAAATTTTCTCCCCTCATAACTGGAAAAGTCGGTGTCATACGGAGGGTCTAAAAAGATAAAATCATGTTCCGTCAGTTGAAGACCGTCCAAAAAGTCCTCAAAATCCTTGCAGCAAACGGTCGTCCCGGAAAACAGTTTCTTCGTCTCTTCCGAAAAAATGTTTTCGATCTTAGCGCCAAAGCACTTTCGATTATAGGACATTCCTCCATACGGAATGTTAAATTCACCCTTCGCGTTATATCGGAACATAGAGCCGTAGCAGTATTCTCTGATAAAATAAAAATTGGCGATATCATATTCAAGGCCCGGTGTGGTGATTCGTCCGAGATCGATCGCGTTACAAACATCTCGAAAGTACATATATAATCCACTGATATACCCTGTTATCAGGTTTTCCTTCAAGTCGCAAAGGTTAAAGGGAGACTTGGCCTCGTTTTTCACGGTACGAACTATTTTATCCGTTGCGTTATGGTCCAGCTGTCTGATCAAGTGGTCTCTGCTGAACACTAATTTTTCCAAGCTTTCCCGAGAAAGGCAACTTACAATATCCTCTGTCAGTCGATGGACCAAATCGCTCTCGCTCTCGGAAGCGCAGGCCTCTTCTTTTATCGTGGCATATACCTTCAGTAATACATCACTATGCTGGTCGCAAGCGGCCAGCATGGACTTCAGTAAATCATCATAAGCGGATAAATAATCGTAAAATATCTCGTTTTGTTCCTTTACCAGCCTATAAAAATCCGTTAAATTTTTAGAGATATCATTGATGACCGCATACTGCGGCCGCAGAAAAAAGAACATCGCCCCTCCACCGACAAAGGGCTCGATATATCGATCATACTCTGGTATCAGGTCCTCGATATATCTCGTCTCTCTTGCTTTGCCGCCTGGCCACTTGATCAAAGAACAACTGTTATCCATGGTGCCCCCTGGGGCCATCTAAAAGTTCTCGATTCCTATCTGCAAAAATACGCACCTTGAAGATGGCCGCTTACTGATGCGCGCAGTGGTTTTCCTCTCCCTCACTCCCACTCGCAAAGTGAAATTCAATTCTAACCGTTTTTGCTTGGGGGATTTGATACCATTTGATTTTTCCTGATACC
>CANQMK010000088.1 GCA_947624895.1 uncultured Oscillospiraceae bacterium | reverse complement strand
ATCATCGAGGCGGCCAACGACCACACCTACGACACCTCCAAGACCTCCCTGCCGGAGAAGTGGCTGCGCTGCTGGATCGACCAGCACTGGAACTACCACAACAGCTGAGTCTGACGACAACACGAGGGAAAGGGAAGCCGGCGCACCGCGCCGGCTTCCTTTCTCCCTGGGAGGGTGAGCGCGGTGAGAAATTTTTGGATCGCCTTTCTGGCCTGCCTGGTGGCGGCCTGCCTGGCCCTGCTGGCGGGGTACGCCCGGCGCGGGCGGCGCCTGCGGCGGCAGTGCCGGGCACTGGAAGAGGAGCTGGAGGGCCTGCGCCGGTCCAGCCAGGAGGGACAGGCACGGCAGAAGGACCTGGTGGCCTTCCTGGCCCACGACCTGAAGACGCCGCTGACCTCGGTGGTGGGCTACCTCACCATCCTGGACAACCGCCCCGACCTCACCCCCCAGGAGCGGGGGCGGTTCACCCACGTGGCCCTGACCAAGGCCCAGCGGCTGGAGACGCTGCTGGAGGAGTTTTTCGACATC
Source organism: uncultured Oscillospiraceae bacterium (assembly GCA_947624895.1). Lineage (GTDB taxonomy): Bacteria > Bacillota > Clostridia > Oscillospirales > Oscillospiraceae > MGBC124762. Next base: position 7,423 of record CANQMK010000088.1, on the reverse strand, counting down.
TCCCGGATGGAGCTGCGCGCGGAGGAGGAGCGGCGGGTGGAGGTGGGGCTGTCCCTGCTGCTGGAGCAGCTGGCGGACGAGTTCTACCCCCTGCTGGAGGAGAAGGGCCTCACCCTGGAGACGGACATCCAGGAGCGGCTGACCACGGTGGGGGACCCGGACAAGCTGGCTCGGGTCTTTGACAACCTCCTGCGCAACGCCGTGAGCTATTCGCCCCCCGGCGGGCGCATCCGCCTGACGGCGGCGCGGGAGGACGGCGGGGTGCGGGTGCGCCTGGAAAACCAGGGCCAGGGCATCCCAGAGGGGGAGCTGAGCAACATCTTCCAGCGCTTCTACCGCCTGGACGCCGCCCGCTCCTCCGCCACCGGCGGGGCGGGGCTGGGCCTGGCCATCGCCAAGGAGATCGTGGAGAGCCACGGCGGCACCATCTCCGCCGAGAGCACCGGGCAGACGGTGATCTTCCAGGTGGCCCTGGGCGGCGCGGAGGTCTGAGGGCGAAACCGGGCGAAAAAACCGTTGCGCCGCCGCCCCGGAGGGGGTACAATGGGGGAAAGGCCCCGCTGGGCGCGGGGCGTGGAAGGGGACAGAGGGATGAAAAAGCGCGTGGCTTCGCTGTTGATATGCGCCCTGGTGGTGGCCCTGACGGCCCCCGCCGCGGCGGGGATGTGGTACGACGCCGCCGTGACCGCCGTCACCGGGCAGGGCCTGATGACCGGCACCGGCGCGGGCTTCGACCCGGAGGGGGCGGTCACCCGGGCCACCGTCTTCCAGACCCTCTACAACCTGGAGGGCAGGCCGTCGGTGGAGGACTCCGCCGCCTGGCCGGACGCCGCCGGGAAGTGGTATGAGCCGGCGGCCTGCTGGGCCAAGTCCGCCGGGCTGACCCAGGGCACCGGCGCGGGGTTCGAGGGGGATCGGGCGGTCACCCGGGCGGAGCTGGTGGTCGCCCTGAGCCGCTACGCCCAGAGCAAGGGCACGGACCTGACCCAGTGGAAGGATGTGGAACTGCTGCGGACCTACATGGACGCGGAGCTGCTGGCCCGGTGGGACGTGGATGCCTTCCGCTGGGCGGTGGGGACGAAGGTGATCGGCGGTCAGTCCGCCTCCGACGGGCTGTACCTGGCCCCCGGCCAGGGGGCCACCCGGGCGGAGCTGGCGCAGATCCTGGTGCGCCTCACCGCGCTCTACCCCGCCTCCACCCCGGCGGACCAGGGGGCGGACACCCGCCCGGCGGAAGGGGCGGCAACGCAACCCTCCTCCGCCCCGGCGGACCAGGAGCCGGACGGCGCCGCGCCCGCCGGTATCCCCAGCTGAGCGGAAAAGAGGAACCGACAACAAACGCCCCGCCTCCGATGTGGAGGCGGGGCGCTGCTGTTTGCTCTTCTGTTTCGCCGGGGCGGGGTCACGTCTCGTAGGCCAGCTTGTCCACCGTCCAGGTGGACAGGAGCTTGCCGTAGTAGGCGCACAGCTCCCGGGCCAGGTCCAGGTCCAGATTGCGGTAGTTGCCGCACTCCCGTTCGCTCTTGCCCGGCATGGGTCCGGCGTAGAGCGCCCCCTGGTCGCAGACCTGGCGCAGGAGCCAGATCACCTCCTGGTGGCTGAGCTTGGAGCCGTCCACCAGCAGGTAGAACCCGGTCTGACAGCCCATGGGGCCGAAGTAGACCACCGCGTCCTTCCGCTCGCTGTTGCGCAGGAGGGTGGCGAAGAGGTGCTCGGCGGAGTGGAGTTGGGCGTTGGAGAGGAGGTCGCCGGTGTTGGGGCGCTTGAAGCGCAGGTCGTAGGTGACGATATCCCCGTCCACCCGGGAGAGGTAGAGCCCCGGGCGGAGCTTGGTGTGGTCCACGGTGAAGCTGGCGATCCGTTCCATGTTCATCCCTCCAAGATGGCGGCTACGGCGTCGTCCAGGCGCGCCATAGCCTGTTGAAAATTCTCCCGGTACTCCGCGTCCTGGGCGGGGGAGAAGAGGTGGTCGGACACCGCCTTCACCGCCTGGAAGGGGAGGCTGTTGCGCAGACAGACCTGGGCGGCGGCCCCGGCCTCCATGTCGCACACCACCGCGCCGAAGGTGTCCCGGACCCACCTGGCCCGGGCGTAGTCCCGGGCGAACCAGTCCCCGGTGGCCACCACCCCCCGGACCCCGTCGGGGAGGGGGAGGGGGGCGCAGGGGAAGCGGGTGACGTTCACCGTGGACACGAGCCCCGGCGGGTCCCCGGCCAGGGCGGTGTCCACGTCGTGCTGGACGCACGCCTCCGCCGCCACCAGGGTCCCCACCGGCAGCTCCTCCAGCGCCCCGGCGCACCCGGCGTTGAGGATGCCGGTCACGGCGAAGCGGTCGATGAGGAGTTGGGCGGCCAGGGCGGCGTTTACCTTCCCCACCCCGCCCACGGCCAACACGTGCCCGCCGGGGAGGGCGTAGCAGGGGACTCCCGCCGCCCCCTCCAGGGGGACGCCCCCCAGGCGCGCCAGGAGGCCCGCGGCCTCCCGCTCCATGGCGTAGAGAACTCCCAGACCCATGGTCACTCCTTCACGTGGACGTGGTTGTGGATGTGGTCCATGCAGTAGCAGTAGTAGCCATCGCACTGGGAGCAGTAGCGGAACTCCATGTTGGGGTCGTCCGCGTCCGTCTTGCCGCAGACGGCGCACTTGTGCATATAGCCCTTCGTCTCCTTGGCCTTGCGCTGAGCGGCCCGGAAGTCGATGGCGGCCCTGCTGTGCTGGTGCTGGACCCGGGTGCGGCCCCGGCCCAGCAGCTCCCGGATGGGGGAGTAGAAAAAGAGGAAGTAGTTGAGGATGGCCACCACCGGCAGCAGCATGGCCAGATACTGCCCGCCCACGGCCATCATCACCATGTCCAGGACGAACAGCGCCCCGTCCAGCCAGGCCAGCCACTTCACCTTCACCGGGATGATAAAAAAGAGCAGGAACTGCATATCCGGGTAGAGGGTGGCGAAGGCGAAGAACATGGACAGGTTGACGTAGTGCATGGTGGTCCCCCCGGCCAGGAGGCCCACCAGGATGTTGAACACCACCCCCATGAAGTAAAAGAGGGTGAACTTGGTGGCGCCCCACTCCCGCTCCAGGGCGGAGCCGATGAAGTAGTAGAAGTAGAGGAACAGGGCGAAAAACAGCACCCCGCCGCTGTACGCCGGGACGAAGACGAAGGAGACCAGCCGCCAGACCTCCCCGTGGAGGATGGCGGCGCGGGAGAAGGCCAGCATGGCCGAGAAGGTGCCGGAGCTGAACAGGTCGAAGAAGAAGACCAGCACGTTCCCCACCACGATATAGAGCATCAGCCGGGGGATGCCCAGCCTGGGGTGCTTGTAGGCGAAGCGGTCCAACCAGGAGTCCACGGGGCGCACGGCGGCCCCTCCTTCCTTGATTAAGAGATGGCGCTGGGAAAATCTACCCTAGTGTACCCCATTTTTCCGGGAAAGTCAACGCCGGGGCTTGACAACGCCCGCCGGGTGGGGTAGAATACCGGTAATTGAATACGACCCGTTATCAAGAGTGGGCGAGAGAGTTAGCTCCATGACCCCACACCAACCTGCCCCCGGGCAAGGTGGTTCCGCTAACAGCGATAAGGAGGGACAGGGCGCTCCTTTGGGGGCGCCTTTTTTCGCCGAAAAAAAGAAAGGAAGAAAGACCATGAGCAACCGCATCTTCACCTCTGAATCGGTCACCGAGGGCCACCCCGACAAGCTCTGTGACCAGATCTCCGACGCCATCCTGGACGACATCCTGGCCCACGACCCGGAGGCCCACGTGGCCTGCGAGACCTTTGCCACCACCGGCATGGTCCAGGTGATGGGGGAGATCTCCAGCTCCTACCGGCCGGACATCCCCGCCCTGGCTCGCCGGACCATCCGGGAGATCGGCTACACCGACCCCGCCTACGGCTTCGACGCCGACTCCTGCGCCGTCCTCTCCGCCATCGACGCCCAGTCCCCCGACATCGCCATGGGGGTGAACAAGTCCTTTGAGCACCAGAACGGCGGCTCCGACCCGGACGACCGGGTGGGCGCGGGGGACCAGGGGATGATGTTCGGCTACGCCTGCGACGAGACCCCCGAGCTCATGCCCGCCCCCCTGGCCCTGGCCCACGCCCTCACCCGCCGCCTGGCCCAGGTCCGCAAGAGCGGGGAACTCCCCTGGCTGCGGCCCGACGGCAAGAGCCAGGTCACCGTGGAGTACGACGAGGCGGGGAAGGTCCTGCGCTGCCCCGCCGTCGTGGTCTCCACCCAGCACGACCCGGACATCTCCCTCCAGGACCTCCGCCAGGCGGTGGAGGAGGCGGTGATCCGCCCCACCATCCCCGGGGCCTACCTGGACCGGGACACCAAGTTCTACATCAACCCCACCGGCCGCTTCGTGGTGGGCGGCCCGGTGGGGGACACCGGGCTGACGGGCCGGAAGGTCATCGTGGACACCTACGGCGGCATGGCCGGGCACGGCGGCGGCTGTTTCAGCGGCAAGGACCCCACCAAGGTGGACCGCTCCGGGGCCTATATGGCCCGGTACATCGCCAAGAACCTGGTGGCCGCCGGTCTGTGCCGCCGGTGCCAGATCGAGGTGGCCTACGCCATCGGCGTGGCCCGGCCCGTCTCCGTGCGGGTGGACAGCTGCGGCACCGGCGCGGTGGACGACGAGGCCCTGGCCCAGCTGGTGAGCGCCCACTTCGACCTCCGCCCCGCCAGCATCATCCGGGCCCTGGACCTGCGCCGCCCCATCTACCGCCAGACCGCCGCCTACGGCCACTTTGGCCGGACCGACCTGGACCTCCCCTGGGAGCGGACCGACCGGGCGGAGGAGCTGCGGAACGCCTGAAAAAGGTTCGGGACGGTTTTCCACGCCCCGGAGGGAAATCCCCCTCCGGGGCGTTTTCTTGGGGAAAAATTACCAGTCAATTTGTTGGAAAACCACCAAAAAAGCCCTTGCCAACCAGGGGCTTTTATGCTATGCTATACAATAGCGAGTAAGCTGGACGTAGAAGTTGCCGCGCGAAAAAACAAAATCAGGAGGGAAAGAAATGAAGAAAAGCACCAAACAGCTGCTATCGGCGCTGCTGGTCATCGCTATGATGGCCTCTCTGCTGATAGTCCCCGCCGCCGCGGCGGGGAGTCCCATCGAGGTCGATGTCTGGGACTTCAGCGCCACCCAGCTGACCGACACCGAGCAGTACAAGTTCATCAACCACCTGGATGTTGACACGATCAACAGCTGGTATGACGACGACGTGACCCCGGGCTCCACCGGCGTCAACTTCCCGTCCACCGGCATGCCTGATGTGGCCGGCCTCTCCTACACCACCAACGGGGCCTCCAACCACCGTCTGCGCACCGTCAACACCGCCCTGACCCGTAACGACGAGAAGACCATGAACGGCGATGGGAAGGACCCCTACGTCCCCGGGGACGACGTGGTCTATGACGGCTACATCTACTCCAACTCCGCCAAGAACACCAACGTCTATTTCCAGATCGCCCTGAAGAGCGGCGACATTGTCACCGCCATCATCTCCTCCAACGGCACCGACTCCCTCATCGAGTTTGCCGGCCCCAGCGGGGTGGAGGCCTCCTGCCTGCAGAACCTGGGCAGCTCTTCCAAGGGTATGACCATGACCTTCTACGCCAAGGAGGACGGCAACTATAAGCTCTACTCCACCAACGAGAAGATCACCCTGGCCCGTCTCTACCGCCAGCACGCCACCGAGGTGACCGTGTCCGGCGCCGTCACCGAGCCCGCCGGGACCCCCGCCACGTACTCCCTGGTGTTCACCAACACCATCACCGGCGCGGAGATCACCATCCCCGTGAGCGGCGGCAAGTACTCCGGCACCCTCCTGGCCCCCTACACCTACGAGCTGTCCCTGAAGGACGCGGACGGCATCGCCGTGGAGACCGGCAAGACCGTGGAGGTCCCCGCCGACTCCGCCACCCTGACCCACAATGTGGGCCTGAAGGCCATTGAGCGGGTGAAGGTCTCCGGCGCCGTCACCGGCCTGGACGCCGCTCAGCTGGAGAAGCTGGGCAACGACCTGCTCTTCACCCCCGTGGGGGACGACGTGGTCTACACCCCCAAGGCCGCCGTCACCGTGGCCGCGGACGGCTCCGCCACCTATGAGATCCTGGTGGAGAAGGGCCGGGAGACCAAGCTGTCCGCCCTCTGGGTGAACGACTACTACATCAGCAACGACACCGACGTGACCTTCACCGCCGACACCGACCAGGATATCGTCTTTGCGAAGAAGGCCGCCTATCCCATCACCATTGAGGCTGAGGGCATCGCGACCTCCGCCCTGGCCGACGCCACCTTCGTCTTCACCAAGCTGGATGAGGCGGATGTGACCGAGGATCAGTACGTTGTCCCCTTCAACCCCAAGACCGATGATAACCTCTCCGGCACCGAGTACCACTACGTCTACACCTTCACCGGCACCGACGGCATCGCCCTGCGTGACGGTATCTACAACGTGGCGGTCACCACCTCCGCGGGCAAGCAGAATCTCACCTCCAACCTGAAGGTGGAGGGCAAGGCGACCACCAAGACCATCGGCTTCACCCCCGCCGCCGCCTTTGTGGCCCCCGGCACCTATGACTTCACGCCCGCAAAGGCCTCCCTCGACGATGTGGACGGCATGAAGGGCAATTTCACGCCCCACGGCTCCGGCCACGGCCTGGTCCACAACGGCACGGGCGGCCAGATCACCCTGAGCCTGGAAGAGGCCGCGAAGATCACCGTCACCACCTGCTGCTACGGCAACGCCGAGGGCACCCTCACCGTGGACGGCGGCACCCTGAGCGAAACGGTGACCGACACCAGCGAGGACAACAAAGGCACCAAGGGCAAGGTCTTCACCATCACCGCCGAGGCCGGTGAGATCACCCTGAACTTCGGCGCCACCGTCTACGTCCACAGCATCACCGTGGAGGGTGCCAACCCCGTCACCGTCGCGGCGGACACCTATGATTTGACCAAGGGTGCGATCACCGTGGACGGCCTCGATTTTGGCACGCTGGCCTACCACAACAACCACGGCTATCACGGCAGTGGCGGTAGCAGCATCAAGCTGAACATGGCCGAGAAGGGCACCATCACCCTGACCACCTGCTGCTATGGCGACGGGACTGACGTGACCGCCACCTCCGGCACGGTCACCGCTGAGGCGGTTGAGGAAGAGCCTGGCAAGAACGGCCAGATCATCACCATCGCCGACGCGGAGGGCGAAGTCACCCTGACCTTCGGGAAAGAGGTTTACCTCCACTCCGTCCAGGTGGAGTACCCCACCTTCGAGCTGGTCCCCACCGAGTGGAACTTCAACAACAACAGCCTGGAGAAGCACGAATTCAAGACCGCCGGTGGCACCGAGACCTGGGAGGGTCTGACCATCGTCATCGGCGCGGACGGCGGTAAGTTCAACAACCGC
>CANQMK010000087.1 GCA_947624895.1 uncultured Oscillospiraceae bacterium | reverse complement strand
AAGACCGACGGCTGGGCCATCTCCAAGGCCGGCGTGGGCAACGACACCAACAAGCTCAACGCCGCTCTGAAGCTCATCGACTACGCCTACTCCCCCGAGGGGCAGATCCTCATGAGCTACGGCCCCGACGAGTTCATCAAGAAGGACGGCGACAACTACGTCACCTTCGACTTCAACGGTGAGCAGTGGCCCGAGATCGCGGACGCCACCCGTGCCGAGCTGTGGGAGAAGGCCAGCGGCAACTACACCAACTACGCCCGTCAGTACCTGGGCTCCACCCTGTCCTTCCTGAAGAGCCAGGCCTTTGAGTTCCAGTGCACCACCGAGGTCGGTCGGGAGGGCGCCGGCTACATCTCCAACGCCATCGCCCTGGGCACCATCAAGCACCCCGAGCTGGCCGTCACCGACAACAAGTGGTACACCAGCGTGCCCACCATCCTGCCCACCACCACCGTTGAGAACGACCAGATCAGCGGCTTCAGCAACCTGGGCAACGCCATGTTTGGCCCGTCCAAGGACCAGAAGAACCTGCTGGTGGACGTGATCGTCCTGGGCTACAAGGAGGAGGGCATGACCGACGCCGCCTCCGCCGCCAGTGTCGTGGCCAACAACTATCAGGGCGCCCAGTACCTCCAGCTCCAGAACCGGGCCTGGGATCGCGCTCTGGCCTTCTACGACAACATGGGCTGATCGGATCGAGCAACAACCATAGCACGACTGCCTACGACTGGCAGTAAGGCCGCTCTAAGGCCCCTTCCCCGGGACGAGGCTCCCGGGGAAGGGGATAGGGCGAAACAGGGAGGTCGCTATGTATAAGAGACAAGTGAGTTTGCAAAAGGTCTTTTGCTTTCTGGCCATTATTGTCAGCGCGGCAGTTTTCTTCTATGCCCTGGGGCTGGTCACCGACCTGCACGACGCCCTGAAGGACACCATGCCCTACGTATCCAACCCCAATGAGGACTACGTCCAGGGCGCCCGTATCTTCTACGACATCCAGCCCTTCAACCAGCAGCTCATGCTGGCGGGTCTCGGGCTGATGCTGCTCTCCCTCGGGCTGTTTCTGACCAACACCCACACCCGCAGAAGATACTACATCGGCAACTACATCTCCACCGCGCTCTGGGTGGTGGCGTCCCTGGCCGTGGTGGTCTGGGCCCACATCCGGATCGAGGCGTTCAAGACCCAGTTCGTCACCACCGTGGACTTCGCCGGTCTGAAGGAGTACGCCGAGTCCTTCGGCTCCTACTACACCGAGTCCACCTTCTGGTTTGACATCCACTACCTGGTCTTTGGCCTGGTGATCGTGGTGGCGGCCATCCTGGTGGCCAACATCTTCTGGAAGCTCAACCTCATGAAGAGTGAGGCCGCCCTGCTGGCGGAGAGCGAGAAGGTGGCTCCGGTCAAGTGACCGCGGGCGGCCCGTCCGCCCAAAGAATAGAGAAAGCCGAGCGCGGTTTCTTTACGAAATTAGGGGAGGCGACAGCACATGAATGAAGATCGGTTGATTCGACGAGACAGGATGCGGTTCATCAAGAACTCCATCTGCTCCAGGCTCACCATCCTCGCCATCGTTTTCGATGTGCTCTACTTTGTCAACATCTACCAGTCCGACGTAGGCACCTACTACTACACCTACATGATCGGCATTTCCGTTGTCTACAACCTCATCTTTATGCTGGCGGCCTTCCTTTCCTCGGAAGGGGTCAAGAACTACATGAAGAACTACACCTATCCCTTGATCATCCTGGGCGTCATCCAGATCGCGCGGATCTTCATCTTCCCCATGAAGGCCCACAGCGCCGTGCTGAATGACGGGATGCGGGTGATGAGCGACGGGCAGTTCACCTATCAGGTCGTTCTGCTGATCCTCTCGGCGATTTGCCTGGTGGCCGCGGCGGTGGTGAACTACATCAAGTGCAGCGCGCTGCAGGCCCACATGAAGATGCTGGAAGAGCAGAGCGCGGCTGGGGCCACGGCCCAGAAGTCCGCATAAGGAGGGGTCGAGATGGCAGAGCTTAGTTTACAGCATATCGACAAGATATATGACAACAATGTCCAGGCGGTGTTCGACTTCAACCTGGACGTGAAGGACGGCGAGCTGATCGTCCTGGTGGGCCCCTCCGGCTGCGGAAAGTCCACCACCCTCCGCATGGTGGCCGGCCTGGAGGACATCACCAAGGGCCACCTCTACCTGGACGGCAAGGACATCACCCAGACCCCCGCCAAGGACCGGGATATGGCCATGGTCTTCCAGAACTACGCCCTCTACGGCCACATGACCATCTATGAGAACATGGCCTTCTCCCTCACCCTTCGTAAGGAGAACCCCAATGTGATCCACAAGAAGGTCCTGGCCGCGGCGGAGATCCTGGGCCTGACCTCTCAGCTGAACAAGAAGCCCAACCAGCTCTCCGGCGGCCAGCGCCAGCGCGTGGCCATGGGCCGGTCCATCGTCCGCAGCCCCAAGGTCTTCCTCTTCGACGAGCCCCTGTCCAACCTGGACGCCAAGCTCCGCGGCGCCACCCGCCGGGAGATCCTGCTCCTCCACAAGAGGCTGAAGGCCACCATGATGTACGTCACCCACGACCAGACCGAGGCTCTGACCCTGGCCGACCGCATCGTGTGTATGTCCATGGGCTACGTCCAGCAGGTGGGCACCCCCCTGGAGCTGTACGACGCCCCGGCCAACATCTTCGTGGCCAGCTTCATCGGCCTGCCCCCCATGAACCTCTTTGACGCCAAGGTGGCCGGGGATGAGCTGATCCTGGAGAAGGATCCAGACATCCACATCGCCCTGGACGCCGAGGAGAAGAAGCTCCTGACCGACTACCAGGGCAAGACCATCGTCCTGGGTGTCCGCCCGGAGAACATCGAGGAGGGCCCCGGCATCCCCGTGACGGTGACCAACAACGAGAACCTGGGCATGAACACCCTGGTCTACGGCAACATCGGCGGCGTCGCCGGCGCCCGGGTCTGCGCCAAGCTGAAGGGCTGGGTCGGCCACAGCCACGGCGACAAGGTCCAGTTCGCCATCAAGCGCAAGCACCTCTTCGACAAAGAGACCACCAACGCCATTCGGTAAGGGGGGCGAGAAAATGGAAAAGAAAATGAGTTTCGGCGCCAAGGTGAAGGAGGCTTTCCGGAAGTTCCTCGTCTCCTTGAAGCACAAGCCCCACAACATCCCCATGGTGATGCTGGTCATTACCTTCCTCTACTACTCCCTCAACCTGACCCACATCTCGGACACCACCGCGAAGATCAACGTCTCCCCCATGGGGCTGTGCGGCTTCATCGTGATGCTGTTCTCCATTCTGTCCCTGGTGTGCTTCATGAACGCCTTCCCCCACCGTAAGCCGGTGAACATCCCCATGCTGGTGATCATGTTCATCATGTTCGCGGCCATCATCGCCGCCGACGTGATCTACAACAACTGCATCGTCCAGGCGGTCTTCTACGCGGAGAAGCCCATCCAGATCACCGCCAACACCATCTACATCGCCTACGCCCAGAAGAACATCCGGGTCCACGAGATCCTCATGGGCGTCTCCATCGTCCTCATCGTCCTGCTGCCGCTCTACGCCAAGCTGATCCGCAAGATCGACACCAGCATCGAGGTGGAGGCCGGCAAGGAGATGGGTGAGATCGACATCTCCAGCGAGGACTGATATGGCGAAGGACCCCAAGGACAAAGAGGGGAAGAACCCCGCCGTTGACTACTACAAGCTGAAGCAGGAAGCGGTGGAGGACCTGGTCACCGCCAACGAGGAGAACTCCCCGGAGGTGTCCAAGGAGGAACTGGAGCGATACCGGGGAAAGAGCCACCGGGCCATCCCCAACGCCCTGAAGGTGTACTTCATCAAGTTCTGGTTCCCCGCCGCGGTGAGCTACTTCTTCCTCTGGGGGTTGCAGCTGTATATCCCCAGCTTCCTGGACCTGATGTTCATCACCGTCATCGCCCTGGGGATCGTCACGGACGTGCTCACCAACAACGCCCTGCGGTTTTTCGCCGCGACCCCAGGGGCCCACGATCGGTATATGATGTTCCCCAAGAAACGCTATCTCACCTTCTTCTGGAACATTTTGTACGCGGCGGTCCTGATGGCTATGGTCGTCACCATCTACAATGTGCTGAACGTGGCCATCATCGCCGTCTTCCACCTCCCCCAGGACGCCAATCCCCTGGCGGTGGAGCCAATTCTATTCGGTATCTTTTATGTGCTGTGCGACTCGCTTCTGATCGGGCTGAAGCACCTGGTGGTCAAGTGGTTCGCGCGGGCCAAAAACAAGAATGTGCAGGAGGGTTAAGTCATGTCCACACTGGAGCTGAAAAATGTAAATAAGATTTACCCGAATGGATTCCACGCGGTTCATGATTTCAACCTCACCATCGAGCAGGGCGAGTTCATCGTCTTCGTGGGGCCCTCCGGCTGCGGGAAGTCCACCACCCTGCGGATGATCGCCGGGCTGGAAGATATCTCCAGCGGCGACTTTGAGATCAAGGGCAAGCGGGTCAACGAGCTGGGTCCCCGGGAGCGGGAGGTGGCCATGGTCTTCCAGAGCTACGCCCTCTACCCCAACATGACCGTCTATGACAACATCGCCTTCGGCCTCACCCTTCAGGGCGTGGACGACGACGTGATCGAACAGCGGGTGCTGAACACCGCCAAGATCCTGGGCCTGACCGACTACCTGGACCGCTTCCCCCGGGCGCTGTCCGGCGGCCAGCGCCAGCGTGTGGCCATCGGTCGGTCCATCATCCGGAAGGTGGGCATCTTCCTCATGGATGAGCCCCTGTCCAACCTGGACGCCAAGCAGCGTGTGACCATGCGCGCCGAGATCGCCCAGATCCACCGGGAGACCGGCGCCACCACCATCTACGTCACCCACGACCAGACCGAGGCCATGACCCTGGCCGACCGCATCGTGGTGATGAAGGACGGCTACGTCCAGCAGGTGGGCACCCCCAAGGAGCTGTACTTCGACCCCGTGAACGTCTTCGTGGCCGGGTTCATCGGCGAGCCGCCCATGAACTTCATCCGCACCGACGTGAAGGGCGGCAAGGTGACCATCGGCGACAACGTGCTGGACCTCACCCCCGTGCTGGGCAGCCATATGGCCGAGTATGAGGGCAAGCGCATCGTCTTCGGTTTCCGCCCCGAGGCCATTGAGCTGGGCAAGCAGGACGAGGCGTATCAGTTGAAGTGCAACGTGGAACTCACCGAGATGCTGGGCGACAACACCAACGTCTACGTGGTCTCCGGTACGGAGCGGGCTATCCTGAAGGTGGATCCCCACGACACCCCCGCCCTGGACGCGGACATCACCTTCTCCATCCCCTACAAGAACGTCTACCTCTTCGACGACGAGACCGAGATGGTCATCAAGTAAAGAGCCCTACCCGGCGCCCCGGAGGCCACGCCTCCGGGGCGCTTTTTTGCCCCCGCCATCCCGCCCCCGCGTCCGGCCCACCTATCCCCTATTCGCCCCCACCTGACCCGCCCTCCGTCTCCGCCTCTACTGCCTCTGTCCGACCCGCCCTCCGCCCCGCGCCGCCTCTGTTCGTTCCTGTCCGACCCGCCATCCCGCCCCCGCTCACGTCCCTGTTCGCCCCTGTACGACCCGGGACTTTTTGACTTTTCTATGGACTTATGGAGGCGGATATTGTATACTATGGATATGGACAAAAAGGATACGCTGTGAAGGAGGTCATCACCATGATCCAGATCGGACTGCGGCTCCACGACGGGGAAAAACTGCCCCTGGAACAGCTCCTCCCCCTGGTGCGGCAAAAGGGCTTCAAGTGCGTCCACATGGCCCTGGGGAAGTCCCTGAAGGAGGTGCCCAACACCCCCTCCGCCCTGACCCCGGGCTATGCCGGCTACCTCAAGCGCCTCTTCTGGGAGAACGGGCTGGACATCGCCGTGCTGGGCAACTACCTGAACCTGGCCCACCCCGACCCCGCCGCCCTGGCGGGGATCCAGGAGAAATACTACGCCCACATCCGCTTCGCCGCCCTGCTGGGCTGCGGCATGGTGGGCACCGAGACGGGGGCCCCCAACCCGGAGTACAAGTTCTGCCCCGAGTGCCGGAGCGACGCCGCCTTGGCCACCTTCATCAAGAACCTGAAGCCGGTGGTCCGCTGCGCGGAGAGCTACGGGGTGACGGTGGCCATCGAGCCGGTGGTCAAGCACATCGTCTGGAACCCCAAGCGGTGCCGCCAGGTGCTGGACGAGATCGGCAGCCACAACCTCCAGGTCCTCTTCGACCCGGTGAACCTGCTGAGCCTGGAGAATATGGACCGGGCGGATGAGGTGATTGCCGAGGCCATCGAGCTGCTGGGCAAGGACGTGGCCATGCTCCACCTGAAGGACTTCCTCCCCGAGGACGCCGGCGGCCAGCTGAAGGCCGCCGCCCCCGGCACCGGCGGGATGGACTACCGCCGGGTGATGGCCTTCGTCAAGGCGGAGAAGCCCTTCCTCTACGCCACCCTGGAGAACACCAGCCCGGAGAACGCCCAGTCCTGTCGGGAGGCCATGCAGCGGCTCTACGACGAGGCGTGAGCGCTCCATGAACACCATCCTCTACGCGGGCGAGCACGACCAGGCCCTGAACGCCGACTGGCACAGCCACCCCCACTGGGAGCTGCTCTACTGCGCCGCGGGGGAGGGGGCCTACCAGATGGAGAACAGCGACCCCCTGAGCTACCAGGCGGGGCAGGCGGTGGCCATCCCCCCCGGCGCCGTCCATATGGACTTCCCCGCCCGGGACGCCAGGCGGATCCACCTGGCCATGGAGGCCCCCGCCTTCCCCTTCAAGACCCCCTTCCGGGTGGACGACGGCCCCGAGGGCCACATGGGCGCCGCCTTCGCCCAGGCGGAGCACTACTACGCCTCCAAACTCCGGGGCCGGGAGCTGATCCTGTCCGCCCTGGGGGAGCTGATCGGCGGCTTTATGACCGTCCTCCGGGACAACCGGGAGTTCTCCGCCGCCGTGGAGCGCATCCGCTCCAGCATCCTCCAGAGCTACTCCAACCCCGCCTTCGAGCTGGACCAGGTGATCCGGCAGATGCCCTTCAACTACGACTACCTCCGCAAGCTCTTCCAGAAGGAGATGGGCCTCACCCCCCTGCGGTACATGATCGACCTGCGGATGAAAAAGGCCGGAGGGATGCTTACCGCCGCCTGGACGCGGGAGTATTCGGTGGCGGAGGTGGCGGAAAACTGCGGCTTTTCCGACGCCCTCTACTTCTCCCGCGTGTTCAAAAAATACTACGGCTGTTCCCCCTCCGAGTTCGTAAAACGGCGGCGGGAGACGGGGTGAGCGCCCCATATCCGTATCGTGAATAACCAGTGCCGTTTGTGACATAGGCTTATACAAAATAATAAACTATAATTGATTTTAGCTGTAAAAATATGTTCAAAAGCCACAATCTTGCCCGCTGTGGCAACTTCAACCAGAACAAGGAGGAAGGACCATGAGCATCGACATTCGCTATTCCACCGGCCCTCAGGATGTGAAGCGGTACACCACCGAGGAGCTGCGCCGGGAGTTTCTCATCCAGGACCTCTACCAGCCCGACCAGGTGGTGGCCGTCTATTCCCATGTGGACCGCATGGTCACTCTGGGCTGTATGCCGGTGAAGGAGAGCGTGTCCATCGACAAGGGGATGGACGTGTGGCACACCTTCGGGGTGAACTACCTGCTGGAGCGCCGGGAGATCGGCATCTTCAACATCGGCGGGGACGGCTCCATCACCGTGGACGGCACCGTCTACGACCTGGGCTACAAGGACTGCCTGTACATCACCATGGGGGCCAAGGAGGTCCACTTCGCCAGCAAGGACCCCGCCAAGCCCGCCAAGTTCTACATGGTCTCCGCCCCCGCCCACTGCGCCTATGAGACCCGCCTCATCAAGATCGCCGACGCCGCCAAGCGCCCCCTGGGCGCCATGGAGACCTCCAACAAGCGCACCATCAACCAGTT
>CANQMK010000086.1 GCA_947624895.1 uncultured Oscillospiraceae bacterium | reverse complement strand
GCAGAGGGCCAAGGCCAGGGACAACAGACGTTTTTTCATGGTGATCGCCTCTCTGATTTTATTAACATATATATTAACTTATTTTCTTAACATATATGCTAGCATAGATATTACCATACTTATGCCGTCTTTGCAAGCATAAAATCATGTTAAGGAAGTGATTTTATGAGCGACGCCAAGCTGGTCATCCACCCCAAGGGCCCCAAGGGGGAGGATGGCTACCGTATTTTCTCCATCCGGGTCAAGGAGGAGTTGTTGGAGCAGATCAACCAGATCGCCCAGCGCACCGGCCACAGCCGCAACGAGCTCATCGGCCTGTTCCTGGACTTCGCCGTCCAGCACTGCACCATCGCGGAGAAGTGACCGCGCAAAAAGCCGCCGCCCGTCCCAAGTGGACGGGCGGCGGCTTTTTGTACTCTCTACTCCCCGGCGAGGGAGACGTGGATGGGCGGGTGGCCCAGGGCGGGGAGGAGTTTCTCCCGGAAGTCCGCCATGGAGAAGCGGAGGCTGGAGGTGTTGATGCAGGGGTGGCAGGCGAAGTCCGAGGCGTTCCACACATCCCCGTCGATCACCAGCTGGACCCGCTTCTCCCGGTCGTTCATCAGCCCCAGCACGCTCACCGAGCCGGGGGTGATATCCAGCAGCTCCTCCATGTGCCCCGCGTCGGCGAAGGACAGCCGGGCCACCCCCAGCTGGCCGGAGAGCTCCTTGGTGAGGAACCGCTTGTCCCCGGGGAGGAGGAGCAGGTAGAACTGGGTCTGCTGTCGGTTGCACAAAAAGAGGTTCTTGCAGATCATGGCCTGGAGGGCCCGGTCGATCTCTCCGCAGACCTCCATGGTCATGGCGGGGGGATGGTCCACCCGCTGATAGGCGATCCCCAGGCGGTCCAGCAGGTCATAGCACCGCAGCTCCTTGGGGAGCCGCCCCGTCTCGTCGGCGGGCCGCCCCCGCTCCAGCGTCAGTCCCATGTCGTCTCCTCCCTTTCTCTCTCACAGGGCCAGGTGTTCCCCGTCCCGGCAGATCCGCTCCATCCGCCCCTCCGCCATCCGCCAGCCCTCCCCCCACAGGGTGGTCCGGCCCTCCTTCACGTGGACGTAGCTCCCATCTGGGATGGCCAAAAAGGCGTGGCCGAAGCTGTCGGCCCGGGTGATGTCGTCAAAGAGTCGGCGGCCGTCCAGCCAGGCGTCCCGGACCAGCTGATAGTGGGGCAGGATGTTCACTTCCGTGAGCCCCAGGCCGTCCAGCCAGCGGACGTAGCCTGGGTCGGCGGCCTCCCCAGGCAGCTCCGGCTGGGCGTACACCCGCCGGGCGGCGTTCATGCTCCCGGCGCTGATGCCCACCACCACCCCGGCAAAGCCCGCCAGCTTCTCCCTCAGGCCGATGGCCTGAAAAAAGGCGTTCTGGGTGGGCACGTGGCCGCCGCCCAGAAAGACCCCGTCGTACCCCGCCAGGGTGAGGGCCTCCGGCGGCGTCCGGGCGTCCCACAGGTCCACCCCGGCGCAGGCGAGGCCGCTGCGTGCCAGCGCCCCGGCGAAGAAGTCCGCCATGGCGTCGTTGCCGGAGCCCCCCGCCGGGTCGGCGGCCACCGTCAGCCACCGCCCCCCGGGCCGCCACGCCTCCGCCAGCGCGGCGGCGAAGCCGTTTTTCCCGTCCAATCCCTCCACCGGCCTGCTCCCGTCCAGGGGCCCGGTGGGACTGCTGGTCAAAAAGAGCTCCACCTCTCGTCCCTCCTTCAGCGGATCAGCCGCTCCAACTCGTCGTCAAAGGCCCGGGGGCACAGCAGTCCCAGCCGGTCCACCAGCCGCGCCTTGGACTCCGCCGGATCCCGGCCATAGGCGCCCCGGGTGACCTCCTCCCCCAGCACGTCCTCGGTGAGGGCGTACTTCGCCACCCCCCAGCCGTAGGGTCGGCCCAGCCGGTCCACGGAATACTCAAAGCTGTGGACGGTGACGTAGGTCTGCATCTGCAGGCGGGTGATCACCGTGTCGAACCCCTTGGCCCCGTCCCGGCCAAAGCCCGCCGCCCGCTTCAGGTCCTTGGACAGCATCGGCCCCTCCCGGGCCAGCAGGTCCACGATCCGCTTCTCCCCGTGCCCCGCCAGGCCGTCCTCATAGCGGGCGTCGAAGTCGTACCCGTCCCGGCGGTAGTTGGCCAGGTCCGGGTACCACTCCCGGCTCACCAGCCCCGCCTTTTTCCCAAAGAGCTTGCCGTAGGCCACCACGCCCCGGCGGGCCACCTCCATGCGCCACTCCCAGGGCCCGTCCACCTCCCCGGAGAACCAGTACCGCCCGGGGGTCAGCTCCTCCACCGAGAGGCCCACGCCGCAGGAGAAAAAGGGCAGCAACCCATCGCGCTGGACCTCCTCCTCCAGCGCCTGCCAGGATGTGATGCCCCGCGCCATCGGCGCCGCCCCCTCTCCCGTGTTCTCCCGCTACGTCTCCCGCTCCACGACCGCCCGGACCGTCCGGGCCATCTCCCCGGTCTCCCGAGCCAGCTCGCCGTAGAGCGCCCGCAGGCTCTCCTCCCCGGCGTCCCCGGCCAGCTCCTCCAGCCGCCGGGCCAGCCGCCCCTCGGCCAGATACCGCTCCCGCAGGGCGGGGAAGAACCCCTCCCGGGGGTTGGCCGGGGTGACCTCCCGGGGCCAGTAGCGCACGCCGGCGCGCAAAAAATAGGCGGCGCTGAGCCGCTTGGCCTGTCGGAGCTTTTGCCGGTAGAGTCCCTGGAGCTCCCCCGCCGAGCGGCGGGCGCGCCGGGCCAGGTCCCGGTAGACCGACCCGTCCGTCAGGCACTCCAGCACCAGCGCCTGGAGCTGCCGCCCCGCCCCGTCCTCCGCCGGGGCCGGGCCGGGGACCTCCATCGGCGCCGCCGGGGGAATGGGCTCCACCGGGCCGCCCCCGGCGGGGTCCACCCGGCTCCACACCTGGGCGAAAAGCTCCCGGTCACAGCCCAGCATCCCCGCGTCCGGCACGGCCCGTCCGTCACGTTCTTCCATCGGGCGTCCTCCTTCCATGGATGGTTTTCCCTCCATCCTATGGAACCGCCCCGTCCCTGGTGCGTCAAAAGCCCCCCGGCGGGCTCACTCCTCCCGCTCTCCCCGGCACAGGGCCAGGGCCCGGGGGACGTTCTCAATGTGTACCACCTTGTGGCTCCCGCCGTACTCCCCGTCCAGCGTCCAGGCCGCCTCCCCGTCGCAGGTGAGGGTGAGGTGGCTGGTGCGAAAGCCGATGAGCGGCCCGTTCCCCTCCGGGGTCCGGGTCATCACCGAGTGGAGAATGGCCTGGAGCTCCATGGCGTTCTTGGGCGCCCGGACCAAAATGACCTCGAACAGCCCGTCGTCCAGCTCCACATCCTGGGCCGGCCAGCCCTGGAAGCCGCCCACCGACCGGGTGTTGCTCACCATCCCCAGCACGAAGTCCCCCTCCAGGGTCTCCCCGTCGTGCTCCACCGTCATGTGCCAGTTGCGGATGCTCCCCAGCCGCCCGATCCCCTCCAGGACGTAGGCCAGGTGGCCGAAGGTGTTCTTGAACTGCTGGGGCGTGTCGTAGCTCACGTCGGTAAACGCCCCGAAGGCGGCCACGTAGACGAAGCTCTGGCCGTTGAACCGCCCGATGTCGCAACGCATGGCCGGGCCGTTCACCGCCACCTGGGCGGCCCGGCCCAGGTCCCGGGGCAGGTCGAGGTTTTTGGAGAAGTCGTTGGTGGTCCCCGCGGGGATATAGCCCAGCACCGGCGGGTCCTCCATCTCCATCAGGGCGGCCACCACCTCGTGGAGGGTGCCGTCCCCGCCGCAGCAGACGATCCTGGGGTAGCGCCCCCCCTCCTGCCGCACCAGGCGGGTGGCGTCCCCGGCGGCCTGGGTGGGGTAGACGGTGGGCAGATAGCCGTTCCCGGCGAACACCCCCAGGATATCGGACAGCCGCCCCCGGACCTTCCCCTGTCCCGCGTGGGGATTATAGATGAACAGCAGTTCCCGCATGGCGCTCCGTCCTCCCCTCTGCCGCTCCCGGCGGCCCATCTCGCGCCCCGCGCCGCCCCAAGCCCAAAGCCCGGCGACGCTCTTCTATCACGGTATATTATATTGTACCACATCCGCGCCAGCGGTGTGGTACAATGCGCCATCTTTTGCGGTTCCGCCCGCAGGGTAAGAGCAAAGGCGGCATCCAGTCGGTATAATAGCCGCTCTGCGGCTATTATACCACGTTTCTCCCCCCGTTTCAACGCCTTTCGCGCACCACCCTCCCCGCCCATCCGCAAAAGCCTCACGGCGTTCCGCGCCAACGGCGCGAAAAAATCAGAAAAAATTTGGGCCAGGACATACGCCTGGCCCAACATATATCTCGGCCCGCAAGTGTGCCCGTAAGGGCGCACATTCAGGCCGCAAAAAATTCTCCCAGAAGGGCCCAGGCCCCTTCTGGGAGAAAAAGAAGCGCCCCGGAGTCTCTGACTCCGGGGCGCTCGGTAGGACTAGGACTTGTCTTACTTCTCCACGAACCGCTGGAGGATGGTAGCGACCTCAGCGCGGGTAGCAGTGCCCTGGGGATCCAGGCGCCCGCCGTCCTTGCCGGTGAGGAAGCCGTTCTGGACCGCCCACCGCATAGCGGTCTGGGCCCAGTCAGAGATGCTGGCCGCGTCCTCGTAGCCGGCCATACCCATGGAGACATCAACCAGCGGGCTGTTGCTGTACCGATAGAGCATGGTGACCAGCTGCTCACGGGTGATATTGCCATCGGGCAGAGTGCCGTCGGTGATGCCCTGAGCCTTGGCCCAGTCCATCGCCCGGCTGTACCAGGTGGCGCCGCCCTCGGTGGGCTGCTCCGCCAGGCGGGCCAGGACGGTCATCAGCATGGCGCGGGTCATGTTGTCGTTGGGAGCGAAGGCGCCGTTGCCCACGCCCTGGAACAGACCCTTCTCGGTGACGAAGCTCACGCCGGCCTCATACCAGCTGCCCGCCGGCACGTCGGTGTAGGTCGGGGTGGTGCTGGGCGTGCTGGGCTGCTGGGTGTCCTCGGGCGTGGTGGTGGTCTCGTCCCGACGGCTGTCCTCACGACGGTTGCTGCCGCCACCAGCGGCGGCGCCGGAGCCGCCAATGGGCGAACCGGTCTCCTCCTCCACGGTGGGAGGCACGGTGGGCTCGGTGGTGGGAGCGGTGGCGCCGACGCCGGCGGGAGCCTTGTCGGTGAGCTCAAGGAAGCCGCCCATGTCGATCTTGCCCTCGGCGTCCCGCTTGACGGTGCCGCCCTCGTTGTGGATGTCAGCGTTCACGAAGTCCAGGGAGACGAAGGCGTCCGCGGTGATCTCCTCGCCCTTGCTGTTCACGCTCTTGGCGCCGTCCCAGTAGTAGGTGGTCTCGTTGCGCAGGTCAGCGGCCACCTGGGTGCCCAGGCCCTCGGTCTGGTCGGCCTGGTTCAGGGACTTGCCGTACTTGTTCACGCTCAGCTCGTCGACCTTCTCGTCCTTGAAGGAGATCAGGTTCTTGGCGATGAACGCGGTGTTGGCGGCGCCGGAGGTGTAGAAGGCGTAGTTGTAGCTGTTGAGGAAGTCGCCGTCGGCCTCCAGGCCGTTGTTGTAGCTGATGCAGTTCTCAACATGGATGTCCGGGCAGGAGTTGGAGTCGATGCCCTTGGCCTTGTTGTAGAAGGAGTAGGAGTTGAGCAGGGTGTGGCCACCAGGCATGCTGTTGCCGCCCATCTTGATGCCGTTGCCGTTACCGCCGGAGATGAACTCCTCGCCGGTGGTGAGGTCGTACAGGAAGCCGTTCTTGTAGGCGACGCAGTTCTTCAGGGTGACCAGGCCGATGTTGCCGGTGTCGCTCTTGGCGAACATATCCCAGCCGTCGTCGGCGTTGTGGTGGGAGATACAACCATCGAACACGTTCTCCACGCCGCAGGTGAGCTTGGCGGTGAAGCCGTCAGCGTCCTCGTGGGCGGCGTCGGCGTTGTTCCAGGAGGTGCAGTTCTTGACCAGGTTGTAGCTGGGCCAAGTGTCGATGGTCAGGTCGTTGCCGTTCAACCGCTCCAGAGCGATACCGGCGGAGTAGTTGGCGTAGGTGTTCATGTTCTCCAGCACGTTGTGGTTGCCGGAGACCTTGATACCAGCGGAGTAGCTGCGGGTGACGTCGAAGCCGTAGACGTACCAGTAGTCACCGCCCAGCACCAGGCCGCTGCCGGCGTTGCCGAAGTCCAGCACGGGACGGGTGGACGCCTCGGGATCGGCGATCAGGCGGATGGGCTTCTCAGCGGTGCCATCCACGCCCCGGTCCACCTGGAAGGGCTTCCGGGAGGTGTAGGTGCCCTCCATCAGGATGATGGTCTGGCCGGGACGAGCCACGCCCAGAGCGGTCACCAGGTCGATGGGGCTGGTCTTGGTGCCCTGGCCGCCGGCGCCGCCCCGCGGGCTGACGTACAGGTTGACCATCTCAGACCAGCGGATGCGGTAGGTGACGGTATGCTCCACGGTGATGGGGTTGGTGTTCTCCAGCTCCTTGGTGGGATCGTCGTCGAACTGATCCGGGTCGGGGGTGAAGATGGCCACGAAGCGGTTGGCGCCGTTGCCCTCACCGTACAGGGTGACGGGGACGTCGATGGTCTGGCCGCCCTTGATGGTCACGGGGGTCAGCGCGGTGCCATTCTGGGTGATGGTCACGGTGCCGTCCACGCTGGCGGTCATGTTCAGGTTGAAGTCCTCAGTGTTGGAGGTGGTGGGGGAGTTGACGGTGAAGTTGGGGTAGACCTTGGTGGCCGGCTTCACCAGGGGCGCGGGATCGTCAGCGGGGTTGCGCAGCTCCAGCTCGGCGTCGGTGACGGTGATGGTCACGTTCCGGGCCACGAAGAAGCCCACATAGATGTTGTCGGGATCCAGCTGGCTCAGGGCGTCGTAGGAGTCATAGTTGATATCCTGGCCCATGATGCTGCCGTCCGCGTTGTAGGTGGTGAGGATGTAGCCGGTGTTGTTCCGGGTGATCTCCATGTCGAAGTCGACATAGCGCTGGATGGTGGTGTAGTCCGCGCCGTAGAGGGTGCCGGTGACGTTGTCCGGGCCGCCCTCGTTCTCGCAGTTACCGATGACGTTGGACTTGGTCACGCCGGAGGCGCCGCCGCTCACGTCAAAGGCCTTCACGCTGGGACCACCGTTGGCCATGGTGGTGTCATCCACCCGGGTCCAGAGGCTCAGAATCTCAGGATCGCTGGCGTAGATGCGGTCCACGTTGTCCGGGGTCAGGCCGGTCTTCCGACGGACACCGTAGCCCAGACGGCTGTTGATCTTCCGATAGCCGCTGTCGGCGCTCTCGCCCAGGGTTTTGGTCTCGGCGTCGTAGTAGTAGGCCATGCGGATACCGCCCATGAAGTACTGGTTGGTGAAGAAGCCGGACTCCTTGCCCTGGCCGTACTCCACGTTCTCAGGCATGGAGTCCTGAACCAGCATACCGAAGCCCTCCTGGCCGTTGGAGTAGTGCCAGGTGTCCACATGGACGTGGGCGCGGAGGGTAAAGTTCTGGTCGGAGGGGATGGTGGTGTAGTAGAACTGGATGCCGTCGGCGGAGGAGCCGTCGTTGAACTTACCGCCGTTGTTGGTGGCGGCCAGGGTGACGGAGCCCTCGTTCAGATCGCCGGTGTAGGTGTTCTGGCCGTTGTTGGGGTTGACGCTGATGCCCCAGCACAGCTTGGACCAGCCGATCTGCTTCTCGGCGGAGGGAGTGACCGCGTACTCCTCGGACTTGGCGCTCTCCTCGGTGCCGCGCAGGGCGGAGACGGTGACCTTGATCTCCTTGCCCACTTCCTGGTTCTCCAGCAGGAAGGAGTTGGTGGTGGAGGTGCCCACCTGGGTGCCGTCCACGAAGATCTTGTAGCTGTCAGCCTCGGGGACCGCGTTCCACTTCACCTGGACGTTGCCGCCGCCCATGTTCTGGGCCAGGGAGATGGAGGGGGCAGCCAGAGGCAGGACGAAGTCCACCGTGGCGGTGGCGTCAAAGTCGATGGGGGTCTGACCGGCCCGGTTGGCCTGGACCTTGACGGTGTAGGTGCCGGTGGCCTCGACCTCCACGTCGATGGCGTGGCTGTCGCCGGCGGTGGTGCTGGAAGCGGTGGCCACCACGGCGCCGGAGGCGTCGGTCACGATGGCGGTGACGTCGTCAGCATAGGTGGTCATGGCGGAGCCT
>CANQMK010000085.1 GCA_947624895.1 uncultured Oscillospiraceae bacterium | reverse complement strand
GTCTGTTACAATGATTTGAGTGAAATGTGCGCCATGATAAGGCGCTCTTCGGAACAGGAGGGGTAGTCGTGACTAAAGCAAATCACCTCAAGAAGCTGCTGATCGAGAATAAGACACCACCTATCTGCTCCGAAAAGTTTCGAGCGTAGTTTAACTACGGCTCCTTTTGGCGCGGATGGGGATTTCTCACGACCCCATCCGCACTTTTTTTGTCCGAACATGAGCGAAGAAGATGCATAGAGGAGGCGATTTGAAGTGGAGATCCTTCGTACGCCTGAAGCAGGGATTCCGATTGGCGAGGTGATTTTGGAGAAGAATAACGCAATTGCACTCCGCATCAAAAAACCCGGAGCGAACGTATATGAAAAGGTGCTTCTGAATCAGCTGTTGAAAATCATAGTCGTAAATAGCGATACCAAACGAACACGCTATATCCAGACCCCAGTTCAGCATATCACCATCGGTGAGCTTATTTACGACTCCGAAAAATCCCCCGTGATTAGGATCAAGAAAGCGGGTGCGCCCGTGTATGAGATAATAAGCATTAGACAGCTTTTAAACGGCATTTTTCGGATTGCAACGAGTGCTGCTTGAGCAGATTGCCCGTCTTAATGAGGCAGTCGCAACTAAAAAATATTATAGCTCAGACGAGCCGAACCTTATAGATTGTTGAGTTTAGCCGGTACGAGCCTTCTGGACGAGCCTCACAAGCTCGTCAGATAGGACCGTGCTGGCTTAATTTTTGACAATGTGTTTTTAAACATCTGCAAAAAAGGAGGAAAATGAGATGTACCGACAACCTATTCGCAACCCCCAAAGCGAGCGGCCTATTAAACCCCGTGTCTTTGACGCAGTAATCGACCATGACGAGGTCTTCCTCGAGGTCAAGAATCAAAAGAGGGTGGAGGCTATTCGACTGTGCGATGTTCTCCGACAGATCGAGCAGGCGAAAATAGCCGCAAAGAGAGAGGCGAAGAAACAGGGCCTTGCACTCCATGGCCAAGACGATGCCTAAATTGAACCAAGCCTTTTCTAAAGGTACATTCCTAATACAACGAGGTAACGGCGCAAAATAAGCCTGACATACCGAGCAACGGGATCTGAGCGCAAGCCTGAATCACCAATTAGCCGGACATTGGGAACCAAGTTCTACTTTGGTTCTTGATGTCCGGCTTTTTTGTTGCCCTTCCAGGAATGGAGGCAGCAATGAGACTCGTAAGGCTGAAGATGCTGACGCGCTTGGGTCAGGCGCGCTGTCGTGGCCCTCCTCTTCTGAAGTTTGGCTTTCCCAAATTTCAGGAGAACGGAGGTTTGCCATATGGCAGAAAGGTATATAAAAATTGACGGCACATTGGTTGCGGTGACCGAGGAGGTCTATTACACCTATTACCACATGGAGCGTCAGTGCCGTACTCAGGAAGAAAAGCTGATGCGTCGGCGCGTCGCGTCCTATGACGCGCTGGATACGGAAGATGGCTTGGGCGTCGATTTGATCGTGGATGAGGACTCTCCCAGTGTCGAGGATCGCGCCATTACCAACGTCATGGTGGAGAAGCTCTACCGCTGCCTTGATCTTCTCTCGGAAGATGACCGCACGCTCCTCGTCAGTATTTATTTCCACGAAAGATCCGAGCGGAAGATCGCGCAAAGCCTGGGCATTTCGCAAAAGGCGGTCAACAAGCGCCGTCACAAGGCCCTGATAAATCTAAAAGATTTCATAAAAAAGGATTTGGGTTCTCAACCCCCTCGCGAACTCGGACTAGAGAGTGAGGAAGCTACTTCCTCGCACCAGCACCTTGAAAACTCCAAATCCGATCCTGAACACGTTCCCGACAGCGGCCCGGAAGGGCCGAGCGACTAGGGAGGGCGCGCCAAGACCACCTGCACGGGGCTCGACCCCGTGTCAATGACGGCCAAATAAGGTGCCCAGCGGTTCCGCCCGTCCCAAAAACAGCCTGTGGTGGGCTGTCTCGCCATGACCACTGTCGGAGGATACTTCCGTCCCGTCCCAGCCCCCCTTGACCGGGGGATCACGCAAGGAGGGCGGCTGTGAGAGATCCTCACGGGGGTGAAACTCCCATGACAGGGCCCGACCAGCCCATCTTCAGGCAATCGCCCTTGGCCTCTCCTCCGAGGGGCCTTGCTCTTGGGGAAGTAGTGTCGAATACAAGAGCGACAGCAACACAAAACCAATGTTGACCGCAGATACCACGGGCGTCGGCTGCTCATAGGCCGACGCCCGTTCTTGTGCGATCAAACCAGAAAAATGAAAGCGAGGGGTAAACTATGACAGAGCAAGTGAAGCTAGACTCCCAGGTCAGGCAGATCCACATGGTCGTTGACGGCCACACCATTTCCCTCTGTTTTTCCGAGCACTACAACCCTACGCTGGCCTCTCTGGTCAAGGGGACCTTGATCGACGGCTTCCTCCGTAAGAGCGGGATCGGGCAGAATGACCTCACGGAAGTCTGCGATGGGCGCCATTGATCATTTGGCCGTAATTCCCGCAAAAAGTAGTAGCTATTTGGCGGGAGGTGTGGCATACTTGTCGTGGCAAGGCCCGGTACCTTGACAACCGCATAGGGATAAGATATCCGATCCTCCCAAAACATTAAATGAGAGGATGGATACAAATGGCTGAAAGAGTTTGTTGTTTATACCGTGTCTCCACCACAAAACAGGTTGACCACGACGAGCTGAACCAGGCGGATATCCCTGTCCAGCGAAAAGCCTGCCACGAGTTCGCGGATCGCATGGGGTGGGACATCGTACTGGAGGAACAGGAGGCCGGCGTTTCCGGCTTCAAGGTAAGCGTCAACGACCGGGACAAGATCCAACTCATCAAGGAATACGCGGAAAAAGGAAAGTTTGACATCCTGCTGGTGTTCATGTTTGACCGCCTTGGCAGACGGGCTGAGGAAACCCCCTTCGTGGTAGAGTGGTTCGTAAAGAACGGCATCCACGTCTGGAGTGTCAACGAGGGCGAGCAGCGCATCGACAGCCATGTTGACCGGCTCACCAATTACATCCGCTTCTGGCAGGCCGATGGAGAAAGCCAGAAAACCTCCATGCGTACCAAGGCCGCCCTGGGGCAGATGGTGCGGGAGGGGCGATTCCGCGGCGGTGTGGCCCCGTTTGGTTACAGGCTTGTTCCCAGCGGTGTGCTGAATAAAAGAAAGCACGAAGTGATGAAGTTGGAGATCAACGAGGCCGAGGCCAAAGTGATCCGCATGATGTTCGACCTCTGCATCGGCTCTGGCTTCGGGCGGTTCAAAATCGCCAATTTTCTCAACGAACAGGGCATCCTGACCCGCGAGGGAAAGCACTGGCACGAGGCCACCGTAGGGCATATCCTCCACAACATCATGTACACCGGCATCCTGAGAAGCGGCGAAACCCAATCTCAAGTGTTTGATGACCTCCAGATCATCCCTACCGCGAATTTTGAAATGGCACAGCAACTGATGGAACAGAGAGTCAACGAATATAACGAGCAGCGCACCATGCCGAGGAACACCAGTGGCCAGTCCCTTCTCTCTGGGAATGTGTACTGCGGTCACTGCGGCGGACGGCTGACCTTGACTACCAATGGGACTGTCCGGGTCAACGCCGCCGGTGAGCGGATCGGTCGCAAGCGGATCCGCTACGTTTGCTACAATAAAACCCGCAAAAGAGCTGAGTGTGATGGCCCCACCGGGTACACCATGCACATCTTGGATGGGTTGATCACAGAGGTACTCCACCAGATATTCGATCAAATGAACGCTGTGAGCGAGGACGAGATCGTATCTCGTACCCACCGTAGCGCGATGGTCTCCCTGAAGGAGCGGTTGGCCGCCGCCAAAGCGGAGTGCGCCAAGGCCACCAAGGAGTATGACTCCCTCAAGGGTGAGGTGGTCAAAGCCATCCAAGGCAAAAGCAGCTTCCCCAGGGAGATCCTATCCGAACTGCTGGAAAGTGCCCGCGCCAAGATGACGGAAGCAAACGAGACGCTTACCTCACTCTATGCTGAACAGGCGGAGAGCGAGAGCAAGATCGGCCAGATCAAGGCCGATTACCGCCGCATCCTCAAGTGGTCGGAGATGTTCGACTCCAGCGACATGGCGGTAAAGAAGATGATCGCCGGTTACATCATCAAGCGAGTCTATGTGTACGATGGCTACCGGCTGCACATCGAGTTCAATATGAACTTTGAGCAATTTAACTGCGGCATTGACGTACCCAATCAGTACGAACCGGCCAAGCAGGCTTCCTAACGATCATACCGCCCTTGGCGGCGGACCTCATTCAGCCTCCCTCCAGCTATACCACCGACCATGCGTCACCCCTCCTGGCGGCCATACAGCAGCCTGCTGAGAGGATCGGTGCGGAGTAGGCTCCCTTGGGGGTGTTTCCCCGATCATTCGGGAGAGCGCTTGAATGGCATTCAAGAGGTCAGCGGTTCGATCCCGCTTATCTCCACCAAACGGAAAGCAGGTATCCAATCGGATACCTGCTTTTTGTTTGGTGAAATCATCGAACCGCTGACCTCTTGCCTTTTGATCTGTCAGCGGTTCCGCCAACGCTCTGCGTTGGCGGTTCGATCCCGCTTATCTCCACCAAAAAGGGACAGTCACCCGCAGGGTGGCTGTCTCTTTTTCTGGTGGAGCCGGGAGAGAACCGCTGACCGCGGGTTGTTTGTAAGGGGACAAGCAAAAACCCATGTGCAGCTGGCTGATCGATCAAAAGGAATGTCCTCATCTGCTTTGTTGGCGCCTGCGTAAATGACCCTTTCGAATTGCAAGCTTTTTGATGGCTTGCTATGGGGGTGCAGATGGGATAGGCCGCATGCGCGAAAACGAGCGGGAGAGGGGGTCGCCTCTCCCGCTCGTTTTTGTTGGGCGGTGGGTCACCACCACTGCCGTTCAAACTGCAACACATCTGATCTGGTGCCGTATCCATAGATCCAAAAAGCGTAAATGCTGTTATCGTCATAGAGTAGATAGATCCGCTCTGTCAGGTCTTGCTGGGTCAGTCCCCCAACTGGGGCGGACATCAAATCCGCGTACAGATTGCCATCATCATCGGCGCTCAGGATGCCGGAGCGGCCGAGAATTCTGGCCCCACCACTGTAATAATCATGGGTCACATTGACTTGCCCTGTGCTCAAGTCATTTTCAATGGTCAGAACTTGGTCATGCCCCACTGCCTTCCAGTTTCCATACAACACACGGAGTTCTTCGTTAGACCCGGAGACATATTCCTCCTCTTCGTCGTCGGACGGGGTGGCGGTGGCCTCGGTGGTGGAGCTGGCCGCCGATGCGTCGGCCAGGGTCTCGGCGCTGGACGTCTCGGGCAGCTGGCTGACCACCAGCGCCACCAGACCGGCGGCCAGAAGCGCGCCGATGAGCACACCGGCGATCACCTTGCCGGTGACGCCGTTCTCCCCGGGGGCGGTGGGCTGGATGCCGGTCCGGCGAGTCAGCTCCGTCTGGAGCCGCCACAGGTCGTCGTACCCCTGCGCGTCCAGCTCCAGCTCAGCGATCCCCGTCTGGCCGCGGATGGTCAGGTGGTAGTGGCGGAGGTGGAAACGCACCCACCACATCATCAGGGCGCATACCATCAGGGACGCGACCACGCCCACAGCCACCTCCTTCGTGTCGACGAAGGCGTCGACGCCCAACAGGGGCAGCAGGGGCGGGGCCGCGATGATGAACAGCATCGTCATGGTCAAGGCCCACACCGCCACCGACACCTTGGAGGTCATCGTAAAGCTGGAAATCTGTTTTAGTGGGATCTCCTGCTCCGTCTCCCCCTCATGCCACAGCATCCTGCGTTTGAAGGCGCAGAGCAGGCGCTTGTCGTCCACCTCCGCGCGGATGGAGACGCGCTCGCTCCAGCGCATCGTGGCGCGTCGATAGCGCCAGGAGAACTCCCGGGGCGGCTCACCCGTGCCGAACGTCTGGGTCTGGTTCGGGTCGCCGTCCTCCGGCTTCGGCCCCTCCCCCCGCGGCCACGGCTCGCCGCAGTTGGTACAGCGGTCGCTCCCGGCCTCGCTGGGCTCACCGCAGACGGGGCAGACCTCGGGGACCTTCAGCACCTCCCATTCCTGGCCGCAGTAGGTGCAGTGGTCATACCCGGGTAGGCTGGGCTTTCCGCACCGGGGACAGGTCCCGGGGATCCGCGCCACCCGCTGGAAGGCGGGCTCCGGCTCGGGCGTCGGCTCCGGCTCCGGCGCGGGCGCCAGGGGCGCGCCGCAGGACGGGCAAAAGGCGTCGTCCGGGTCCACCTCCCTGCCGCACTTGGGACAGACGGCGGCCTCCGCCCTGGCCCCGCACTTGGGGCAGAACCCCGCCCCCGGGGGCAGTTCCCTGCCGCAGTTCACGCAAAAAGCCATGCGCTCCCCCTCCCTTTCTCTTGTGTCCGGGCGCGGGCGGGTCTTACCGCCTGCGCCAGCTGATCAGCATATCTTCATCCTCTCCCCTGGTGGTCATCTCGGTCTCTGAGATCAGGGACACCGACATTTTCACAACATTTCCCCCGCCATAGTCCAGGGACAGGGACTCGCCATCATAGCTCCAGTCCCCGCTGATCACTTCTCCCATACTGGCCAGGTTAAAGGTACCCTTGTTGGTCAGATCCAGCCGCATATCGCCCTTGTCCAAGCCGCTGGACTCCCACTCGTCTGCCATGTAGTAGGCGTCCCAGGTGCCCACCAGCTTTTCCTCCGCCTCCTCGTTCTTGCCGCAGGCCCCCAGGCAGACCAGCAAGGTCAGCGCCAGCGCGGCGGCGGCCAGTCTTTTTCCAACCTTCCAGATCCGTTTCACGCTCTTTTCCTCCCTTTTCTCTATATTCTTCCCAGCAGTTTCGCCAGGCCGATCACAGCCCCACAGCACAGCCCGTAGCCGCACAGGAGGCCGGTGACCAGTCTTCTTGGATTGGTGGACTCCCGCCACCCCAGGGCCTGCACCCCCCAGTCCGCCAGCATCACCGCGCAGAACAGGGGCGCCACCCACAGCGGCGGGCGCACCCACCGAAGGGTGAGCAGGGCCGCCAGCTCCCCCAGGTACACCCCGGTACACCGGGCGCAGACGGGGAACTGCCTGCCCCGGAAGAAAAAGCTCCGCTCGGGCCGTTGGTGACAGCCAGAGGCCCGGCCCAGGATCACACAGAAGCGGTAGCCGGTCATTGGGAGGCCATCTCGTTCAGAAAGTCAAAGATGAAATGCCCGCCCAGCCAGAGCAACAGGACCATCCCGATCTCCGACAGGATCAGGATCTTGGGGATGGACGTGTTGGGAGGCAGGATCTCCTCCATGGGGTAGCCCAGCTCCTCCTCCACCTCTGCCGACACCATCCCATAGACCACCAGCGGACTGAACGCCCAGAGGACCGCGAAGATCCAGCTCCAGCCGTATACGTACATCCCAAAGGAGAGGATCAAGCCGATGATGACCGCGCCGGTGCCGTAGCTGCTGGCCAGGGCGACGGCCTTCTCCAGCCCGTCCTTTTGGGAGAGGTGCTGTTTACCGCAGGAGCGGCAGACCCACACCACCTCGTTCTTGAGATCGATCTTGCTCCTGCCCCCGCCCAGGCCGCACAACAGGCCCACCGGCCCCATCAGGCACATCCCACAGCAGCCGTCGCTGATGCTGTACCCACCGCCCCGGGCCTTGCCCGTGGTGCGGCTGACCGGCTGGCAGTCCGTCCCGCCGCAGAAGGGGCACACCGGGTCCTGGTGCTTGCCCCCCGGCGCCGACGCGGAGCCGTCCGGCGCGGTGTCAGGCGTGAAGTCCGGCGCGGGTGTGGAAGTAAGATCAGGCGCGGGGACGGGCGCGTCAACAGACGTCCGGGGGAGGGCGCCGCTCTCCCCGCCGTCCTTCGGCGGCGCGGGCGGCGGCGTCCCCTCCGACGGGGCCGGGGCCGTCAGCGGCCCGCCGCACTTGCGGCAGAAGTTGTCCTCCGGCGAATTGCTCGCGCCGCAGTTTGGACAGTCCATCTCTCTCCCTCTCCTTCTGGTTTCATCTGTGGCGTTTTTTTGGCGCGCCTCTTTTCTGTCAAAAGGGGCGCTCGGGTCCCGGCAAAAAGCGGGTCAGGGTCGGCCGACGGCTCCGCCGCCGGCCCTGGCTATTCCAGCACTTCGATGTTGTGGTCAAAGAGGAGCTCGTTGGCCTCCAAAATGTCCTGGCCCTGGCTGAAGGCGT
>CANQMK010000084.1 GCA_947624895.1 uncultured Oscillospiraceae bacterium | reverse complement strand
CGGTGGCCCCGGCCAGGAGCATCTCCACCGCGTCCCGGGCGGTGGCCACGCCCCCCATACCCAGGATGGGCAGGTCCACGGCGCTGTGGACCTCCCACACCATCCGCAGGGCCACAGGCAGGACCGCGGGGCCGGACAGGCCGCCGGTGTTCATCCGCAGAATGGGCCGACGGGTCTCCAGGTCGATCCGCATCCCCCGGAGGGTGTTGATGAGGGACAGGGCGTCCGCCCCGGCGTCGGCGGCGGCCTTGGCGATCTCGGTGATGTCGGTGACGTTGGGGGACAGCTTGACCATCACCGGGGTGCGCCCGGCGTGGGCCTTGGCCTCCCGGGTCACCTCGGCGCACAGCTCCGGTCTGGTGCCGTAGGCCAGGCCCCCCGCCTTCACGTTGGGGCAGGAGACGTTCACCTCGATGAGGGGCACCCCCGCCTCCGACAGCTTTTCGCACATCTGGCCGTACTCCGCCGGGGTGTTGCCGGAGATGTTGGCGATGACCACCGTGTCCAACTCCCGCAGGCGGGGCCACTCCTTTTCCAAAAAGGCGTCCACCCCAGGGTTTTGCAGACCCACCGAGTTGAGCATCCCCATGGGGGTCTCGGCGATGCGAGGGGGCGGGTTGCCGTTCCGGGGGTGCAGGGTGAGGCCCTTGACGCAGATGCCCCCCAGGGCCTCCAGGTCAAAAAACTGCCCGTACTCCTCCCCGAAGCCAAAGGTCCCGGACACCGGGACGATGGGGTTTTTCAGCCGCACCCCGGCCAGGGTGACGGAGAGATCCACTTCAGGCATTCCAATCCACCTCCTGGGCGTCAAACACCGGCCCGTCCTTGCACACGTGCTTCATCGTCCCGTCCGCCATGGGGATGGCACAGCCCAGGCAGGCCCCCACCCCGCAGGCCATCCGCTCCTCCATGGAGACCTGGCAGGGCACGCCGTATTCCCTGGCCGCCTCCGCCACCCCCCGGAGCATGGGCTTGGGCCCGCAGGCTAAAATCGCTGTAAAGTTCCTATCCTTGTCAAGCACCGCCCGGATGCCGTCCGCCACATAGCCTTGTTTTCCAAGGCTTCTATCATCTGTGTAAAGGAATACGCCCTCACAGGCCTGGGCGAAATCCTCCAGCAGAATGGCCCGCTCCTCGCTGCGGAAGCCCAGCACCGCCACCGCCTTGCCGCCGCAGAACTGGGCGCAGCCGTACAGCGGGGGCACGCCGATGCCGCCTCCGGCCAGCAGGTAGCGGCCCTCGCGCTCCATCCGGAAGCCGTTGCCCAGCAGGCCCAGCACATCCAGGCTGTCCCCCACCTCCCGGCGGGCCAGCCACGCGGTGCCCTCTCCCCGGACCTCGAAGACGACGCGCAGCAGGTCCTCCGGGTCGTCCGCCTGACAGGCGCACACGGAGATAGGCCGACGCAGGAGCCGGGAATGGCCGCAGGCGATGTGGACGAACTGGCCGGGGCCCCGGAAGGTCCGGCCCACCATCTCCCCCGCCTCCAGGACGAACTGCCAGGTGTTGGGCCCTACCAGGCGCTTTTCCACCAGCTTACAGCTCTGTTGCACGGGCATAGTCACACCCCTTTACACAATGGTGACGAACCGCTTGATGTCGTCCCGCATAGTCTCGGCGGCCTGGCGGGCGGCGTCCTGGTATTGCTCCGCCCCGTTTTCCATTTTCTTCCAGGCGCACAGGATACCCCGGGAGGAGTTGATGATGGCACCCCAGCCGTAGCGGTCAAAGGCGTGGCGCACGTCCTCGGCGGTGCCGCCCTGGGCGCCGTAGCCGGGGACCAGGAAGAAGGTCTGCTCCATGCGGCGGCGCAGTTCCTTCAGCTGGGCGGGATAGGTGGCCCCCACCACCGCCCCCAGGGCCTGGTAGCCCCGCTGGCCCTCGCTGCCCGCCCCCAGGCGCTTGCACAGGTCGGCCATGACGGTGTAGACCTGCCGGTCCCCGGCCACCATGTCCTGGAGCTCCCCGGAGGAGGGGTTGGAGGTCTTCACCAGCAGGAACACACCCTTGCCCTCCTCCTTGGCGATATTCAGGAAGGGCAGGATGGCGTCCGAGCCCATGTAGCCGTTGATGGTGACGCAGTCGGCGTCAAAGGGGGCGATGGACTGGCCCCCCACCTTACTCTTGCCCAGCCAGCCCTCGGCGTAGGCCTGGGCGGTGGAGCCAATGTCGCCGCGTTTCACGTCGGCGATGACGTAAAATCCCTTGTCGTGGGCGTAGGCGATGGTGTCGGCCAGGGCCTTTACCCCGGGCCAGCCCAGCAGCTCGTAGTAGGCCGCCTGGGGCTTCACCGCCGGGACGATCCCCTGGAGGGCGTCCATCAGGTCGCAGTTGTAGCGGTAGACCGCCTGGGCCGCCCCCTCCAGGGTCTCGCCGTACTTTTCAAAGCACCCGGCCACCAGCTGGGGCGGAATGTACTCCAGCCGCGCGTCCAGTCCGGCCACGGTGGGGTTTTTCACCTTGCGGATTTTCTCTTGCAGCACATCAAACGACATCACAAACGCTCCTTTTCATCCCGGTAGACGATCTGGCCGTCTACGATGGTGTACTTGACTTTTCCCCGCAGTTCCATCCCCCCAAAGGGGGTATTGCGACCCATAGAGCAAAACCGCTCCGGGTCCACCGTCCACGCCTCCTCCGGGTCGAAGAGGGTGATGTGGGCCGGGCCGCCCACCGCCAGGCGGCCATAGGGGACGCGGAGGATGGCGGCGGGGTTGGCCGTCAGCTTTCCCACGATCTGGGGCAGGGAGAGCGCCCCGGTGTGGTAGAGGTAGGTCAGGGTCACCCCCAAAGCGGTCTCCAGCCCCACCATCCCGCTGGGGGCCTGGGGGAGGGGCAGGGCCTTTTCCTCCTGGGCGTGGGGGGCGTGGTCGGTGGCGATGGCGTCGATGGCGCCGTCCTGGAGACCCCGAATGATGCCCTCCACGTCGGCCTTAGTGCGGAGGGGCGGGTTGACCCGGGCCAGAGTCCCCTGGCGCAACACCTCGTCCTCCGTCAGGGAGAAATACTGGGGGCAGGTCTCGCAGGTGACCGGGGCCCCCTCCGCCTTGAAGCGGCGGACGATCTCTACGCTTTTGGCGGTGGACACGTGGCAGATGTGCACCGGGCAGCCCGTCTCCTGGGCCAGCATGGCGTCCCGGGCCACCATCAGCTCCTCGGCGATGGCGGGCCGACCGGGGAGACCCAGGGCGCGGGAGACCGCCCCTTCGTTGACGGCGTAGTTTTGCACCAGCTCCGCGTCCTCGCAGTGGGACAGGACGGGCAGGCCCGCCGCCCCCGCCGCCTGGAGCCCCCGGCGCGTGACCGCGGCGCTCTGGACGGGCATCCCGTCGTCGGAGAGGGCCACTGCTCCCGCCTGACGCAGGGCCTGGGCGTCGGTGAGGGTCTCCCCCCTCTCCCCCGCCGTCAGCGCCCCGATGGGGAGGACGTGGGGCCCGGGGGAGGCGGCGGCGTCCAGGATGTAGCGCAACACCTCCGGGCTGTCCGCGGTGGGCTTGGTGTTGGGCATACAGGCCACCGCGCTGAACCCCCCTGCGGCGGCGGCGGCCCGGCCGGTGGGGATGGTCTCCTTGTGGGTGAGGCCGGGGTCCCGGAGGTGGACGTGCATATCCACCAGCCCCGGACACACCACCAGCCCCGCCGCCTGGATCACCTGGGCCCCGGGGGCATCCACCGTCTTCTCCATCCGGGCGATTTCGCCGTCTTTCACCAGGATGTCCAAAACGTCGTCCACGCCGCCCGCCGGGTCGATGACCCGGCCCCCGCGGATGAGGAGTTCCACGCCGTTCCCCTCCTTTTTGCCAAATAAAAGCACAGTGCTTTTATTATACAGAAGCTCGGCAAAATACGCAATGGATTTTTGCGAATTTTGGTCATACTAAATGGGCGGACAAAGGAGGGATCAAGATGAACGAGCACCCGTTTCTGAAGGGCATGGGCCTGGGCATGATGGCCGGGGCCGCCGTGGGCGCGGTGATGATGAAGCAGGAGAAGCAGATCAAGCACGCCACCCGCCGCACGGTGAAGAACATGGGCCGCCTGGCGGAGGACGCCGCCGACATGGTGGCCGACAAGCTGCCCCACTGACCGCCCGCACAGACAAAAGAGGGCCCACATCTTCCGATGTGGGCCCTCTTTTGGTACGGCTGAAGGGATTCGAACCCCCGACCTACTGGTTCGTAGCCAGTCACTCTATCCAGCTGAGCTACAGCCGCGTACACTGTCTCAGTCGACAGCTTTATTATGTTAGCACACTCCCCCTGGAAATGCAAGGGATTTTTGAAAAGTTTTTTGCGCCGGGCGCAAAAATTCCAAAAAACTGTTGACAGCCCGGTTTGGGCGTGGTAATATATTGCTTGCGCCAAGGCTCCGGCCTGGTGGCGCGCCCCTCGCGCGAGTGGTGGAATTGGTAGACTCGCCGGCTTCAGGTGCCGGTGTTCGCAAGGACGTGCGGGTTCGACTCCCGCCTCGCGCACCACTGAAAAAAGCCCCGCAACCTCAAGGGTTGCGGGGCTTTTTCTTGTGTTTTCAAGGGTCCTCGGCCCTCGCGCCGCCCCTCCTCCTGCTTCGCAGAAGGTCGAAGGCAATCAGGCCGACGCACCCCAGGACCAGGATGCCCAGGACCAGGAGGGCGCAGTTTTGAAAGAACACCTCCGGCAGGATCAGGATGATCTGATCCGTCTGGGGGTCGAACAGCCAGTTGGTCTTTCCGGGGAAAAAGAGGGCGTGGAAGACCACAAAGGCCCGGTCGAAGTCCAGGGCGGCCAGCCCGCCCAGGAGCAGGAATACCCCGCCCAGCCCCGCGCCCGCCCAAAAGGCGGGGCCCCGCCCCAACAGCGGGGCGGGCGTCCGTCCGGCGGCCTTGGCCCAGACCAGAAGGGCGGCCAGGGCCGCCACCGCCGCCGCCAGCACCCGCAGGTCCAGCAGAAACAGCCCCCGCACGTCGGTGAAGTGGTCCCGCCCGCTCTCCGACCAGCGCAGTTCGCCGGTGGCGAACTCCGGGGCGCCCAGGCAGTAGTCCAGCATCTGGTCAAAGGCGGTCCTGATCTGCTCTTCGCTAAAACCGGTTCGCTCCGCCAGCTCCAGGGGGCGAATGTGGGCGTAATAGAAGGGTCGGCACAGGATGGGCACGGCGATGGCCCCGGCCAGCAAAACCAGAGCGATGGTCACGGCCAGCGCCGCGGACAGCAATTTACTTCTCCGTTTCACAAGCATCCTCCTTCGACAGGGCGGACAGGGCGATGCACACCTGGGAGGGCAGATAAAAAAGCCACATCCCCATGGCCACCAGGGGATACGCCCCCGCCGCCAATCCCGCGTTGACAAGGCCCACACACAGGTCGCACCCCACGAACAGGGTCAGGCCGACGGCGAACAGGGGCGGTCTCTCCCCCGCCCGCCAGGCCAGGGCGGTGTTGGCCAGCAGCTGGGAGAAGTACAGCCCCGCCAGCAGCTCCAGCGGCGCGGTCTGTCCCAGCGCCCAAAACCCCGCCCAGGTCAGCAGGGCCAGCGCCGCCCGGAGGGGCGCGCCCAGCCCGCTGCCCCGCCGCCGCAGGCGGAGAAGGTACACCGCCTGGACCGCCAAAAACACCGCCACCCCCGCGGCGTACCACCGGTCCAGCACCAGCAAAAACCAGTCGGCCACGGCGGTGAGCGCCAGGGCCGGGAACACCAGCCGGTCCCCGCCCCGGACCCCGGCCCAGAGGGCGAAGGCTCCGCACAGGAGGACCCCGGCGTACTTTACCGGCACGGCGGCAAAACCGTGCCCCGTCCCGTCCAGGGCCAGGAACGCGATATAAAGCGCCCCCTCCGCGCACAGGAAGGCGGCCACCACAGCCCGTCTCACCCCGCCGTCCCCCCTTTCCTGTCAAACCGTCAGACTGCCCCGGCAAACGCAAAAAGAGGCGCCGGGAGCGCCTCTTTTCCGCTGGGTCAGAAGGGCAGGTTCAGACCGCCGGTGAGCTTCTGCATGCTCTGGCTGGCGGCGTCGTCGGCGGCGCGCAGGGCCTCGTTCACCGCGGCGATGATCAGGTCCTGGAGCATCTCCACATCCTCCGGGTCCACCGCCTCCGGGTCGATGGTCAGCCCGGTGAGCTCCTTCTTCCCGGAGACCTGGGCGGTGACCACCCCGCCTCCGGCGGCGGCGGTGTAGGTGGCGCTCTCCAGCTCCTCCTGCATCCGCTGCATATCCTCCTGCATCTTCTGGGCCTTTTTGATCATGTTCATGTTGATGCCGCCGCCCATACCGGGCACGCCCCGGCTGTTAAAGCCCTTTGCCATGTTCCAGCACTCCTTCCCTTCCCTTGTTCTGATCGCGCGCTGGGCTCACTCGTCCCAGAACTTTCCCATCTTCAGCAGATCGTCCATCCGCCCCGCGGCGGGGGCGGGAGCGGTGACCGACACCCGCACCGTCCGGCCCAGGCGGGCGGAGGCGGCCCGGGCGATGGCGTCCCGCACCTCCGGCTTGTCGATCATGGCCTTGGTGACGCTGGCCTTGGCCTCCAGCACCAGCTCCTCCCCCCGGAGCACCCCGGTGGTCATGGCAGCGTTGGACACAAAGGCCCACGCCGCCGGGGACAGCAACGGCTTCAGCCCGGGGAGCAGGGCGGGCCAGAACGCCTGGTCGTCCACCACGGCGGCGGGCCGCTCCGGTTCCGCCGGAGGCGGCGTCTCCTCCCGTACCGGCGGCTCCTCCCACGTCGGCTCCACCGGGGGAGGCTCCTCCTCCCAGGGCGGCGGCGCGTCCGCGTCCTCCCAGTCCTCCTCCGGCGCGGGGTCAGCCTGGACCGGCACGGGCGCGGGCGCGGTTGGCGCGGCCTGGACCGGCGTGGCTAGAGCCGAAATGGCCGCGGCAGGCGCGGCCTGATCCGGAGTAGTCGCAACAGGCGCGGTCTGGGTCGGCGCGGCTGGCGCGGCCCGGGTCGGCGTGGCCTGAACCGCGGTATTCACAGAGGGCGTGGCCGGGGCCGCGGTGTTCACAGCGGGCGTGGCCGGGGCCGTCGCGTCCGGGACGGAGACGGCGGGCCGGGACACGGGGTAGGACAGCATGGTCTCCAGCCGGGCCACCCGAGCGGAGAGGCCCAGCGCCCCGCCGTCCAGGCTCTCATCCCCCAGGCGGATGAAGCACAGCTCCGCGTCGGTACGCTGATTGCCGCTGCGGGGCAGGAGGGCGATGGTCTCCTGTAATACAGTGAGCATCTGGATGAGTCGGGGGGAGAGCAGCCGCTCAGACAGGCCCCGGAGGGTGGCGTCGTCATAGCCGCCGGTGAGCAGGCCCGCGCCCCCCTGGGGGGCGGTCTTGCGGATGAGCAGGTCCCGGCACAGGGCGGCCAGCTCCCCCAGCATGGTCTTCACGTCCTTGCCCGCGGCGTAGAGCCGGTCCAGGTCGCCCAGGGCGGCGGCGGTGTCCCCGTCGGCCAGCTCCCCCAGGAGCCTGGCGGTCTCCAGGTTGCCCGCCATGCCCAGGGCGTCGATGACCGCCCGCTGGTCCACCGGGCCGCCCCCGCCCTGGCACTGGTCCAGGAGGGACAGGGCGTCCCGCATCCCGCCGTCGGCCAGGCGGGCCAGGAGATCAGCCCCCTCCGGGGTGAGGGGGATGTTCTCCTGTTGGGCCACCCAGGTGAGGCGGTGGGCGATCTCGTCGGGGAGGATGCGCTTGAAGGCGAACTGCTGGCACCGGGAGCGGATGGTGGGCAGGACCTTGTGGAGCTCGGTGGTGGCCAGGATGAACATCAGGTGCTCCGGCGGCTCCTCCAAAATTTTCAGCAGGGCGTTGAAGGCGGAGGTGGAGAGCATATGGACCTCGTCGATGATATACACGCGCTTTTTCACGCTGCCGGGGGTATAGACCGCCTCCTCCCGGAGGGCCCGGACGTAGTCCACGCTGTTGTTGGAGGCCGCGTCCAGCTCCAGCACGTCCAGGATCGCGCCGCTGTCCAGCCCCACGCAGGCGTCGCACCGGTTGCAGGGCTCGCCGTGTACCGGGTGGCGGCAGTTCACCGCCTTGGCCAAAATCTTGGCGCAGGTGGTCTTGCCGGTCCCCCGGGTGCCGGTGAAGAGGTAGGCGTGGCTCAGCCGCCCGGTCTCCACCTGGCGGCGCAGCGTCTCGGTGACGTGGCTCTGCCCCACCACGTCGGAAAAGGTTTTGGGGCGGTATTTGCGGTAGAGCGCCTGATACATCCTCTCACCTCCGGCTCGTCCCGCCCAGGCGGGGAAAAAAGTCTGGTCGCGCAGCACGGCCGCACACCGGCCTTTGAAGCCCCGGTTATGCCCGTTACCCCCACAGCCGGCTCAGGCCCGGCGTCCCCACGGCACAAGCGGTGGTTCGCTTAGTGCTGCTTGGTTCC
>CANQMK010000083.1 GCA_947624895.1 uncultured Oscillospiraceae bacterium | reverse complement strand
TTGGCCAGGGAGACGGCCACGTTGGCCTCGCCGCCGCCGAAGGTGAACTCCAGGTGGTCGGCCTGGACAAAGCGCTCGTAGTTGTAGGGCTGGAGACGGATCATCAGCTCGCCGAAGGTAATGACTTTCATGTGGGTTTCCTCCTTGATTTTATTTGGTTCACGATCACGCGCAGGTCCGCGCCTGCGTTGGGCGCATGGTCACGCTCGCGTTGGGCGCATGGCCGCGCCCGCTTCCCTCCGCGCGGGGAAAATCCGCCGCCCACGGGCGGCTTGTTTTTCCCCTTGCTCCGGTCCATCGGGCGCTATGCGCCTACGCTCGCGCTCAGTTCTTCACCAGATGGATGGCGAAGCCGCCGAACTCGCCGTCGATGTAGACCGCCTTGGTCTTGCCGGTGGCCTGGTCCACCACCTTGTCGGTGTCCATGAACTTCACGCCCTGGCGGCCCAGGTGGTAGATGGCCCGGTCCACGTCGTTGGTGCCGATGGCGATGTGGCCCATGGTGCCGGGCTTCTTCACCTTGCACGCCTCCACCACGGTGCCGGCGAAGTCGGAGGAGTTGCCCTCCTTGTAGGGGAAGCCGAAGATGGCGCCGATGGCCTTGGCCACCTTGGCGGCCTCGGCGGCGTCGCCGCAGTTGATGCCCACGTGCTTGAGGGTGAAGCCCAGCATGGTCCGCACCGCCTCCTGGCACATGGCGGTGATCTCGTCCCACTTGCCGGCCTTGATCATGTCCGCCTTGCACATCCAGGTGCCGCCCACGGCCACGATCTGGTCATAGCCCAGGTAGTCGTTGACGTTCTTGGCGTTGACGCCGCCGGTGCACATCCACCGGGCGCTCTTCAGCGCCGCGCCGATGTTCTTGAGCATCCCCACGCCGCCGTTGGCCTCGGCGGGGAAGAACTTCAGGCCCTGGCAGCCCTGGTTCATGGCCTGCTGCATCTCGCCGGCGGAGCAGGTGCCGGGGACCATCACGCCGCCCTTGTCCAGCACGTGCTGGCACACGGCGGGGTCATAGCCGGGGGCCACGATGAAGGAGGCGCCGGCGGCCATGGCCTTGTCGGCCTGCTCGGTGGTGAGCACGGTGCCGGCCCCCAGGAGCATCTCGGGGACCTCCTTGTTGATGATCTGGATGCACTCCTCGGCGCAGGCGGTGCGGAAGGTCACCTCCGCGGCGGGCAGGCCGCCGGCCACCAGGGCCTTACAGAGGGGCACCGCCTCGTCCACGCTGTTGAAGGCGATGACGGGAATGATGCCGATGTCGGAAATGCGCTTGAGAATTTCGTTCATGCTGGTTCCCTCCTATTGAAAATTTTGAAGCATTCTGATAAGTTCATCCGCCTTAGAGCACCACGCCGTCCTTGAAGATGGAGATCTCCCGAAAGCCCTTCTCCTCCGCGTGGGTCTTCTTGCCGGAGCAGACCTCCAGCACCAGGTCCATCAGGTCCTGGGCGGCCTCGTCCAGGGTCTTGGCCCCGTCGGCCACCACCCCGGCGTTGAAGTCGATCCAGGTGGTCTTCTTGGTGGCCAGAGGGGTGTTGGTGGCGATCTTCATGGTGGGGGCGGGGGCGCCGAAGGGAGTGCCCCGGCCGGTGGTGAAGAGGATGACGTGGGCCCCCGCGGCGGTGAGGGCAGTGGCGGAGACCAGGTCGTTGCCCGGGCCGTAGAGCATATTCAGGCCCTTGGTGGTCAC
Organism: uncultured Oscillospiraceae bacterium; assembly: GCA_947624895.1. Lineage (GTDB taxonomy): Bacteria > Bacillota > Clostridia > Oscillospirales > Oscillospiraceae > MGBC124762. The sequence continues at coordinate 6,703 of CANQMK010000083.1, read as the reverse complement.
CTGCTCGCCGTAGCCGATCACGTCCATGATGGGGGCGGAGCCGCCCTTCTGCACACAGCCGCAGGACTTGTCCTCCAGGGTGGTGATGCCCCCCTGCTTGTTGCCCGGGCTGGGGTTGTCGTAGACCACCTCGTTGTGGCGGATGAAGTAGGCCTTGAAGCCGTTAATCATGTTGACCGCCTTCTGGAAGACGGCCTCGCTGATACAGCGGTCCATGAGGAAGCCCTCCGCGCCGAACATCTCCGGCACCTCGGTGAGGACGGTGGAGCCGCCCATGGCCACCAGCAGGTCGGAGAAGCGGCCCACGGTGGGGTTGGCGGTGATGCCGGACAGGCCGTCGGACCCGCCGCACTTCATGCCCACCACCAGCTCGCTGGCGGGGATGGGCTCGCGCTGGAACTGCCCGGCGTAGGCGGCGCACTCCTCCAGCACCGCCCGGGCGGCCACCAGCTCGTCGTCCACCTCCTGGCAGGTGAGGAACTTCACCCGCTCGGGGTCGTAGTCCCCCAGCTCGGCCAAGAACTGCTCGTGGGTCAGGTTCTCACAGCCCAGGCTGAGCACCAGCACCGCCCCGGCGTTGGGGTGCCGGGTGAGGGCGGCCAGCAGCTTGCGGGTCTGGGCGTGGTCCTCCCCGGTCTGGGAACAGCCGAAGGGGTGGGTGAAGGTGTACAGCCCGTCGATGGAGCCCTTCACCAGGTCCTGGTTGTCCCGCACCAGGGCCTTGGCCACGTCGTTGACGCAGCCCACGGTGGGGATGATCCAGATCTCGTTGCGGGTGGCGGCCCGACCGTCCTTCCGGCGGTAGCCCTGGAAGGTCCCGGCGGGGACGGACTTCACCGGCACGGCCTTGGGGTGGTAGGCGTACTCCATCTCCCCGGAGAGGTTGGTGACCATGTTGTGGGTGTGGACCCAGTCGCCGGGGGCGATGGCGGCGGTGGCGTGGCCGATGGGGAAGCCGTACTTCACCACGTTCTCCCCCTCCACCACCTCCCGCAGGGCCATCTTGTGGCCCTGGGGGATGTCCATATTGGCGGTGACGCCGGCGAAGGTCGTCCCCTTGGGGATGGGGTGCAGGGCCACGGCCACGTTATCGCTGGGGTGGATCTGAATGAAATCGGGCATGGGAACTCACTCCTTTGATGGGAATGGGGCTTAGAGGCAGGAGGCGTAGGCGGCCTTGGCGCCCTGCTCCCGGATGAGGGTCAGACCCTTCACCACGGCGTCCTCGAAGCCGGGCACCTGGGTCAGGTCCTGGCCCCACATCTGCTGGTTGGTCATCACCGCGTGGACCAGGTCGGGGATGCTGTCGTCCTTGTGGGCGTAGTAGAAGTCCAGGGCCCAGCCGTCGTCGGAGCAGGTGTAGGTGTCCCCCTTGGGCCGCTTGCACACCAGGCCCTTCTCGTTGCGCTCCTGGATGTCGTTGGAGAAGAAGGCGATGTAGGCGGCAAAAGACATGGTGAGGCAGGCGGGCAGCTTGCCCGTCTTCTCGATGTACTCCAGGAAGGAGGGCATATTCCGGGCCCGCCACTTGGAGGTGGAGTTCAGGGAGATGCTCATCAGCTCATGGTTCACGAAGGGGTTGTTGAACCGGTCCTGCACCGCGGAGGCGAAGTCCTCCAGGTCCTTCTTGTCCAGGGGCAGGGTGGGGATGATCTCCTCGTGGAGCATCTTGTTCATGAAGCCCCGGACGGTGTCGTCCTCCATGCAGTCCCGGACGATGTCGAACCCGGCCAGGTAGGCCCCCAGGACGAAGCCGGTGTGGGCGCCGTTGAGGATGCGGACCTTCCGCTTCTTGTAGGGGGTCACGTCGGGCACCACGGGGCAGTTGACCCCGGCGGCCTTGAAGGGCAGCTTGGCCTCCAGCCAGTCGGGGCCTTCGATGTTCCACACGCCGAAGACCTCGCCCACGTCGATGAGCTCGTCGTGGTAGCCGTTCTCCGCCTCCAGCCGGGCCACCTCCTCCGGGTCGCGGATGCGACCGGGGACGATGCGGTCCACCAGGGTGGAGCAGAAGGTGCAGTCATTGTTCACATAGGCCTTGAAGCCCTCCTCCAGCTTCCACTGGTCGATGTACTGGTTGACGCACTTCAGGAGCTCCTTGCCGTTGTTGTCAATGAGCTCGCAGGAGAGGATCACCAGGCCGGGCTTCCCGGCCTGCCAGCGCTTGTAGAGCACCTGGGTCAGCTTGCCGGGGAAGGAGGAGGCGGGCTCGTCGGCCAGCTGGCAGGCGGGGTCGTAGACGATGCCGGCCTCGGTGGTGTTGGAGACCACGTACTCCAGATCGTCGGACACCGCCACCTCCATCATGGCGTCAAAGTCGGCCTTCTCATAGGGGTTGAGACAGCGGGAGACGGAGGAGATGACCCGCTTGCGGTCCACCTTCTCGCCGTTCTCCCGGCCCCGGAGGTAGAGGGTGTAGAGCCCCTCCTGGTCGTTGATGAGCTTGGCCAGGCCCGGGGCGATGGGCTGGACCAGGACGCACTTGCCGTTCCAGCCCGCCTTCTCGTTGGACACGTCGAACCAGTAGTTCACGAAAGCCCGGAGGAAGTTGCCCTCCCCGAACTGCAGCACCTTCTCCGGCGCCTTTTCCAGAATGTAGCCCTGATAGCCGGAGGCCTTCAGGACGGCGTAATTCAACTTTTCCATAGGACGCGTCTCCTCCTGACAGTCAAATATTTTCCCCGCGCTCCGCCCTTAGGGCTGCTTGCCGATGTAGGCCAGAATGCCGCCGTCCACATAGAGGATGTGGCCGTTGACGGCGTTGGAGGCGTCGGAGGCCAGGAAGACGGCGGGGCCGGTGAGCTCCTCCGCCTCCAGCCAGCGGCCGGCGGGGGTGCGGGAGCAGATGAACTCGTCGAAGGGGTGGCGGGAGCCGTCGGGCTGACGCTCCCGGAGGGGCGCGGTCTGGGGGGTGGCGATGTAGCCCGGGCCGATGCCGTTGCACTGGATGTTGGCCGCGCCGTACTCGGCGCAGATGTTCCGGGTGAGCATCTTCAGACCGCCCTTGGCGGCGGCGTAGGCGGAGACGGTCTCCCGGCCCAGCTCGCTCATCATGGAGCAGATGTTGATGATCTTGCCGTGGCCCTTCTTGATCATGCCGGGCAGGACCGCCTTGGACACGATGAAGGGGCCGTTGAGGTCGATGTCGATGACCTGGCGGAACTGCTCGGCGGTCATCTCCAGCATGGGGATGCGCTTGATGATGCCGGCGTTGTTCACCAGGATGTCGATGACGCCGACCTCCTTCTCCACCTGGGCCACCAGGGCCTGGACGGCCTCCTCGTTGGTCACGTCGCAGACGTAGCCGTGGGCCTCGATGCCCAGCTCCTTGTAGGAGGCCAGGCCCTTGTCCACCAGCTCCTGCTTGATGTCGTTGAAGACGATGGTGGCGCCCATGTTGGCGTAGGCGGAGGCGATGGCGAAGCCGATGCCGTAGCTGGCGCCGGTGACCAGGGCCACCTTCCCCTGCAGACTAAAGCTCTTCTCGTTTACCATGATGATCGAACTCCTTTCTTATTTCCACAAAAATATTTGACGATCCCGACTCATTGGTCCAAAAAGCTCAGGTCCTGCCCGGAGCGGAGCAGCTCAGTATAGCACATGAGGAAGGGGGCCAGGCCCTTGGCGTCGTTCTCCACCACCGGCTCGGAGATGTAGTACTCGTAGCTGCCGTCCCGGCGGCGGTTGTTCTCCGGCCCCAGGCCGGCCACCAGGCAGATGCCGCCCAGGTTCAGCTTGCCGTCCACCTCAGTGAGGTAGGTCTTGCAGATGTTCTCGAAGATCTTGGCGCCCACGGGGGCATAGGAGGCGTCCAGGATGCCGGTCCGGGCGCCCTTGAGGAAGAAGTAGGCAGCCATGGCGGAGCCGGAGGTCTCGGGGTAGTTCCCCTCCCGCCCCGGCTGATCGGGCACCTGCCAGAGCATCCCCGCCTTCTCGTCCACGTACTTGACCAGGCTCCCCGCCAGCTCCCGGGCGATGCCGGTGAGCTCGCCGACCATCTCCTCGTGGCCGGGGGCCAGCTGGCTGGTCACGTCGATGAGGGCGGCGGAGAACCAGCCCAGGGAGCGGAGCCAGGGGTTCTTGCTCCTGCCGTCCGGCTCACACCAGAAGGCCTGGCCGCTGGAGTCCCAGCCGTGGCGGTAGAGGCCGGTGGCGGGGTCGTACATCCTGGCCCGGACGGTGCGGAACTGGTTCAAAATGTCCGGGTAGTGGGCGCAGTCCTCAAACTGGGTGGTGTAGCGGGTGTAGAAGACCTGGGCCATATAGAGCCCGTCCAGCCAGACCTGGTTGGGGTAGATGGCCTTGTGCCAGAAGTTGCCCTCCTGGGTGCGGGGCTGGCGCTGGACCTGGCCGTAGAGCTTCTCAATGGCCAGGCGGTACTTCTCCTTCCCGGTGGCGGCGTAGACGTCGAAGAGGGGACGGCCCTCGCACAGGTTGTCCAGGTTGTAGTCCTCTTCCTGATAGCCCCGCATGGAGCCGTCGTCCAGGACATAGTAGTCCAAAAACTTTTCGGCGAAATCGAAGTAGATATTCCTCCCAGTTATCTCGTGGAGGTTGAGCAGGGCGATCATCATGCACCCGTCGATGTAATTCCACCCGTTGACCTTCCCCTGGTGGATCTTCTCGATGTTCCACAGGGGCTTATCCGGGGTGGAGCCCTCCAGGATCTGCTGGACGTACCGCTCGATGATGTTCATTGATCCTCCACCTCCTCCACGTTCTCGGCCACCACCCGCTGGCCCTCCTGGCCGGTGAGGGTGACGTTTTTCAGCGACACCTTCCGCACACAGTTGAAGTACAGCCCCAGCTTCCGCGTGTCCTCGATGTAGCTCATCATGGCGGGCTTGCCGGCGGCGGCGTCCTCCTTGAAGGTGAAGGTGACGTTCTCGATGGTCACGCTGTCGATGGGCATCTCCGGCAGGCCGTAGCAGTAGGCGGCGGCCCACTCGCAGTCGGCGCAGGTCATATCCCGGAAGGTGAAGGAGCCCATGTGGGGGGTGCGCTCGTCCACCGGCAGGGTCTCCTTGCTCCAGACGTACTCCGTCTTCCCGTCCGGGTCGCAGAAGTAGTACATATTGATGACGATGGGGCACATGACGTTGTCCATGAGGATGTTGGAGAACTCCACCCCATCCACCACGCACTGCTCCCCCCGGCCCCGGCGGGTCTTGATGCGCAGGCCCCGGTCGGTGTGGGAGAAGAGGCACTGGCTCACGCTTAGATCCTGGATGCCGCCGGAGATCTCGCTGCCCAGGGTCAGGGCCCCGTGGGCCCGCTCCATCAGGCAGTTGCGGATGACGTGGCGGGTGGCGGGGGTCTTGTACTTCATGCCCATGTACATCTTGCCGGACTTGATGGCGATGGCGTCGTCCCCCACGGAGAAGCGCACGCCGATGTAGCGCACGTCGTCACAGCTCTCCGGGTCGGTGCCGTCGGTGTTGTGGGAGTTGGCGGGGGCCTCCACGGCGATGTCGTAGAAGCCCACGTCCTTGCAGAAGAAGGGGTGGAAGTTCCAGGCGGGGGAGTTGCGCCCCAGGACGCCGTGGAAGAGGACGTGCTCGCAGTGGTTGAAGAAGACCAGCTTGGGCCGGGCGATGGTCCGGGCCTTCACGTCCTTCCACCAGGTGTCAAAGGTGGCGTTGCCGTCGATGATCCCCCGGCCCACCACGTTCACGTGCTGGGCGTAGTAGGCGCTCAGGATGCTCTGGCGGCCCAGGGCGGGGCTGCCCTCCCAGGTGTTCACCTGGATGTTCTCCCCGGTGACCCCGTCCTCCGGCTCGCCGGGGAGGAGGGGATAGTGCTCCTCCTCCGGGTCGGCCAGGAGCACCGAGCCCTCGTCCAGGTCCAGGGTGAGGTCGGACTTGAGCACCAGGGGCCGGATGAGGTAGGTCCCCTGGGGCACCAGCACCCGCCCTCCGGCGGGGCAGACGTTGATGGCGTTCTGGATGGCGGCGGTGTCGTCGGTGACGCCGTCGCCCTTGGCGCCGAAGTCGGTGACCACCAGGCAGGCGCTCTCGGGGAGGGTGCGGAAGGTCAGGCGGTCCCCGCCCACCGCCACCTCATGCTCGCTGTCCGGGGGGAGGTGGAACAGGGAGAAGACGTTGGCCCGGACCCCCTGGAGGGCGGGCTGGCCGTCCAGGGTGACGTCGTAGGGCTCCGGCGCGTAGTAGGGCGCCTGGTTGTCCAGCTCGAAGCAGGCGGAGACGGAGGTGACGGTCAAAAGGTGAAAACTCATAACATCGGCCCCCTTGTCAGGAGATTTTTTCCCCGCGGGAAGGGGTCGGACTCAGCGCAGCTCGGTGGTGGGGATGTTGTCCATGTCGTCAAAGGCCTGGTTCTCCCCGCCCATGGCCCAGATGAAGGTGTAGTTGCTGGTGCCGGCCCCGGCGTGGATAGACCAGGAGGGGCTGATCACCGCCTGCTCGTTCTGCATGACGATGTGGCGGGTCTCCTGGCCCTGGCCCATCATGTGGAAGACCACGTTGTCCTCCGGGATCTCGAAGTACATATAGATCTCCATCCGCCGCTCGTGGGTGTGGGCGGGCATGGTGTTCCACACGCTGCCCGGCTCCAGCACCGTCATGCCCATGGACAGCTGGCAGGTCTTGAGCACGTCGGGGTGGATGAACTGGTTGATGGTGCGCTTGTTGGAGGTCTCCATGGCGCCCAGGGGGCGCTTGGCGGCGTCGGCGATCTTGATGAG
>CANQMK010000082.1 GCA_947624895.1 uncultured Oscillospiraceae bacterium | reverse complement strand
CCGCCGAGTTCGGCGACCTGACCTTCCTGGCCGCCGCGGACAGCGACCGGTTCTACACCGAGAACGAGGCCCTGGCCGACTACCGCGTGGACGTGAAGTACAACGGCCTGGACTTCGGCGACGGCTACGTCACCGCCGGCGGCGCCTACTGCAACGGCACCGGTAACGCCACCAAGCGCACCCTGACGGTGAAGAACGTCAAGGCCGGGGACACCCTGGTGTTCTACGTGGGCGCCAACAACGGCACCGACATGACTTTCTCCCTCAACGGCGGCGACGCCGTCACCGCCAAGGCCGCCGGGGAGAAGCTGGCCTTTGTGGTCACTGAGGACGGGGATTACACCCTGGCCCAGACCGGCGGCGGCAAGCCCGTCTACTACCGGGTGGCGCGCATTCCCGCCGTGGCCGTCTCCGGCAAGATCACGCTGCCCGCGGACTTCCCCGCGGATCAGCCCTTCTCCCTGAAGTTCACCAACCAGGACACCAAGGCGGTGACCGAGGTGGCCCTGGCCGCCGGGGCCACCACCTATGAGACCGCCCTGGCCCCGGGCTACACCTACGGCATCGCCCTGTCCGGCGTGGGCGGCTTCGGCCCCACCACCGGGGCGAGCGGCACCAAGTACGTCACCCCGGCGGAGGCCAACGTCCTGGCCGGGCAGACCCATGACATCACTCTGGAGGCGAAATCCCTCTACACCTACTCCGGCACCATCACCGGTTTTGACAGCGGCTACGACCTGTCCAAGCTGGCCGTGTCCATGGTGCCCGACGCGGACTCCGCCGACCAGGGCTCTGAGCCCGTGGCGTTGACCCTGACCGGCATGGACTTCACCGCCACCCTGGAGCCGGGCGTGAGCTACACCGTCTCCCTCGCCGGTGTGGACGACTACCAGGTCAAGGCCCCGGAGGCCGTGACCTCCGAGGGCACCGCCCTCACCGGCCAGACCATCCAGGTGGAGCCCAAGCCCGTCCAGGCCGTCTCCGGCAAGCTGGTGGTCCTGGACGAGGACGACCAGTTCGCGCCCCTCTATGCCGACAGCACCTACGCCGCCCTGGGCGCGGCGGTGACCGACCTCACCTTCGCCCACCTGGCGTGGAACGAGGGCAGCAGCGCCTATGAGGAGGACGGCTACAACTACCCCGCCACCGTCTCTGACGGCGGCTACACCGCCAGCCTCCGCGCCGGGGCGTACCTGGCCAAGGCCACCGTGGACGGCTACGCCACCCAGACCCATGTGGTGGTGGGCGACGCCGCCGTGGAGAAGGACCTCCTGTTCGTCTCCACCGCCACCCCGGCTGCCGTGGACTACGCCGCCGACGTGTACGTGGGCGACGAGGCCCAGACCCCCAACTTCAAGACGGTCACCGGCGCGCTGGCGTACATCTCCCGCATGACCCGCACCGATGACCAGCGGGTCACCGTCCACATCGCCCCGGGCACCTATCGGGAGCAGATCAGCGTGGAGACCCCCAACGTCACCTTCGTGAACGCCGACCCCAGCAAGGACGTGATCCTCACCTGGTACTACGGCATCGGCTACACCTATTACAGCGCCACCGGCGTCTCCGGCACCGAGAGCTGGTACGACCCCCAGCTGGCCTTTGACCGCTTCACCAAGCCCACCATGGACGTGGCCCGCTGGGGCGCCACCGTCCGGGTGCGTGCCGCCGGGTTCCAGGCGGAGGGCATCACCTTTGAAAACTCCTTCAACCGCTACCTCACCGATGAGGAGCTGGCCGACGGCGTGGAGCTGGCCGGTACCCAGAGCATCAGCGCCAAGCGGGAGTACGGCCTGGACGTGACCGGCAAGGCCGCCACCGAGCGGGCCGCCGCCATCTGGGTGGACACCAACAGCGGCCGGGGGGACAAGACCGAGTTCAAGGACTGCAGCTTCTACTCCAGCCAGGACACCTTCGGCACCGGCAAGCGGATGTACCTCAAGGACTGCTACCTGGAGGGCATGACCGACTTCATCTGCGGCCCCGGCGACGTGGTGTTTGACACCTGCGTCCTCAACTGGAAGGGCTACTCCGACTCCGCCACGGGCGGCTACCTCACCGCCCCCCAGACCGCCGAGACGGAGAAGGGCTACCTCTTCCGCAACTGCTACGTCACCGGGGACTCCACCGGCCAGGTGGCCGCCGGCGCCTTTGGCCGCCCCTGGGGCGGGGCCAACGCCGCCGCGCTCTTCGTGAACACCAAGCTGGCCTCTGCCGACCTCATCAACGCCGCCGGTTGGGCCGAGATGAGCGGGGCCAAGCCGGAGGACGCCAAGTTCGGCGAGTATAACACCACCCTGGCCGACGGCACCGCCGTGGACACCACCGGGCGCGTGGTCGCGCCCCTCACCGCCGCGCCCGCCGCCGCGCCGGAGGACTACTTCGGCGACTGGACCCCCGCCTACTACACCGCCGAGGCGGACGGCGTGGCCCTGGCCGCCGCGCCCACCATCGCCGACAACGGCGACATCAACCTGCCCCGTCCGGGCCACACCCTGACGGTGTCCTACACCCTCACCCCGGAGGCCAACAACGCCAACGACGACTCCCTCATCCAGTGGTACCGCGTGGCGGACGGTACGGAGACCCTGGTGAAGACCTCCGCCGCCTCCGCCGAGAAGACCTACCAGATCCAGACCGAGGACGTGGGGGCCCAGATCAAGGTCACCGTCACCCCGCGGACCATCGGCGGCCAGACCGGCGCGGCCATGAGCGCCACCGTGGCCGAGACGGTCAAGGAGGGCTACGAGGATCCCAGCGGCAAGGTGGACCCCGAGCTGGGCGACGGCGTGAACATCTTCCTGGCCGGTGACTCCACCGTGAAGGACTACTCCGCCGCCGGGATGTACATGAGCGGCAAGCCCGCCAACGAGGGCTCTTGGGGCGAGTTCCTCCAGAGCTTCTTCAACAGTGACCTGGTCACCGTGGTGAACTACGCCAACGGGGGCCGGTCCTCCCGGACCTTCATCAACGACGGCAACCTGGACAGCATCGGCGCCTCCATCAAGGAGGGCGACTACCTCTTCATCCAGTTTGGCCACAACGACTGCTACGAGGGTGACGACCGGGGCGTGCCCCTGGGCGAGCCGGACGCCAACGGCGTCTACCCCTCCACCCCCGGCGAGAAGGGCGCGGACGGTCTCTACCCCGCCAAGTCCGGCACCTATAAGTGGTATCTCCAGCAGTACATCGACGTGGCGCTGGCTCACGGGGCGACCCCGGTGCTCATGACCCCTGTGTCCCGCATGAACTACGGCGGGGACGGGAAGATCACCCCCCACCACGACGCGGACAGCAACCCCAACAAGTCCAACACCTACTGCGCCGCCGTGGAGCAGCTCTATGAGGAGAACGTGGCCGCGGGGAAGAACGTGGTCTTTATGGACAACTTCGCCGCCACCAAGGACCTCTTCGAGACCGTCTACCAGGCCGGGGGCGGCGACCTCTACGGCAAGCAGATCATGGGCGAGGGCGAGAAGACCCACAACAACAAGCTGGGCGGCTTCATCGAGGCCGCGATGGTGGCCGGCGGGGTGCAGTACGCCGGGCTGACCATCTCCAAGGCGGTCCAAGCGCCCGCCCAGGTGCGCGGCGCCACCACCGACAACGTCACCGTCTTCTCCGTGGACGGCAAGGGCGCCCTCACCGCCTTTGACATCACCACCGGCTACGCCCAGCACGCCACTTACTGGGAGGGCCTGGGCCAGCAGATGATCAATGCCATCGCCGCCAAGGCCGAGGAGCTGAACCAGGGCGGCGGCGAACAGCCCGGCCCCGACGTGCCCGGCCCCGATGTGCCCGGCCCCGATGTGCCCGGCCCCGACGAGCCCGGGGACGAGACGGTGAAGGTCACCGGCGTGACCCTCTCCGGGGCCTCCAGCGTGAAGGTGGGCAGCTCTATCACCCTCACCGCCGCCGTGACCCCCGCCGACGCCACCGACAAGAGCGTCACCTGGACCTCCAGTGACACCGATATCCTCACCGTGAAGGACGGCGTGGTCACCGGCGTGAAGGCCGGGACCGCCACCGTCACCGTCAAGACCACCGACGGCGGCTTCACCGCCGATAAGGCCATCACCGTCACCGCCTCCTCCGGCGGCGTGGCCACCGGCAGCCGCCCCTCCGGGAGCACCAGCACCGGGAACCACGACAACACCGGGAACACCGGCAGCGATAACGCCTCCGGCGACACCGGCGACAACGACGCCGCTGGGAATACCGGCACCACCACCAGCTTCGCGGACGTGCCGGCGACCAGTTGGTCCGCCGCGGCGGTGAAGACGGTGGCGGAGAAGGGGCTGATGAAGGGCGTGGGCAACGGCGTTTTCGCCCCCGACGCCAACATGACCCGGGCCATGCTCATGACCGTCCTGGCCCGGCTGGACGGGCAGGACACCGAGGGCGGCGCCGCCTGGTACGCCAAGGGGATGGATTGGGCCAAGGCCCAGGGCATCTCCGACGGCACCATGCCGGAGGCCAACGTCACCCGGGAGCAGCTGGCGTCTATGCTCTACCGCTACGCCAAGCCCCCTGCGGTGGACGCCGCCATGGGGATGGCCGGGTTTGCCGACGTGACCAGCATCTCCGACTGGGCGCAGGACGCCATGCGCTGGGTGGTGCAGGAGGGCCTGCTCACCGGCAAGGACGGCGCCCGCCTGGATCCTCAGGGCCTCGCCACCCGGGCGGAGGTCGCCGCCATCCTGGCGCGGTTCATCGAGAAGGCCTGAGCGCACCCCCTGACCTGGCGCAAGCACAGCACAACAAGCGGCCGTCCGGCATTCGCCGGACGGCCGCTTTCTTTGTAGCGGAGCGGGGGCGCTGAGGGTCTGCTGAACCTTTCTAAGGATAGGCGCTGTGCGTCTGCTATTCCAGACGGGGGCGTGGGGGAAAACAAATTGGGGGGCGGCGGCATTTTTCTCTTGATTTCTTCCGGCAAGTGTGGTAACATCTTCAACAGACGGCGGTCGCCGCCGGTGTGACGCAGGTGTAGTTCAATGGTAGAATGTCAGCTTCCCAAGCTGAACACGAGGGTTCGATTCCCTTCACCTGCTCCAAGACAGAAACCCCCCACAGCCCTTGCGTTTCAAGGCGTTGTGGGGTTTTTCTTATAGGCCGACTAGAACAGATGTTTGCAGAAAAAGAGGTAAAAACACGGCAAAAATAAAAAAGATGCCTGTCAGATGCCTGTCAAATTCAACCCAAATTCCAGCCCTCAAAATGCAAGCATTCATATTCATCTATTATTCATTTTCTGTATAAGAGGGGGTAGACAGTTGCCTGAGCCCCCTAACTGTGTTCGTTTGTGGTGGCGTTGCCTATGCGGAGCAGGCCGGCCTGCCCGGCGTATAGGTGGGCCCGTAGACGACAAAGAGCCCCCTCCGGGAGATCACTTCTCCTGGAGGGGGCTCTTTGTGTTGTTATCGCAGACGCAATAACATACAAACTAGTCTATATTTCAACCCGTTGGGCCAGGATCGCGGCCCTCCTGGCACGAGCGCCTCCCGTACCAGACACAGAGATTATACCACGGTCTCAGTCCGTTGTCAATCGGCCGATCTTGTCACAAGGCAAAAACTGTTCCCCGGTCCATACCGCATAGAAAATCTCTGTGTTGCCCCCGCGGTGATCCTTTCGCCCGTAGGCGTAAACCTGTCCTTCCACCGGGTCGGTCACCACAAGGTCGCCTTCCTGTCCGGGGCGGCCAGTGTAGAAACCAACACGCCGGGAGAAGTCATATCGCCCGTTGACCATCAGGGCCACCCACGGGAGACCGTATCGTCGCTCATTGTAGGCAGAGTAAGTTGCGATGGTTCTATTCATCCGGGTGGCTCCTCCCATACCTGATGCCGTCGGAGTGGGCGCGCTCCAACAGATCAATCATATCAGCCAAATGTTCTGCACTGTACAGTGCCCACCATTCGGAGGGGATCCGCGCCGCCAACCGCTGGTAGGTGGTAGGGTAGTGGCCCCATTTGCTGTACTCCTTGACCTGCTCACCTTTAAGGATGGCCCGGCGCTCTGCCGGGGTGGTGCTGTCGTACCCCTCTTTCGTGAGGACTTGTTTTGCGGTGAGTATCCTTGGTGTGGTGATGGAATCCATCGGGACGCCGAATACCTGGGACAGCGCCCTCAGTGTGTCCACGCCGGGCTTGACCTGGCCTCGCTCCCACCGGCTCACGTCCTTTTGCGTACATCCAAGCTGCGCGGCAAGCTCGGCCTGCGTCATGTCCGCCGCACGGCGGAGATCCTTCAAGGTTGCCATTTTGTCGTCCTCCTTTGTTGTCTATCAGCAATAAGGCTCTGCATCGTCGTCCATCATCTTTTTGACGGCCTGGTAATGACGTTGATATTCGGCCTCAGCCCTTTCAGCGGCGGCGTCTCTGCGGGCCTTGTCGGCCTTCTCCTCGCCAAAGAGGGCCTCCACGACATCGGCGGGGAGGGCCACCATGACCGAGTCGTACACGTGGCCGCGCTTGATACGGTCAATGGTAATAACGTGCTGGGCGTTGTAGTAACCAAGCGCCTTCATTTTGGTCGGCTGCCCGTTGACGGTCATGCGCTCCACGGTGCGGATCCAGCGGTTGCATTCCGCCTCATATCCGATGCCGTCCAGGTCGCGGTGTTCGCGGGTAATGTGCTCCACAGTAATAACGGCCTCAACGTTTGCGCCGCGGGGAGTGGTCCAAGTGTAAGTGCTCGTCATTTTTAAGCCCTCCTTAAATTCATTTGTCCCTCGCTGTGACTATAATATACCATAGATGGTATATTATAGTCAATAGCCAACAAACAGAAAAGTTGCACAAATTCACGCAATCAAAACTGTGCGATATAGACAGCAAAGGAAAAAGGCGAGCCGAAGCCCGCCTTTTCCTTACTCGTTACGATCCATGTTTCAGTTTCAACCCGTGGGGCCGGGATCGTGGCCCTCCTGATGTAAGCGCCTCTCACATCAGACAGTGTTATTGTAGCACCTGTGCGGGCTCCTGTCAAGCCTCTGCGTTTACACGCCGGGCAGGCCGTCCATGGAGGTGGGCAGGGGCTGCCCGTGTGACCCTCCTTTGACTCCCTACCCCTCCAGGAGCGCATGGCTCCCGGAAGGGGCTCTTTTCCGTGGTGTCCAAATTGGACACCTCCCGGCGTCAGCCGTCCACCTCGGGCAGACCCGCAAGGGATGTAAGCATGGACAGCACCCCCGCCAGTGCGGAAGCGGACAGCACCGCCACCCAGTTGACTTCCCCCAGCACCGCGGCGGTGCCGATGGTGGCGATGGCCGTCTGAGCCACCGTCTTCACCGCCCGCACCCCCGCCGCCTTCAGCCAGCAGAGCCAGTAGTTCTTGTTGTTCATGGTCTACTATACCTCCTTGTTGTTCTCGTCCATCTCGTCGTCGACCCTATCCCGGAGAGAGGCCACGATCCGCCGCAGCCATGCGGGCAACGGAGCGCCCAGCGCCCCGGCGTTCTCCACGATGGATCCCGCCTCCGTGAGGATGTACCAGATGATCACCATCGGGCAGAGAACCGTGGCGTAGTCGATGGGAAGTTCCAACGGCACACGCTCCAATAGGAGCCCCAGCACCAGGTCCAACACCCCAGCCACCAGCACCGCCACAATGGATCCCAACTTGTGCCACGCACCCTCGCTGGCAACCCGAGATGACCACTGGCCACGTTTCATAGCCACCGCCGTCCCGGTGATCCAGTCCAGGACCAGCAGGGCGATCCACCCCACCACCAGCCACCCGAACCACCCCCACAGGGCGGTGAGTGCCGCCAGTAGCACGGTCAGCGCCGCCTTGATCCGGTTGATGTGCTCCTCCACCCCCATCACCCCTTCTCAGCGTGTGCCGCGTTGTACATCACCTGGAGCGCCCACAGCTTCCCCGCGTCCAGGTTCAGCTTGCCGGTGCCGTCGCCCTGGATGTAGCCGGACTCCACCGCCCAGGCCGCCGCCGTCCGCGCCCACTCCGGGCACTCGGCCACGGTGTTGTAGACCTGGGCCTTGTTCGCCTCCATGGCCAGCGCCACCTCCCGGCGCACCCCTTCCAGCAGGGTTTGGGCGGCCTTGGCGGTGGCCTTGGCCACCTCGTCGGCCACCAGGGCCTTTACCTCGTCCTTCGTCATGTCGATCTCTCCCTCCTCGTTGATCTCGTTGGCCCGCCGGGCGATCTCCCCCATGCGGGTGTACAGGTACTCCCCCGGGCACGCCTTGTTGGCGAACCACCGGTGCACCGTCATGTTCTGCTCCTTCGGGCGGCCCACCAGGGACTTGTCCGCCCGCCAGCGCAGTCCCCCCAGGCCGTTGCGCTTGGCGATGTCCGCCACCAGGCGGATGAGCGCCTCATAGGCGGCGGCGGTGACGGCGTAGGGGTGGGTGGTGTCGCTGGCCACCTCGATGGTCACCGCCCGGTGGTCGTTGGCCTTGCCGGAG
>CANQMK010000081.1 GCA_947624895.1 uncultured Oscillospiraceae bacterium | reverse complement strand
TCCACCATGGCAAGGCCGTTCACGAAGGCCCCCGCGCCGTCATACTGGGCCTCGATCACCTCGGTCCCGGTGGCGTCGATAAAGCCCCGCTTGCGGTTCCGCGTCACCATCATCAGGCCCTCGGAAAATTCCAGCCCGCCGTCATAGAGGTAGTCGGTGAGCTGGGTCAACGTCCAGCCCGGGGCGGCCTCCGGCATCGGCTCGGGGTACAGGGAAAAGACGGCATACTTCGGCTCCAACTGGCCCGCCGCCTGGATCGCCACCAGACCGTCGGCCAGCGGCATCACGCCCGGGTACTGGATGGGGATCCGCTCCTCGCCGGTCTTGTCGATGAGGCCCCACTTCCCGTCCAGCTCCACCTGGGCCAGACCGCCCTCGTCAAAGGCGTAGGCGTCGTCGTACCGGCAGGGGATAACCTCCGCTCCGGTGGCGTCAATGTAGCCGTACTTTCCGTCCCGCGCCACCACGGCCAGGCCGTCATCGCTGAAGTAGTCGGCGTCGTCATACCGGCAGGGAATGACCTGGGCGCCGGTCTTGTCGATGTAGCCGTACTTGCCGCCCTGCTCCACCAGGGCCAGGCCGTCGTCCTGGAAGTGGCCCACGGCGTCATACTGACAGGGGATGGTCAACTGGCCGCTTGGGTCGATAAAGCCGTACTTGCCGTCCATCTCCACCGCGGCCAGCCCCTGGGCAAAGTAAAAGGCGTCGTCATACTGGCAGGGGATGACCGTCTCGCCGGTCTTATCGATGTAGCCCCACTTGCCGTCCACCTTCACCAGGGCAAGGCCGCTTTCGGTGAAGTCGTAGGCGACGTCGTACTGGAACGGGATCGCCTCGTTGCCGGTCTGGTCGATGTAGCCATACTGGTCGCCCTCCCGCACCGCGGCCAGACCCCCATAGAAGGGGAGGGCGTAGTCATACTTGGGCGGGATGACCTCGGTGCCGGCGGCGTCGATATAGCCGTACTTGCCGTCCGCAAGCACCAGGGCCAGGCCGTTTTCGGCAAATCCATCGGCGTTGTCATACCGGCAGGGGATGACCTGCTCGCCGGTCTTGTCGATGTAGCCGTACTTGCCGCCCTGCTCCACGATGGCAAGGCCGTTGTCGTCGAAGTCCCAGGCGTCCTCATACTGGCAGGGAATGACCTCCTTGCCGGTCTCGTCCAGGTAGCCCCACTGGCCGTCCCGCTCCACCACCATCACGTCGTTGTAGACGCTGTAAACATTGTCGTAGCGGTAGGAGGTGAGCCGCTCCAGCATCCAGCCGGAGGCGGCCTTCGGCTCCGACGCCGCGAAAGCGGCAGTGGGGGCCAGAGAGAGCGCCAGGCAGAGCGCCAGGAGCAGGGCCAGGACCCTTGTTTTTTTCATGCTGTTCCCCTTCCTTTTTTGCGTTTATCCGGGATGGCTCCCCCATCCCCGGGGGAGGCTCAGCCCGCCTCCACGAACCGCTGGAGGATGACGGCCACCTCCGCGCGGGTAGCGTTGCCCTGGGGGTCCAGACGGGCGCCGTCCTTGCCGGTCAAAATGCCGTTCTCCACCGCCCAGCGCATGGCGGTCTGGGCCCAGTCGGAGATGTTGTTTGCGTCCATGTAGCCCGCCATCCCCATGGCGGCGTCCACCGCCGGGGATTTGGCGTAGCGGTAGAGCATGGTCACCAGCTGCTCCCGGGTGATGTTGGCCTCCGGGGCGGTGCCGTCGGAGACGCCCTGGGCCACCGCCCAGGCCATGCCCTTCTCATACCAGGCAGAACCACCGGTGGTGTCCTGCCCGGCCAGCCGGGCCAGGACGGTCATGAGCATGGCCCGGGTCATGTTGTCGTTGGGGGCGAAGCGCCCCTCGCCCACGCCGTTGAACAGGCCCTTTTCGGTGACGAAGTTCACGCCGGCCTCGTACCAGCTGCCCGCCGCCACGTCGGTGTAGGTCGTGGTGGCGCTGGGCGTGCTGGGCTGCTGGGTGTCCTCGGGCGCGGTGGTCTCGTCCCGGCGGCTGCCCCGGCCGGAGCTGGTGCTGGTGCTGTGGCTGGGCGCGGTCTTGGTGATGGAGTAGACGGCCACCTTGCCGTCCTCCTGCACCGCCACCAGGCCCTCGCCCAAGTGCCAGGTGCTCTCATACCGGCAGGGCAGGACCGTCTGACCGGTCTGGTCGATGAGGCCCCACTTGTCACGCAGTTCCACCAGGGCCAGGCCATCTTCGGCAAAGTTGTACGCGCCGTCGTACCGCAGGGGGATGACCTCCGCGCCGGTCTGGTCGATATAGCCCCACTTGCCGTCCAGCTCCACCAGGCCCAGCCCCTCGAAGAGGGCGTAGGCGGCGTCATACTGGAAGGGGATGACCAGCTCGCCGGTCTTGTCGAGATAGCCCCATTTGCCGTCCCGCATCACCACGGTCACGCCCCCGTGGAAGGGATAGGCGACGTCGTACTGGGGCGGGACCACCTCCCGACCTGTCTGGTCGAGATAGCCCCACTTGCCGTCCAACTCCACCAGGGCCAGCCCCTCGGAGAAGGCATAGACGCCGTCATACCGGCAGGGGACGACAATGGAGCCGGACTTGTCGATATAGCCCCACTTCCCGTCCAGCGTCACCGCCGCCAGACCGTTCTCGTCAAAGGCGTAGGCCTCGCCATACTGGCAGGGGATGACCTGCTCGCCGGTCTGGTCGATGTAACCCCACTTGCCGTCCAGCTCCACCACCGCCAGGCCATCGTGGAAGTACCCGACCCCTTCATACCGGCAGGGGATGACCTGCTCGCCGGTCTTGTTGATGAAGCCGTACTTGCCGTCCAGCCCCACCACCGCCAGTCCTTCGCTGAAGCCGCTTGTGGCGTCGTACTGGGCCGGGATCACCACCGCGCCGGTCTGGTCGATAAAGCCGTACTTGTCGCCCACCTTCACAGAGGCCAGACCCTCATAGAAGGCATAGGCGTCGTCATACCGGCAGGGGATGACCTGCTCGCCGGTCTGGTCGATGTAGCCCCACTTGCCGTCCTGTTGCACCAGGGCCAGGCCGCCCTCGTCAAAGTTGTAGACGTCGTCGTACCGGGGCGGGACGATCTCCGCGCCGGTGGCGTCAAGATAGCCCCACTTGCCGTCCAGCACCATGATCATGACGTCCTCGCGGAGGGTGTACACGTCGTCATAGCGGTAGTCGGTGAGCTGCTTCACCGTCCAGCCGGAGGGGGCGGGCGCCTGGGCCAGGAAGCCCAGGCGGTAGTAGCCCTCCCGGGTGGTGACGGTGCCGGAGCCGGAGTAGTTGTTGGTGTAGCTGGGCCGCCCGTCCGTCCCCTCCTGGAGATAGAAGGTGTGGGGGCCCTTGGAGACCTCCAGGGTCAGCTCCCCTGCCCCGTTGGTGGTCACCGTCTGGTAGCCGCCCTGGTCCACCCGCAGGTGGAAGGTCTGCCACGCCAGGGGGGTCTCCCCGTCGGCGGCGTCCACCACGGGGAGGGTGACGGTGTAGGTGGCCGGGGACTTGTCGTTGGCGATGTGGATGCGCCCGCCGTCAGCGGGGACGGACAGGGCGGTGGCGCCGTTGTCCGTCTGGGCCAGGAGGTACTCCATGACGATCTGGTCCTCGCCCCCCAGCTCGCCCAGCTTGGCCTGGGCGGGGAAGGCGGAGGCCACGTAGCTGTTGGTGGCCAGGAGGAGGGCGGTGGTCTCGTCGTCCCGGTCCAGGGCGGCGCCGTCGTCCAGGACCACCTGGGTCACCTTGGCGCCGCTCTCCCCGGCGGGGTCATAGGTATAGGAGAAGCCGCTCACCTGGAGGAAACTGCCGCTCACCCGCTCCCGGAGGAGCAGGCCGGTCTCGTCCTGGCCGGTCATGGTCAGGCCGATCTCCAAAGCGGCGTAGAGCTGGGCCGGGGTGATCTCCAGGGCCTCCACCATGTTCCCGTGGTTAAAGGCCCCCAGCACGTCCCCCCGGGTGACCTGTCCCCAGGGCAGGGCGGCGGAGATGCCGCCGCCGTTCTCCACCGCCACCACCGGCGCGGTGACGCCGTTCCGGGTGGCGAAGGTCCGGGCGGAGTCGGCGAAGGCGTCGGTGACCAGGTCGCCGTAGCTGGTCTCCACGATCCTCGGCTCGGAGTAGTCCCAGTAGATGTTCCCGCCCCAGAGGGGGGTGTCGGTCTCGCAGAGGGTCTGGCCCAGAACGGCCTCCTGGCCCTCCTGGAGCGCGGCCAGGGCCGCCTCCACCTCGCCCTTGGCGGTCTCCCCCGCCGGGGTGAGGGGATAGGCGCTGGCGGCGGCGTAGTCCAGCACGGACCCGGCGGCGGTGACGCCGTCGTCGGCAAAGGTCAGCTCCACCCGGCCCAGGGCGGTGAACTGGGTGCCGGTCTGGACCACGGGGATGGACACGTCCGTCCCCTCCCGGGTGTAGGTCCAGTCCTCCACCGTGTGGCTGTGGCCGTCCACCACGGCGGAGATCCGGCGGAGCTGGTCATCCTCCAGCCCGTCCAGGAGCTGGCGGCTGGTGCAGGGGACGGCGGCGGCGTTGTCCCCCAGGTGGCACAGCAGGACCACGGCGTCGGCCCGGTCCTCCAGCGCCATGAGCTCCGCGCCCAGGAAGGAGACCTCCTCCTCGAAGGTGATCCCGGCCAGCTGGGCGGGGTTGGTGGAGGTGGCGGTGGCGGTGGTGGTCAGGCCGATGAAGCCGATCCGCTCCCCCCCGGCCTCCACCACGGCGCTGCCGTCCAACAGCGGCGCGCCGTCCCGCTGGACGTTGGCGGCCAGGATGGGGAAGTCCGCCAGCGCGGCGTTGTCCAGCAGACGCTGGGCGCCGTAGTCAAACTCGTGGTTCCCGGCGACCATCGCGTCGTACCCGGCGGCGTTCATGGCGGCGATCACGTCCGCGCCCTCCCCCACGGTGGCGAAGGACGCGCCCTGGGTGGCGTCCCCCGCGTCCACCAGCAGGGCGTTGGGGGTGGAGGCCCGGATGGCGGCGGTCTGGGGCAGGCCGATGGCGCTGTCGCTCCCCGCCACCACGCCGTGGATATCGTTGGTGGAGAAGATGGTCACGGTGACCGGCTCCGCCGCCAGCGCCGCCGTGGGCAGCAGGGACAGCCCCAGCAGCAGGCACAGAGCCAGAGATAGCAGACGCTTTTTCATGGGTCAAGACTCCTTTTGATCGCTGTTTTTTCCTACTCCGCTCACGCCCGGACCGGGCCAAGCGAGAATAGAAAAATAATATTTTATGATACTCCATCCCCGCTCCAAAAGCAAGTCCCGCCCCCCAAATTCCACGCTGCGGCCCCTAAATTCCACACCTGTGCACCCTCGCCCCGGCGGGCTTGCAAAGGGGCGGGGTTTCTGGTATCCTCTTCTCAGACGAAACTTTTCCACGGGAAAGGGGCGGGGCGTATGCCGTTTCTCATCGTCCGCCAGGACATCACAAAAATGCGGGTGGACGCCATCGTGAACGCGGCCAACCCGGCCCTGCAGATGGGCGGCGGCGTCTGCGGGGCCATCTTCCGGGCGGCGGGGGCGGCCCGGCTCCAGGCGGCCTGCGACCAGGTGGCCCCTATCCCGGTGGGCGGCGCGGCCATCACCCCGGGGTTCGGCCTCCCCGCCCGGTTCGTGATCCACGCCGCCGGGCCGGTGTACGACCCGGGGGACCGGGCGCGGTGTCGGCGGCAACTCCGCTCGGCCTATCTGGAGTCGCTGAAGCTGGCCACGGCGCAAGGCTGCGCCAGCGTCGCCTTCCCCCTCATCTCCAGCGGCATCTACGGCTACCCCAAGGACGAGGCGCTGGAGGTGGCCCGCCAGGCCATCGGGGCGTATCTGGAGGAGCACGACCTGACCGTCTACCTGGCCGTCTTCGACAGGGCCTCCTTCCTCCTCAGCCAGAGCCTGCTGGGGGAGGTGGAGCGCTACATCGACCAGCACTACGTGGACCGGCACCTCTCCCACCGGCGGGAGCTGTTGGACGTGGAGCGGGCGATGCTCCAGGGCGAGGTCTGCGCGGACGCCGCCCTCCGCCCCGCCCAGGCCGCCGTCCCGGAGGGGCTGGACCGGCTGTTGGACCGGCTGGACGAGCCTTTCTCCCAGACCCTGCTGAAGCTCATCGACGCCAAGGGGAAGACGGACGTGGAGGTCTACAAGCGGGCCAACCTGGACCGGAAGCTCTTCTCCAAGATCCGCACCGTCCCGGGCTACACCCCCAAGAAGTCCACCATCCTGGCCCTGGCCGTGGCCCTGGAGCTCACCCTGCCGGAGACGGACCAGCTGCTGGAGCGGGCGGGCTACGCCCTCTCCCACGCCAGCAAGTTTGACGTGATCGTGGAGTATTTCATCGTCAGCGGGAACTACGACGTCTTCCAGATCAACGAGACCCTCTTCGCCTACGACCAGCCCCTGCTGGGCGCCTGAATTTGTCGCCTGGCAAGCGACCCTCCGGCCTCCTGTCCATGGTAGGATAACGCTACCAAATGACAGGAGGTCTTCTCTATGGACAAAAACGCGACGGAACTGGTCTTCATCCTGGACAAGAGCGGCTCCATGGCCGGGCTGGAGGGGGACACCATCGGCGGGTTCAACGCCATGCTGCGCAAACAGCGGGCCCTGCCGGGGGCGTGCCGGATCACCACGGTGCTCTTCGACCACCGCTGTCAGCTGCTCCACGACCGGGTGGACATCCAGGGGGTGGGACCCATGACGGCGGAGGAGTACCAGGTGGGCGGCTCCACCGCCCTGCTGGACGCCATGGGCCATACCATCCAGAAGCTGATCCACGTCCAGCGGGGCACCGCCCCGGCGTTCCGGGCCGGTCGGGTGATGTTCGTCATCATCACCGACGGGGAGGAGAACGCCAGCCGGGAGTTCTCCGCCCCCCAGGTGCGGGAGATGGTCCGCCGCCAGCGGGAGGAGTTCGGCTGGGAGTTCGTCTTCCTGGGGGCCAACATCGACGCGGTGGAGACGGCGGGGCGCTTCGGCATCGCCCCGGACCGGGCGGCGGACTACGTCCCCGACCCGGCGGGCACCGCCCTGAACTTCCGGGTGATGAGCGAGGTGGTCACCGCCTTCCGGGAGGACCGGGCGGCGCCCACCCAGTCCCTGGACGCCATCCGGAAGGACGCGAAAAAGCGGGGCGGGCGGCGCTGAGACCGGACAAAAAGCCCTTTGGGGAGGCCCCTCACCGAGGCCTCCCCAAAGGGCGGCAAAGCGACACGGAGGCGGCCTTTCAGGCCGCCTCCGTGCTTGGCTTTCAGTTCGTCCGGCGAGACGCTCAGACGGGATGGCCCACGTACTGGGAGTTGCCGAAGGCCAGAATCAGACGGAAGATGAAGGGCAGGAAGAGCAGGCCCACGGTGAAGCCAGCCCCGTGGCCAAAACACTTGGAGAGCTTGTAGTTCTCCATGATGTTGAGCACCAGCACCCCGATGGAGGCCAGACCGGCGATCACGGCGAACACGGGGTTGGTGATCGCCTGACCCAGGCCCACCACGATGGCCAGGACCAGAGCCACGAAGAACACCCGCACATCCCAGGTGAACTTGTACTCCACCCACGCGTTGTAGAACGGGATGATCGACTTCCACCCGGCCTCACCGGCCTTGGTGAAGATCTTCCAGTTGGCGATCACGCAGATGATGTAGTACACGACGGCGATCACCGCGATCACGGCGACCGTCCCACCCAGCATAGCGCCGGCCACGGTAAAAGCTGCTTCGCTCTCCGTCACACCAGCCTGCTGGGCAATAGAGGTCAGATCCATCTCTATTCCTTCTTTCTTCTTTCTCGAGTCCCTGTTAAGGGCTGAGTTATTATAGCACACCTCTTCCAGAAAAAGCAAGCCCCAATTCCACTTTTTTTGTGAGGCTGGGGAGTTTTCCTCACCCGCCGCCAAAAAGAGAACGGGCGACCCCATCTGGGGCCGCCCCGTTCTCGTGTTTTTTACTTGCTCAGTTCCACGAACCGCTGGAGGATGGTGGCCACCTCGGCCCGGGTGGCGAGCCCCTGGGGGTCCAGACAGACCCCGTCCTTGCCGGTGAGGATGCCGTTCTGGACGGCCCAGCGCATGGCGGTCTGGGCCCAGTCGGAGATGTTGTTTGCGTCCGCATAGCCCGCCATGCCCATAGCGGCGTCCACCTCGGGGCTGTTGGCGTAGCGATAGAGCATAGTCACCAGCTGCTCCCGGGTGATGTTGGCCTCCGGGGCGGCGCCGTCGGAGACACCCTGGGCCACCGCCCAGGCCATCCCCTTCTCATACCAGGCAGCGCCGCCCGTGGTGTCCTGCCCGGCCAGCCGGGCCAGGACGGTCATGAGCATGGCCCGGGTCATGTTGTCGTTGGGGGCGAATTTCCCGTTGCCCACGCCGTTGAACAGGCCCTTTTCGGTGACGAAGTTCACACCGGCCTCGTACCAGCTGCCCGCCGCCACGTCGGTGTAGGTGGTGGCGCTGGGCGCGCTGGGCTGCTGGGTGTCCTCGGGCGTGGTGGCCTCGTCCCGGCGGCTGCCCCGACCGGAGCTGGTGCTGGTGCTGTGGCTGGATGTGGTCTTGGTGAGGGAGAAAACGGCGGCCTTGTCATCCTTAAGCACCGCCACCAGGCCCCCGCCCAGGGCCCAGGCATCC
>CANQMK010000080.1 GCA_947624895.1 uncultured Oscillospiraceae bacterium | reverse complement strand
CCCAGGGCCTCCTGGGTGAGGGTGGCCTGCTGGGCGGAGGTGATGCGGGCGATGCCGAAGTCGGAGACCTTCACGCTCCCGTCCCGGAGGACCATGATGTTGTGGGGCTTGATGTCCCGGTGGATGATCCCCCGGCTGTGGGCGTGGGACAGGGCCCGCATGATCTGGGTGATGAAGTGCAGGGCCTCCCGCCAGTTCAGGGCGGGGCCCCGCTTTTGCAGGTACTGCTTGAGGGTGATCCCGTCGATGAGCTCCATGACGATATAGTCCAGGTCGTCGGAGTGGGACACGTCGTACACCGCCACGATGTTGGGGTGGGACAGCATGGCGACAGCCTGGGACTCGTCGTGGAAGCGGCGGCGGAACTCCGCGTCCTGGGCCAGGTCGGACTTGAGGATCTTCACCGCCACCAGCCGGTTGAGCCGATGGCACCGGGCCTTGTAGACCACGGCCATGCCGCCGGTCCCGATGACCTCCAGCAGCTCATATCGGTTGTCCAGGAACTTCCCTATGTATTGCTCCACAGGTCATCCCTCCTTACAGTTGAATGAGAACGGCGGTGACGTTGTCCGGCGCCCCCCGGCTCAGGGCCAGGTTCAGCAGCCGCTGGCAGCCCTCCTCCGGGGGGCCGCCGTGGAGGAGCTCAAAGAGGAGCTCCTGGTCGGTGACCACGCTGGAGAGGCCGTCGGAGCACAACAGCAGGAGCTCCCCCTCCACTCGCTCCAGGGTGTAGAGGTCGGCCTGGATGGTCTCCTCCGCCCCCAGGGCCCGGGTGATGAGGTTCCGCTTGGGGTGGGAGCGGGCCTGCTCGTGGGTGATCTCCCCCCGCTCCACCATGTCCTCCACCACCGAGTGGTCCCGGGTCACCTGGCGGATGCCCTGGGCGTTCACCAGATACGCCCGGCTGTCCCCCACGTTCACCAGCCGGACCACCTCCGGCTCCACCACCGCCGCCACCAGGGTGGTGCCCATCCCCCGGCAGTCCGGGTCCATCTCCGAGCGGTAGCGGATGAGCTCGTTGGCCCGCTCCACCGCCTGGAGCAGCAGGGGCTCCACCTCCGGGCGGAGCGGGGCGCGCAGGCCGGAGCCCACCGTGTCCACGAAGCTCTCCACCGCCATGGTGCTGGCCACGTTGCCCGCCAGGGCGCCGCCCATGCCGTCGCAGACCAGGGCAAAGGGGTAGGGCGCGTCCCCGTCGGTGTGGTAGTACGCGTCCTGGTTCTGGGCGCGCACCGCGCCCACGTCGCTGATCCCCCAGACTCTCATTGGCCCTTCCCTCCCTGTCCTTCCATCTCTTCCCGCGCCTTGCGCCGCAGTTGGCCGCAGGAGGCGTCGATGTCCCCGCCCAGCCTCCGCCGGACAGTGACGTTGATCCCCCGCTCCTCCAGCCGCCGCTGGAAGGCCCGCACCCGGCGGCTGGGCTTCAGGGGGCTCTCCTCCACGTGGTTGAGGGGGATGAGGTTCACATGGCTCCCCGTCCCCGCCAGACGCCGGGCCAGCAGGTCGGCCTGGGCGTCGGAGTCGTTCACCCCGTCGATCATGGCGTACTCAAAGGAGATCCGCCGCCCCGTCTTTTCAAAATACCGGCGGCAGGTCTCCAACAGCTTGTCCACCCCCACGCTCCGGTTCACCGGCATCAGGGCGTTCCGGGTCTCGTCGTCCGGGGCGTGGAGCGACACGCTTAAAGTTAATTGTAACCCATATTCGGCCAGCTTGTCAATTTTTTTGACCAGTCCACAGGTGGACAGGCTGATGTGGCGCATCCCGATGTTCAGCCCCTCCGGGCGGTTCACCAGCTCCAGGAAGCGCAGGACGTTGTCAAAGTTGTCCAGGGGCTCCCCGATGCCCATCATCACGATGTTGGAGATGGGCCGACCGGAGTCCAACTGGGTGAAGATCACCTGGTCCAAGATCTCCCCGGCGGTGAGGTCCCGCACCTTGCCCCCCAACGTGGAGGCGCAGAAGGCACAGCCCATGAGACAGCCCACCTGGGAGGAGACGCAGACGGTGTTGCCGTGGCGGTAGCCCATGAGCACCGTCTCCACGCAGTTGCCGTCCGCCAGCCGCCAGAGGTATTTGACCGTGCCGTCCTCCCGGGACACCTGCTTCCGGGCCACAGTGGGCCGGGAGAGGGCGAAACTCCGCCCCAGCTCCCCCCGCAGGTCCTTGGGCAGGTCGCTCATCTCCTCGAAGGAGGCCGCCCCCCGGTGGAGCCAGGCGAAGACCTGTCTGGCCCGGAAGGGGGGCTGGCCCAGCGCCCGGAGGGCGTCGCCCAGCTCCTCCGGGGTCATGGACTTGATATCCCGCATCCGCTCACCTCCGCGCCAAAAGGGCGTAGAAAAATCCGTCCGTCCCCCGCCGGTGGGGCCACAGGGTCTCCTGGGCCGTCCGGGTAAAATCGCCGTGTGCCGCCAAAAATTCCTCCACCTGGTCCTCGTTCTCCCTCCGGCGGAGGGTGCAGGTGGCGTAGAGCAGCCGCCCGCCGGGGGCCACCGCCTGGGCGGCGCGCGCCAGGATGGCCGCCTGAACGGCCTCCAGGGCGGGGAAGGCGCTGGGGTCCTTGTAGCGGATGTCCGGCTTTTTGCGGATGATCCCCAGCCCCGAGCAGGGCACGTCGGCGATGACCAGGTCAAACGTCCCCTCCGCCGGGGCGGTGGCGTCCGCCACCGCCGTCTGGATGCAGGGAAGGCCCAGGCGCTTGGCGGCGGCGGCCATCGCCGCCACCTTTCGGGGGTAGAGGTCCCGGCTCACGATTTGCCCCTCCCCCTCCATGCACATCGCCGCGGCGAAGCTCTTGCCCCCCGGTGCGGCGCACAGGTCCAGCACCCGCTCCCCCCGCCGGGGGGCGGCGGCCAGCACCGCCAGACGGGCCGCCGGGTCCTGGATGTAGAAGAGGCCCTCCTGAAAGGCCCGCAGGCCCTCCAGGTCCCCGGTGCCCGCCAGCTCCAGACAGCCGGGCAGCCAGTGGGGTCGGGCCTCCACCCCCTCCTCCGCCAGCCGCCGGGCCAGGTCCTGGGGGGTGGTCTTTAAGGTGTTCACCTGGGCGGTGATGGGCGCGGGGGCGTTGTCGGCGGCCAACAGGGCCTCGATCTCCCCCTCCCCCACCTGGGCGGAGAACTCCTCCACCAGCCACCGGGGGTGGCTGTATTGCACGCTCAGCCGCTCCACTGGGTCCTCCGGCAGAGCGGGCAGACGGTCCCGCCCCCGGTCCAGATTGCGGAGCACGGCGTTCACGAACCCGGCGGCCTTGGGGCGGCGGAGGGCGGTCTTGACCAGCTCCACCGTCTCGTTCACCGCCGCCATGGGGGGGATCTTGTCCAGCCGCAGAAGCTGGTAGGCCCCCAGGCGCAGGGCGTCCCGGACGCCCGGGTCCAGGCTGTCCAGCCCCCGGGCGCACAGGGGGGCCAGGTAGTAGTCCAGCAGGAGCTGATCCTGGAGCGCGCCGTAGACCAGCCGGCTGGCCAGGGCCGCGTCCCGGCTGTCCAGACGGGCCCGGGCCAACTCCCGCTTCAGCGCCCCGTCCGCCCAGGCCCCCTGCCGGTGGCAGGCCACCAGGACGTTCAGCGCCACCTCTCTGGCCGTGGCCACAGGCTCACCCCCTCGTCTCCGCTCAGCCCAGGGGGTGGCCCAGCAAAAAGGCCGTGGCCGCCATGGGCTTTTTTCCGTCCGGCTGGAGCGTCACCAGCTCCAGCACGCCGCCGTCCCCGCAGGCCAGCTTCAGCCCCCCCTTGTCCGCCTGGACCACCGCGCCGGGGGCCGCCTGGGTCCGCTCCCCGGTGAGGGCGGTCTCCAGCACCTTGCACCGCGTCCCGTCCAGGGTGGTGACGGCGCAGGGCCAGGGCAGCAGGCCCCGGACCTGGTCGTGGAGGGCCTGGGCGGGGCGGGTGAAGTCCATGGGGGACAGCTCCTTGGAGAGCATGGGGGCCAAAGTGGCCCCGGCGGGGTCCTGAGGGAGGCGCTGGGCGCTCCCCCGGGCCAGCAGGTCCACCGCCTCCACCACCAGTTCCCCGCCCAGGAGGGCCAGGCGGTCGTAGAGCTCCGCCGCCGTCTCCTCCGGGCCGATGGGGGTGGCACGCTGGAGGATGATATCCCCCGCGTCCAGGTCGTGGGCCATGTGCATGATGGTGATCCCCGTCTCGGCCTCCCCGTTGAGGATGGCCCAGTTGATGGGGGCGGCCCCCCGGTACTTGGGCAGGAGGGAGGCGTGGACGTTGATACACCCCAGGGGGGGCAGGGCCAGGATGTCGTCGGGCAAAATGCGCCCGTAGGCGGCCACCACGATCAGGTCCGGGCGCAGGGCCTGGAGCTGGGCCAGGGCGGTCCCGTCCCGGAGCTTTTCCGGCTGGAAGACGGGGATGCCCCGGCTCTGGGCGTACTCCTTCACCGGGGTGGGGCGCAGCCGGTCCTGGTGCCGCCCCACCGGGCGGTCGGGCTGGGAGAAGGCCCCGGCGATCTCGTGCCCCGCCTCCCACAGCGCCCGGAGGGAGGCCACGGCGAAGGGGGGCGTGCCCATAAAGACAAGGCGCATCCTACTTCCTCCCCCGGCCCTTCTTCCGGCCGCTCTCCTGCTGCTCCTCCCGCATGGCGTCGATCTCCTCCTCGGTGTAGAGCCGCCCCTCCACCCGCTCGGTGAAGAGGTGGCCGTCCAGGTGCTCGATCTCGTGGCAGAAGCACCGGGCGGACATCTCCACGTCCTCCGCCTCAAAGGTCTTCCCGTTCCGGTCCTGGGCCCGGACCTTCACCCGCGCCGGGCGGGTCACCGCCCCGTAGAGGCCGGGGACGGACAGACAGCCCTCGTAGCCGGTCTGCTCCCCCTCCGTCTCCACGATCTCCGGGTTCACCAGCTCCAGCACCGTCTCGTCCGAGGCGGTCACCAGGCACACCCGCCGCAGGATGCCCACCTGGGGGGCGGCCAGGCCATAGCCGTTGGCCTGGGCCAGGGTCTCCCGCATATCGTCCAGGAGCTGGTGGAGCCTGTCGTCGAACTGGGTCACCGGGCGGCAGACCTTGCCCAGCGCCTCGTCGCCCCGCTCCAAAATTTTTCTCGTGGCCATCAGATGGTCCCTCCTGTCTGTCGAATAAACCGGGCAAAGGCCGCCTGGCCCTCCGGGTCCCGCTTGTAGACCCCCGCGTCGGTGAGGACCTGGGCGAAGACCGCGCCCACCTCTTCCTTTAATATCTCCATGGCCTGGTCGGGGTCGGCGAAGGTGTGCCGCTCCTGGAGCTCCCGGGCCCAGGGGGCGTGCTTTTCCAGGTCCGGGTCGGAGGCCGGGTCGCCCCCCTCGGCCAGCGTCCTGGCCAGGGCCCGCAGCTCCGGCAGCAGCCGGGCGGGGAGGACGGCCAGGCCCATCACCTCGATGAGGCCGATGTTCTCCTTCTTGATGTGGTGGAGCTCCGGGTGGGGGTGGTAGAGCCCCAGGGGGAACTCCTCCGTGGTGAGGTTGTTGCGCAAAACCAGGTCCAGCTCGAACTTCCCCTCCCGGAAGCGGGCGATGGGGGTGATGGTGTTGTGGGGCTCCCCGTCGGTCTGGGCGTAGATCACCGCCGCCTCGTCGGTGTACCCCCGCCAGGCGGCGAGGACCCGGTCGGCCAGCTCCACCAGCCTCTCCCGGTCCGCGCTCCGCAGGCGCAACACCGACATAGGCCACTTGACCACCCCCGCCTCCACCTCCGGGAAGTCGGGGTAGGCCACCCGCCGCTCCACCGCCGCCCGCTCCATGGGGAAGGTGTAGCGCCCGCCCTGGAAGTGGTCGTGGCTCAAAATGGAGCCGCCCACGATGGGCAGGTCGGCGTTGGAGCCCACGAAGTAGTGGGGGAACTGGCCCACGAAGTCCAGGAGCTTTTCAAAGCAGGCCCGGTCGATCCGCATGGGGACGTGGGCGGCGTTGAAGCAGATGCAGTGTTCGTTGTAGTAGACATAGGGGCTGTACTGCAAAAACCAGG
The DNA here is from genome assembly GCA_947624895.1 of uncultured Oscillospiraceae bacterium. Classification (GTDB taxonomy): domain Bacteria; phylum Bacillota; class Clostridia; order Oscillospirales; family Oscillospiraceae; genus MGBC124762. The sequence continues at coordinate 2,826 of CANQMK010000080.1, read as the reverse complement.
GTGCGCCGTGGACGGTGATGGGGATGATGCGATGGTTGCCCCGGGCGGGGTGGTCCAGCCGCCCGGCGTACCCCTCGTTCTCGGCGCACAGCTGGCACTTGGGGTAGGCGTTCTGGGGGGCGTTCTTGGCCGCGGCGATGGCCCGGGGGTCCTTCTCCGGCTTGGAGAGGTTGATGGTGATGTCCAGCGCCCCGTACTCCGTGGGCGCCACCCACTTCATATCCTTGGCCACCCGGTAGGTGCGGATATAGTCGGTGTCCTGGGAGAACTGGTAGTACCAGTTGGTGGCCGCCTGGGGGGACTGGGCCAGGCGGGCGCGGAACTGCTCCTCCACCCAGGAGGGCCGGGGGGTGAGGACGGCCATGAGCTCGGTGTCCAGCAGGTCCCGGCTGGCCGGGCCGGGGTCGCACCGGCCATGCTCCACCGCCCAGTCCAGCATATCCCGCAAGATGTCCTCCAGGGGGCGGGCCGCCTCCGTCTCCGGCCCGTCGTAGCGGTCCAGCCCCAACACCGCCAGCAGGCGGTTGACCGCCCAGGTCTTGTCCCGGGGGTCGATCAGGCCCTTGTCCAGCCCGTAGCGGACCAGTTGGGCGATACAGGTGTCAACGCTTATCATAGCCATATCCTCCCTCTCTCACGCCAGCCGGACCCCGCCCGCCGGGCGGATGGTCACTCTGTGACAGCTCCCCGGGCCCAGCACGGCCTCCATCCTGGCCTGGAACTCCTCCTGGACGTCCAGGGGCACGAAGGCCTGGGCGGTGCCGCCGAAGCCGCCCCCGTGGACCCGGACCGCCCCCCGCTCCCCCAACAGCCGCTGGGCCAGGGCGATGGTCACCATCAGCGCCTGCTCCCGCACCGCCCCGGTGGGGGTCACGTTCTGGAGCAGTTGGGCCGAGGAGTGGCCCGACTCCCGGGCCAGGATGAGGAAGTCGTCGAACAGCCCCGCCTTCAGGGCCTCCGCCTCCCACAGCGCCCGGCTGTCCTCGGCGTAGAAGTGCATAGCCCGGAGGACCGCCCGGTCCCCCGCCTCCCGCCGCAGCTGGGGCAGGGCGGCGTAGAACTCCGTCTCCGGCACCTGGCGCAAAACCTCCTGGCCGAAGTGACGGCTCACCGCCCGCAGCTCGTCGGTGACGGCGGCGTATTCCCCGGTGAGGTCGGCGTGGCTGGCATGGGAGTCGATGACGAACAGGGCGTAGCCCTGGGCCTCCAGGTCCAGCTCCACCCGCTCCACCGCCGGGGCGGCGGGGTCGGCGAAGTCGATGGCCACCACCCCGCCCACGCTGGAGGCGGCCTGGTCCATCAGCCCGCAGGGCTTGCCGAAGTACACGTTCTCGGCGTACTGGCCGATCTGGGCGATCTCCACCGCCGTGGCCCGCTCCCCCGGGAAGAGCTCGTTCAGGATGGTGCCGAACAGCACCTCAAAGGCCGCCGAGGAGGAGAGGCCGCTGCCTCCGGGCACGTTGGAGGTCAGGTAGACCTCCAGCCCCCTCCCCGCCAGGTCCCGGCCCCGCCGGGCCATCTCGGCCCACACCCCCCGCACCAGGGCGGCGGAGGTGTTGGCCTCCTCCGGCCGGGGCTCCAGCTCCGCCAGGTCCACCTGGAAGGGGGCGTACCCCTCGGAGGTCACCCGGACCACGCCGTCCCCGGTCACCCCCACGGCGGCCAGCAGGTCCAGGTCCACCGCCCCGGCCAGCACGTGGCCCCGCTGGTGGTCGGTGTGGTTGCCGCCCAGCTCCGTCCGCCCCGGGGCGGAGAACAGCGCCTGGGCGGGGTGGCCGAAGGTCCGCGCGAACCCCTCCAGCACCCCCCGGGCCCGGTCCCTGGCCCAGGCCAGCCCCCGGCCCCCGTACAGCGTCTCCAATCCCTCGTCCAGCTGGCCCACGGCCAGCGCCCGCGTTAGCTCGTCCATCCGCGCCTCTCCTTCCCCGCTCCGTCGGCCTGGGGCCGACGGTCTCTCTTATCGTTTCATTATACACCCATTCCCTCCGCTTTTCCAGAGAAACCGCGCGTCCCGCCCCTTTTTTCCCGGCGGCGGCCCCGCTCTTGTGAGAACCTCCAAATTCTCCTATGTGTTTTTGGTATATTACACAAATATGCAGGAGGTCATGCGTGCAAACTGGCAAATCTAACAAAAAATTCTTGCGTTCGTCAACGGGATGTGATATCATGTAGCCGGGTGGGAACAGGACCCCACTCAAATTTTCAGGAAAAGAGGAGATTTCATATGAACAAGAAGATCCTTGCTCTGCTGCTGGCCGCTCTGATGCTGGTCGGCATGCTGGCCGCCTGCTCCAACAGCGGCGGCGGCGAAGCCTCTCAGCCTCCCGTGGAGGGCGGCGACACCTCCACCCCGCCTGTCGAGAACGCCACCATCGCCAACAAGGACAAGCCTCTGGTGTGGTTCAACCGCCAGCCCTCCAACAGCTCCACCGGCGAGCTGGACATGACCGCCATGAACTTCAACCCGGACACCTACTACGTGGGCTTTGACGCCAACCAGGGCGCCGAGCTCCAGGGCACCATGATCCTGGACTACATCACCGCCAACATTGACACCATCGACCGCAACGGTGACGGCATCATCGGCTACGTCCTGGCCATTGGCGACATCGGCCACAACGACTCCGTGGCCCGTACCCGGGGCGTCCGCAAGGCTCTGGACACCGCCGTGGAGAAGGACGGCGCCATCGACAGCGCCGCCGTGGGCACCAACATGGACGGCTCCGCCACCGCCGTGAAGGACGGCACCCTGGAGATCAACGGCACCACCTACACCGTCCGTGAGCTGGCCTCTCAGGAGATGAAGAACTCCGCCGGCGCCACCTG
>CANQMK010000079.1 GCA_947624895.1 uncultured Oscillospiraceae bacterium | reverse complement strand
CGGATGGGCATGCCGGTGACCACGTTGATCTCGCTGAGGCGGTCGATCTCGTCCCCGAAGAACTCCACCCGCACGGCGGTGTCCCGCCAGTAGGCGGGGAAAATCTCAATGGTGTCCCCCCGGACCCGGAACATATTGCGCTCAAAGGCGATGTCGTTGCGCTGGTAGCGGTCCTCGATGAGCCGGGCCATCAGCTCCTCCGGGGGGATCACCTGGCCCACCCGCAGGGGGATCATCATGTTGGCGTAGTCGTCCGGCTCGCCCAGGCCGTAGATACAGCTCACCGAGCTGACCACGATCACGTCCCGCCGCTCGATGAGGGAGGCGGTGGCGGACAGGCGGAGGCGGTCGATCTCGTCGTTCACCGAGGAGTCCTTTTCGATGTACGTGTCGGTGTGGGGGATGTAGGCCTCCGGCTGGTAGTAGTCGTAGTAGGAGACGAAGTATTCAACAGCATTTTCCGGGAAGAACTCCTTGAACTCCGCGCACAGCTGGGCGGCCAAGATCTTGTTATGGGCCAGCACCAGGGTGGGGCGCTGGACCTTTTCGATGACCTTGGCCATGGTGAAGGTCTTCCCCGAGCCGGTGACCCCCAGCAGCGTCTGCTCGTCCAGGCCGTTGAGCACCCCCTGGGCCAGGGCCTCGATGGCCTGGGGCTGGTCCCCGGCGGGCTGAAAGGGGGAGACAACCTTAAATTCCGGCATAGACACATCCCCCTCCTTTCCCATCTGATCAGGGCCCGCCGCCCCGCGACGACTATTATACACGGTTTTCCCCCGCCCCGCAAGAGCCGCCCCAGCCCCGCGTTTCCCGCCGTCTGCTGAAAGGGCAAAAAAATGCCCCTCACTTGCTTTTGCAAGTGAGGGGCAAGTACAGGTTGTAGGCTTACAGCTTACAGGAACCAACTATTGGGCTTCGCTCCCGTTCTCTCCGTGAACTTTGCGTTGTAAAGCAACTGGGCGGATTACTGCAAGAGGCTATCTTTTATTCCGCCCGTCCGTTCCGTGAGTCTGGCGTTGTAGAGGAACTGAGCGACCTCGGCGCGGGTCAGAGTGCCGTAGGGGTTGAAGGTCCCTGCCGCGTCTACGCCCTTGGTGATACCGTAGTTGTAGGCGAACAGGATACTTTCAGCATCGACCCGGTACACAGTGGTTTCGTCCAGATACCGTTCAATGGTGGCATGGTCGGGGATGTCCGCCAGGGTCATGTTCCCCACGGTCCGTTCGCGGGCCAAGCTCCAAGTCCAACCAGCTTTATATTGCCCGCTACTCTCAGCGTAGTAGTGAGCAAGCACCGTGCGGCAAGCGGCTTCGCTGCGGAGAACGTAATCATCGGCGTGGCCCGGTTCCTTGGGGGGCCAGAGATAGGCTCGTGCGGCGTTCTTCAAAACGCCGTTCGCCCAGTGGGTGTCATTCGATACGCCGGTAGCCACAGTCACATCAAAAGTGGGGGTCGTGATGGCCCGGAGAACCATAGCATAGAGTTCCCCGATGGTCACGGGCCGCTCGGGATGAAACAGCCCATCGTCGCACCCTTCGATAATACCGCTGTCCTTCATTTCCGATACCGCCTTGGCGTACCACGCATCAGTCGGCACGTCAGGGAAAGGGGCCTCGGTGACGGGAGTGGCGCTGGCGGGGGAGGCGGAGCCGGGAACGTAGTCCATGACCATAGGAATGTTCGTTCCACCCAGCAGTACCACCATGCCCCCAAGAGCGTCCGTATCACCGGTATCGTAGAAATAGTTCACGGCCCCGGCGTATTGGTTTGCCGCAACGTCCCCCAGGGTGCTACGCACTTTATCAATAGAAATCAATTCCACCGAAGGATGGGCGAGCGTGAAGCACTCCTGAAAAAGGTCGAACTTTTCAGGCGAGATATCAGTCGAACTATCAGAGGTCCCCTCCGCCAGCGCGGGGGCGGCCGCGGCCAGGAGGAGGCAGGCGGCGGTCAGGAGGTAGAGCAGGGACCTTTTCAGCTTCATGGCAAAACACCCTTTCTCGGGGCGGCGCCCCAGTGTTTGGACGGGCCTATGACAGCATATTTTCGTTGACTTTGCAACCGGAATTGGATATGATAGGGAAAACCCTTTTGGGAGGAGTGCGGACATGGGCTACAAAGAGGACTTTATCACCTTCATGGTGCGCTCCGGGGTGCTGACTTTTGGGGATTTTACCACCAAGTCGGGCCGCCGGACGCCCTATTTCGTCAACACCGGCAACTACAAGACCGGCGCCCAGGCCGCCCTGCTGGGGGACTACTACGCCGCCTGCGTCCAGGCCCACGCCCCCGACGGCGTCTCCTGCCTCTTCGGCCCGGCCTACAAGGGCATCCCCCTGGCCGTCACCGCCGCCGCCAGCCTCTACCGCCTCTACGGCCGGGACCTGCCCTACTGCTTCAACCGCAAGGAGGCCAAGGACCACGGCGAGGGCGGCACCCTGGTGGGCTATCAGGTCCAGGACGGGGACCGGGTGGCCATCATCGAGGACGTGGTCACCGCCGGCACCGCCGTGCGGGAGACCCTGGCCTTCTTTGAGGGCCTGGGCCGGCGGGTGGAGGTGGCCCACCTCTTTGTCAGCGTGGACCGCATGGAGCGGGGCACCGGGGACAGGACCACCCTGGACGAGCTGCGGGAGGACTACGGCATCGCCGTCCACCCCATCGTCACCGTCCGGGAGATCATCGAGACCCTGCACAACAGGTCCATCGACGGCCAGGTGGTGCTGGACGACCACCGGAGGGCCCAGATGGAGGACTACCTGGCCCAATACGGGGCCCGGGGGTGACCCCGGCCCCGCCCGGGGCGAAAAAAACAGGAAAAACCCCTTGCATTTCCCAGGGCGGGGTGGTATACTACTAATATAGTAAGAAGAGTAGGTATTGACAGAGTGGGGCTTGCCCCGCTCTTTCTTTTGGGGAGAGTCCCCAGCGCGCCGCCCCGCCGGGGCGGGGAAGGAGGAGCGCCTATGGCGAAGGTCACCGAGCTCACGGAGGCCCTGGCCGCCCCCATCGCGGCGGAAAACGGCTGCGATATCTGGGACGTGGAGTACGTCAAGGAGGCGGGCAGCTGGTATCTGCGGGTCTATCTGGACCGCCCGGAGGGGGTCACCATCGACCACTGCGAGGCGGTGAGCCGCGCCCTCAGCGACAAGCTGGACGAGGTCGACCCCATCGAGGGCAGCTACATCCTGGAAGTCTCCTCCCCGGGGGCGGACCGGGTCCTGCGAAAGCCGGAGCACTTCGCCCGCTTTTTGGGGGAGAAGGTAGAGGTCAGGCTCTACCGCCCCCGGGACGGGGCCAAGAGCCTGGTGGGTGAGCTGGTGGAGCGGGAGGACGGCGGGGCCGTCACCCTCCGCGCCGCCGGCGGGCCGGTCACCATCCCCGGAGAGGACATCGCCCAGGTCCGCGTGTATATTACTTTGTAAGAGGAGATAGAGCAAATGGCTAAGAAAGCACCCGCCCCCAAGAACCCGGAGCTGGACGGCCCGGAGTTCTTCGCCGCCGTCAACCTCATCGAGCAGGAGAAGGGCATCCCCAAGTCCTATATGCTGGAGAAGATCACCCAGGCCCTGGTGTCCGCCTACAAGCGGGACCACGAGGGCATCACCGACAACGTGGTGGTGGACTTCAACGAGGAGAAGGCCGAGGTGAAGATGTACGTCAAGAAGGACGTGGTGGAGACGGTGGATAACCCCTCCACCGAGATGAGCCTGGAGGAGGCCCAGTCCAAGCTGCCCCAGGCCCAGCTGGGCGACGTGCTCCGCATCGAGGTCAAGACCCGCTCCTTTGGCCGCATCGCCGCCCAGACCGCCCGCCAGGTCATCGTCCAGGGGATGCGGGAGGCGGAGCGGGGGATGATCTACGACGAGTTCTCCGCCAAGGAGCACGAGATCCTCACCGGCGTGGTCACCCGCATCGACCCCCGCAACGGCGCCGCCTCCATCCGCATCACCTCCGGCGGCGAGTTTACCGACGCCTACCTCTCCGCCGCCGAGCAGGTCCGGGGAGAGGAGATCCGGGAGGGGGACCGGCTGAAGGTCTACGTGGTGGAGGTCCGCCGCTCCACCAAGGGGCCCCAGGTCATCATCTCCCGCACCCACCCCGGCCTGGTGAAGCGCCTTTTCGAGCTGGAGGTGCCGGAGATCTACGACGGCACCGTGGAGATCGCCTCCATCGCCCGGGAGGCCGGGTCCCGCACCAAGCTGGCCGTCACCTCCGCCGACCCCAACGTGGACCCCATCGGCGCCTGCGTGGGCGCCCGGGGCCAGCGGGTGAACGCCATCGTGGAGGAGCTCAAGGGGGAGAAGATCGACATCATCAAGTTCTCCGATGACCCCATCGCCTACGTCTCCGCCGCCCTGGCCCCCGCCGAGGTGGTCCGGGCCCAGCTGCTGGAGGACGGCAAGAGCTGCCGGGTCATCGTCCCCGACGACCAGTTGAGCCTGGCCATCGGCCGGGAGGGGCAGAACGCCCGCCTGGCCGCCAAGCTCACCGGCTTCAAGATCGACATCAAGCCCGCCTCCGCCCCGGAGGACGAGGAGGAGGACGACCTCATGGCCGAGGAGCCGGAGGAAGAGCCGGAGGAAGAGCCGGAGGAGTAAGCCGTCCTCCCCGGGAGGACATTCAGACAGAGAAGGGAGGGGAGCGCCATGCCCAAGAAGATCCCCCTGCGCCAGTGCGTTGGCTGCCGGGAGCACAAGGAGAAGACCCAGCTGGTGCGGGTGGTCCGCTCCCCGGAGGGGGAGATCGCCCTGGACCCCCGGGGCAAGGCCCCCGGGCGCGGGGCCTACCTCTGCCCCGACCCCCAGTGCCTGAAGCGGGCGGTGAAGTCCCGGGCACTGGAGCGGGCGCTGTCTGCCCCCGTCCCGGCGGAGGTGCTGGAGAGCCTCACCGCCCAGCTGGAGGAGGTGAGCGGCGGTGGATAGCTTTCTCACCCTCCTGGGCCTGGCCCTGCGGGCGGGAAAGGTCGCCGTGGGCGAGGAGCCCGTCCGTCTGGCCCTCCAGGAGAGGGCGGCGCGGGTGGTCTTCCTGGCCGGAGACGCCAGCGAGCGCACCCGCCGCAAGGTAGAGCCCAAGTTGGGGGCGGTCCCCCTGCGGGAGATCGCCCCGTCCAAGACGGCGCTGGGCCGGGCGCTGGGCCGCGAGAGCTGCGCCCTCTGCGCCGTCACCGACCAGGGCTTTGCCCAGGGCCTCCTCCGGCGTCTGGAGGAGACCGGTCACACCAACCACGATGGAGGTGTCACGATTTGAGCGTTGACAACAAATACCGCGTACACGAAGTGGCGAAGGATTTCAAGCGCCCCACCAAGGAGATCACTGAGATCCTCACCCGGTACGCCACCACCCCCAAAAACCATATGCAGGCGCTGACGGACGAGGAGCTGTCCATCGTCTTCGCCTACCTCACCTTCCACAACCAGGCGGAGGACCTGGAGGCCGCCTTCCAGAAGGAGGTCTACCACGAGCCGGCGAAGCCGGAGCCGGAGCCCGCCCCGGCGCCCAGCGCCCCGGCTCCCGCCCAGACCGGCGAGGCCCAGCCCGTCCCCAAGGCGGCGGAGGGGCAGAAGCCCGCCGCCCCCGCCGGGCAGAAGCCCGCCCAGGCCGCCCCCGCGCCCCAGCCCGGCAAGGGCGCCGGGAAGTCCACCGCCACCCAGCGGCCCACCACCCGTGTGCCGGAGAAGCGGGTGGTGGACACCCGCAAGGGCGGCCAGGTGAACCTGGAGAAGTACGACGAGCGGCTGGAGACTCTGGCCGCGGGCAAGACCAAGCAGATGTCCGCCGGCAAGCAGAAGTTCCAGGGCCGCAACCAGCGGGGCCGGGGCGGATTTCAGTCCGGCAAGCGCCGGGCGGAGGAGCAGGAGAAGATGCGCCGCCTCCAGCTGGAGATCGCCCGGAAGCACCCCCTGGTGGTGAAGATCCCCGACGAGATCAACGTGGGCGAGCTGGCCTCCCGGATGAAGAAGACCGCCGCCGAGACGGTGAAACAGCTGATGAAGCTGGGGGTGATGGCCAGCGTCTCCGACGTGATCGACTACGACACCGCCGCCCTGGTGGCCATGGAACTGGGCTGCAAGGTGGAGAAGGAGGTCATCGTCACCATCGAGGAGAAGCTCATCGACGTGAGCGAGGACAAGGTCGAGGACCTGGTGCCTCGGGCCCCGGTGGTGGTGGTCATGGGCCACGTGGACCACGGCAAGACCTCTCTGCTGGACTATATCCGCAACACCAAGGTCACCGCCGGGGAGGCCGGGGGCATCACCCAGCACATCGGCGCCTATCAGGTGGAGGTGAACGGCAAGCCCATCACCTTCCTGGACACCCCCGGCCACGAGGCGTTCACCGCCATGCGCGCCCGGGGCGCCATGATCACCGACGTGGCCATCCTGGTGGTGGCCGCGGACGACGGCATCATGCCCCAGACGGTGGAGTCCATCAACCACGCCAAGGCCGCCAAGATCCCCATCATCGTGGCCATCAACAAGATGGATAAGCCGGAGGCCAACCCGGAGCGCATCAAACAGCAGCTCACCGAGTACGAGCTGGTGGCGGAGGAGTGGGGCGGCGAGACCATCATCTGCCCCATCTCCGCCAAGACGGGCATGGGCATCGAGAACCTGCTGGAGATGGTCATCCTCACCGCCGAGGTGCAGGAGCTGAAGGCCAATCCCAACCGCGCCGCCCACGGCGCGGTGATCGAGGCCCGGCTGGACAAGGGCCGTGGCCCGGTGGCCACCCTGCTGGTGCAAAACGGCACCTTGAAGCAGGGGGACGTAATCATCGCCGGGACGGCGGTGGGCCGGGTCCGGGCCATGACCAACGCCCAGGGGGAGAAGGTGGAGCAGGCCGGTCCCTCTGTCCCCGTGGAGATCACCGGCATGAGCGAGGTCCCCGGCGCGGGAGACGACTTCCACGCCGTGGCCGACGAGCGCATGGCCCGGGAGCTGGTGGAACAGCGCAAGCACGAGCGGAAGATGGCCGCCGCCGGGCCCCAGGACCACAAGGTCACCCTGGAGGACCTGTTCTCCCAGATCCAGCAGGGGGAGATCAAGGACCTGAACGTCATCGTCAAGGCGGACGTTCAGGGCTCCGCCGAGGCCATCAAGAGCAGTCTGGAGAAGATCGCCAACGACGAGGTGCGGGTGCGGGTCATCCACTGCGCCGTGGGCGCCATCAACGAGTCCGACGTGACCCTGGCCGCTACCAGCAAGGCCATCATCGTGGGCTTCAACGTCCGGCCTGACAACAACGCCCGGGACACCGCCGCCCGGCTGGACGTGGATATGCGCCTTTACAGCGTCATCTACGACGCCATCAACGAGATCGAAGCCGCCATGAAGGGGATGCTGGCCCCCAAGTACCGGGAGGTCTCCCTGGGCGAGGCGGAGGTCCGCCAGGTGTTCAAGATCACCGGCGCGGGCATCGTGGCCGGGTGCTACGTCCGCAGTGGCCGCATCCAGCGGGGGGCCAAGCTGCGCCTCATCCGGGACAACATCATCATCCACGAAGGGGTCATCGCCACCCTCAAGCGCTTCAAGGACGACGCCCGGGAGGTGGCCGAGGGCTACGAGTGCGGCATCACCATCGAAAAGTACGGCGACGTGAAGGAAGGGGACACCATCGAGGCCTTCCTCCTGGAGCAGATCGAGGTGTAACACCCCGGACAGAAGGAGACGCTATGGCGAACTATCGCATCGGACGGATCAACGAGGAGATCCAGCGGGAGCTCAGCTCCCTGCTCCGCACGGTGAAGGACCCCCGCGTCACCGGGATGATCTCGGTGACGGGGGTGGACACCAGCGCCGACCTGAAATATACCAAGGTCTATGTCAGCCTGCTGGACAAGACCAACGCCAAGGAGGTCCTGAAGGGCCTGCGCTCCGCCTCCGGGTATCTCCGGCGGGAACTGGGGCGGGCGCTGGACCTGCGCTCCACCCCGGAGCTGGAGTTTATCCAGGATGACTCCATCGACAAGGGCGCGCACATCCTGGAACTCCTCCGGGGGCTGGACAAGAAAGAGGAGTGAGTCTATGGACTACAAGGCCGCCGCCGCCCTGCTGGGAGGCTGGGACAACATTCTCATTCTGACCCACAAGCGGCCCGATGGGGACACCATCGGGTGCGCGGTGGGTCTCTGCGCTCTTCTGCGGCAGTGCGGCAAGACCGCCTGGGTGATGGAAAACCCCGACGCCACCAGCCGCTTCACCCCCTACCTGGAGGGCTATGTGGCCCCGGCGGACTTCGCCTATGACAAGGTGGTGGCGGTGGACGTGGCGGCCCCGGGCCTCTTCCTCCCGGCGGCCCGGGCCATCGCCGACGGGCGGGGGGTGGACCTGTGTATCGACCACCACCCCTCCAACGAGTTCTACGCCAAGGAGACCTGCCTGGAACCGGACAAGGCCGCCTGCGGGGAGATCATCTACAAGCTGGTGGAGGAGCTGGGCCACCTGGACGACCAGATTGCCGCCATGCTCTACCTGGCCATCGCCACCGACACCGGCTGCTTCGCCTACTCCAACACCTCCGCCAACACCCACCGGGTGGCGGCGGCGCTGATGGAGCACGGCGTGCCCTACGTGGAGATCAACAAGCGCCACTTCCGCACCAAGTCCGTGAACCGGATGCAGTTGGAGCGCCTGCTGGTGGAGCGGATGGAGACCCTGGAGGGGGGGAAGATCGTCCTCTCCGCTATCACCCAGAAGGACATGGAGGCCCTGGGGGCCCGGGAGGAGGACGCGGAGGACATCGCCGCCTTCCTGGGCCAGATCGAGGGGGT
>CANQMK010000078.1 GCA_947624895.1 uncultured Oscillospiraceae bacterium | reverse complement strand
GGTGAAGAAGCTCACCGGCAAGGAGGGCTTCAAGGGCATCAACCCCGACGAGTGCGTGGCCATGGGCGCGGCGCTCCAGGGCGGCGTGCTGGTGGGGGACGTGAAGGGCCTGCTCCTGCTGGACGTGACCCCCCTGTCCCTGGGTGTGGAGACCCTGGGCGGCGTGATGACCAAGCTCATCGAGCGCAACACCACCATCCCCGCCAAGAAGTCCCAGATCTTCACCACCCCCTCCGACAACCAGACCTCCGTGGAGGTCCACGTCCTCCAGGGGGAGCGGGAGATGGCCCGGGACAACAAGACCCTGGGGATGTTCTCCCTGGACGGCATCGCCCCCGCCCGCCGGGGGGTGCCCCAGATCGAGGTCACCTTCGACATCGACGCCAACGGCATCGTCAACGTCTCCGCCAAGGACCTGGGCACCGGCAAGGAACAGCACATCACCATCACCTCCTCCTCCAATATGTCCAAGGAGGACATCGACAAGGCGGTGCGGGAGGCGGAGCAGTTCGCCGCCGAGGACGCCAAGCGCAAGGAGGAGGTGGACACCCGCAACAACACCGACCAGATGGTCTACCAGACGGAGAAGACCCTGGACGAGCTGGGCGACAAGATCGACGCCGCCGACAAGGCCAGCGTGGAGGCCGCCCTGAACAAGGCCAAGGAGGCCCTGAAGGGCACCGATGCGGCCGCCATCAAGGCCGCTGGGGAGGAGCTGAGCAAGGTGTTCTACCCCATCACCGAGAAGCTCTATCAGCAGCAGGCCCAGGCCGGTCCCGCCGCCGGTCAGCCCGGCGCCGCCCCCGGCGGGGCCGCCCCCGGGGGCGACCCCAACGTGGTGGACGCGGACTACGAGGTCGTGGACCCCGACAAGCAGTAAAAAGACCAACAGACCCCTACGGGAACAGGGCGGACCGGCAGGCCCGCCCCTTCCCCTGTCTTGTGAGGTGAGCGAACTTGCCAGAGCAAAAGCGAGATTACTACGAGGTCCTGGGCGTGGCCAAGGGCGCCAGCGACGAGGAGATCAAGAAGGCCTACCGCAGGCGGGCCAAGGAGTGCCACCCCGACCTTCACCCCGGCGACAAGGCCGCCGAGGCCAGGTTCAAGGAGTTGAACGAGGCCTACGAGGTCCTCTCCGACAGCGACAAGCGCGCCCGCTATGACCAGTTCGGCCACGCCGGGGTGGACCCCAACTTCAACCCCGGCGGCGGCTTCGGCGGCTTCGGCGGCGGCTTTGAGGACATCGACCTGGGGGACCTGTTCGGCTCCTTCTTCGGCGGGGGCTTCGGCGGCGGCCAGCGCCGCCCCGCCGGTCCCCAGAAGGGGGACTCCCTCCGGGCCCAGATCACCCTCACCTTCGAGGAGGCGGCCTTCGGGTGCGAAAAGGATCTGAATATCACCCGGGACGACGCCTGCGAGACCTGCCACGGCACCGGCTGCGCCCCCGGCACCACCGCCGAGGTCTGCTCCAAGTGCCACGGGGCGGGCGCGGTGCGCGTCCAGCGGGGCGGGGCGGGCTTCGCCTTCTCCACCACCGCCCCCTGCGACGCCTGCCACGGCACCGGCAAGGTCATCCACAGCCCCTGCCACACCTGCAACGGCGTGGGCTCGGTCCGGCGGCAGAAGCGCATCCACGTCACCATCCCCGCCGGTATCGACGACGGCCAGGCCGTCTCCCTCCGGGGCCAGGGCAACGCCGGGCGGAGCGGCGGACCGGCGGGGGACCTGATCGTCCTGGTCTCCGTCCGGCCCCACCCCAAGTTCCGCCGGGAGGGGGCGAACGTCTACATGGTCCAGGAGGTCTCCTTCCCCCAGGCCGCCCTGGGCGCGGAGCTGGAGATCGACACCCTGGACGGCAAGGTGAAGTGGACCCTCCCTGCCGGTACCCAGACGGGGACCACCTTCCGCCTGCGGGACCGGGGCATCCCCCTGCTCCGGGGCCGGGGACGGGGCGACCAGTTCGTCACCGTCCAGCTCCAGACCCCTCAGCGCCTCACCGCCGAGCAGCGGGAGGCCCTGGAGGCCTACGCCGCCGCCATGGGCGAGAGCGGGGACCGGGACGGCAAAGGTTTTTTTGACAAACGCAAGAAAAAAAAGTAAAATAGGAAGCGGCTCGCTCCGCTTCCTGTTTTTTTGCCCGGGCGGGCCCACTACTCTTCTTCGGGAGTGATCTGACTTGCTGTTCGCCAATCTGCTGGCTGTCCTGCTGCTGGCCGGTGTCTTCTGCTACATGGGCTACTACTGGTCCGTCCTCCAGCCCCGCCGGGGCACGGTGGACTGGGTGGAGATCCGGGAGCGGGAGAGCCGCGTCCTCACCTTCCAGCGGCGGCGCTATCCCTTGGAGCGCCGGGACCGGCTGCCCATTTTGCTCATCACGGCGCTCTACGCTCTCTCCGCCTTCTTCGCCCTGGGGGACACCACCGCCCCCGCCGCCCGGGGGGCCTTCGACTTCTCCGACGGCCAGACCTACACCCTGCGGATCCAGGAGGAGACCATCTACCCGGTGAAGATCTGGTACTACCCCATGCTGGGCACCGGGGGCTATCAGCTGGAGGTGAGCAAGGACGGCCAGACCTGGTCCACCCTCTGGTCCATCCCCCAGGACGGCCAGGACGAGCCCACCTACTACTGGGCGGACGCCCAGGGCTACGCCCCCAAGTACGCCCTGGATCAGGCGTACAACCGCCTCTTCAAGTGGACGGAGCTGGCCCCCACCAACCCCCAGTTCGCCCGCTACCTCCGCATCACCGGCCACGGGGAGCGGGATGTGCTCCAGCTGGGCAAGCTCATCTTCCTGGACCAGGAGGGCCAGCCCATCTCCTTCACCTGTACCCTGGCCGACGGGAGCCCCGCCCCGGAGGGGCTGGCCCAGGTCTTCGCCGTGGACGAGACGGTGCCGGAGCACTTCTCCTGGCGCAACTCCACCTATTATGACGAGATCTACCACGCCCGCACCGCCCTGGAGCACATCGAGGGCTTCCGGCCCTACGAGTGGACCCATCCCCCCCTGGGCAAGATCATCATCGGCCTGGGCATCCGCCTGTTCGGCATGACTCCCTTCGGCTGGCGGTTCATGGGTACCCTCTTTGGCGTGCTGATGGTCCCCCTGCTCTACCTCTTTTTGAAAAACCTCTTTGGCAAGACCCCCATCGCGGTGTGCGGGTCACTCCTCTTTACCAGCGAGTTCATGCACCTGACCCAGACCCGCATCGCCACCATCGATACCTACGGCGTGTTCTTCATCCTGCTGAGCTACTACTTCTTCTACCGATGGCTCACCGCGCCGGCCACCCCGGACCGGAAGGGGCGGGTCCACCAGGGTTACCTCCCCCTGGCTCTGAGCGGGATCACCTGGGGGGTGGGCTGCGCCTGTAAGTGGACGGTGATCTACGCCGGGGCGGGGCTGGCCCTGCTCTACCTCATCCACATGGTCCAGCGCCTCCGGGCCTGGGACCGCTCGGAGGGGGCGGCGAAGCCCTGGGGGTGGCTGGGGGCCACCCTGGGGGTGTCGGTGGTGTGCTTCGTCCTCCTCCCCCTGGTGATCTACACCCTGAGCTATATCCCCTTCGCCCAGGTGGAGGGGGTGACGGACTACTCCCTGGGCCGGTGCCTGGCCGGGTTCGGGGAGAACTTCCCCGTGCTGGTCCGCAAGCTCCTGCACAGCGAGGACTCCGGCGCCTTCCGCAAGGACTCCCTCACCGGGGTGATGCTCAACGACCAGTGGCGCATCCTCGACTACCACACCGGCGTCCACAACCCCCACAACTACGCCTCCCGCTGGTATCAGTGGCTGGTGGACCTGCGGCCCATCCTCTACTATCTGCAAAACCTCCCCGGCGGCCTCACTGAGCGCTTCTCCTCCTTCAACAACCCGGTGCTGTCCTGGGCGGGCCTGCTGGCTCTGCTCACCTGCGCCGCCCGGTGCTTCCGGCGGCTCTGGGCCAAGCTGGCGCTGCTGTGGGGCGTCGGGATCGGGTGCGCCGGGGTGTGCTGGCTGGTGGGCCGGGTGAGGAGCGGGGACTTCGACCCCTCCCTCTCCGACCAGGAGCTGGGCCAGCGGCTGGTGGTCCTGGCGCTGTGCCTGGTCTTCTACCTGGTCGCCGCCACCCTCATCGCCCTCCAGACGGAGGGGCGGCGCTCCGGGCTGGATGTGTTCCTCACCGTGGGCTTCTTCGCCCAGTTTTTGCCCTGGGTGTTCATCAACCGCATCACCTTCGCCTACCACTACTTCCCCTCCACCCTCTTCCTGGTCCTGGCCCTGTGCCGGACCTTCGACGACCTGTGGGAGAGCAAGCGGGGCAGCCGGTGGCCGGTCTACGCCCTCACCGGGACCTCGGTGGCGCTCTACGTGATGTTCTACCCCGCCCTCACCGGGCTGACCATGTGGAGCTGGTACTCCAGCAAAGTGCTGAAATTCCTGCCCTCCTGGCCCTATTGAGCCGGAGCGCGAAGGAGGCGTATCCGTGTTCCTCGCCGATCTGCACACCCACTCCCTCTGCTCCCCCGACGGGTTCGTCCCCATGGGGGAGATGGCCCAGGCCGCCCATCGCGCGGGGCTGACGGGCCTGTGTATCACCGACCACTGCGACCTGCTGGACCTCCACGGGGCCTTCACCCCCGACTTTGACTGGGGCCCCGTCCGCGCGGCCTACGACCAGGCCCGGGCCGCCCTGCCCCCGGGGCTGGAGCTGGGCCTGGGGGTGGAGCTGGGGGAGGCGTATGAGGCCCCGGAGACCGCCCGGGCCATCCTGGCCCAGGCCCCGCCCCTGGACTTCGTCATCGGCTCGGTCCACAACTTCCGGACCCTGGAGGGGAAGCGGGACTTTTACAGCGCCGACTACCGCGACCTCGACCTGTGCCACGCCGCGCTGGAGGACTATCTGGACACCCTCTGCGACCTGGCGGGGCTCACCGACTGCTACGACACCCTGGCCCACATCCTCTACCCCCTGCGCTATATGCGTCAGGCGGGGCAGGAGGTCGACCTGGCCCAGCGGGACTACCCGGAGCGGCTGGGGCGGGCGCTCCAGCGGGTGGCCCAGGCGGGCAAGGCGCTGGAGGTCAACACCTGGCGGGGCAGGACGGTGGAGGAGTGGGCGCCCATCCTCCGGCAGTTCAAGGCCCTGGGCGGGGAGTACGTCACCGTGGGCTCCGACGCCCACAAGCCCCAGGACGTGGGGAAGGGGGTGGCAGAGGCCTACGCCCTCCTGCGCCGCTGTGGGTTCCGCTATACCGCTGTCTATCGGAACAGAAAACCAAGGATGGAGGCAATCTGACATGGAGACAAACATCACCATCGCCCTGGGCTGTGACCACGGGGGTTACGCCCTGAAGGAGCATCTGAAGACCTATCTAGAAGGTTTGGGCTGCACCTGCAAAGACTTCGGCTGTCACAGCCAGGAGAGCTGTGACTACCCCGTCTTCGCCCAGCAGGCCGCCCAGGCGGTGGCCGACGGGGTCTGCCGCTTCGGCATCGTGGTGTGCACCACCGGCATCGGGGTGAGCATCTGCGCCAACAAGGTCCGGGGGGTGCGCTGTGCCCTGTGCCACGAGCCCTGGAGCGCCCAGATGACCCGCCGCCACAACGACGCCAATATGCTGGCCATCGGCGCCGGGGTCACCGGGGAGAAGCTGGCCCAGGAGATTGTGGACGCCTTTTTGGCCGCCGAATTTGAGGGGGGCCGCCACCAGCGGCGGGTGGACCAGATGATGGCCCTGGAGGACCGGTGAGCCGGAACCTTTTTCCGCCCGGGCCGTCTAAAGGGACACCACTCTGAAACGCGAAGGAGCGATTGCCATGAAAAAGAAGCTGGCGCTGGCCCTGGCGCTGATCCTGGCCTTCTCCCTGGCCGGGGCCGCCCTGGCTGACGAGCCGCCCATGCCCATCCACCCCGCCCCGCCGGAGGGCTGGCCCGCCGCCCCCGCCGACCCCGATGACCCCTACGGCATCGCCCTCATCCACGCCGCCGTCCCCGCCGCCTACGAGGGGCAGATCACCGTGGACGGCGCGGCGGTGGACCTGACCGGCATCCCCGGCGCGCCCGCGGGCTATCTGCCCATGCGGGCGGTCTGTGAGGCCGCGGGGGGCTACGTGGCGTGGTACCCCCAGGAGGGGGAGTCCTTCTTCCAGCTCTGCGGCGCGGGGATCACCGTCGACCTGGCCGACCTCACGGTGAAGCTGTCCAACCAGCCGGTGGACGGGGTCGCCGCCTATCTGGACGCCTCCGGCTACACCTTCCTGCCGGTGAGCTTCCTCGCCACCATCCAGGACTTCCAGGCGGACGACCTGGGCGGCGGGCGCTACGACATCACCACCCAGCCGGAGCGCACGGAGATGGAGACGCTGGCCCAGACCATCCAGGCCACCTGCGCCATCAACGCCGGGGAGACGGAGCCCGCCTTCCTGGAACTGCTGGGCTTCGACCTGGACAACTACGACGAGCTGGTGGCCCTCTCCCCCCTCTTCAACATCACCTCCGACGTGCTTCTGATCGCCCAGGTGAAGGAGGGGAAGATGGACGCCGCCAAGGAGGACTTTCAGGCCATGTGGCAGCGGCAGTACGACAACTTCGTGCGCTACCTCCCCGACCAGTTCGCCAAGGTGAAGGCCGCCCAGACGGTGGTGAGCCCGGACGGGGCGCACCTGATGCTGGTCATCAGCCAGGACCCCGCCGCCGCCGTGGCGCTGTTCAACGCCGCCTATCCCAAGGCGGCCCGGTGAGACCTCTGCCGGCGAGGGAGCTTGGCCCCTTCGCCGGTCTTTTTTGCCTCTCCCCCGCCCCGGCGCTCTTGACAGGGGCGGCGGGGGTGGTATACTTTACTACTTGGAACGATCCGCTGGGATCGAATGAAAAAAAGGGGTGCGTCGAAATGGACAAGAAGGTATTTGAACTGCTCAACGACCAGATCAACAAGGAGTTCTACTCCGCCTATCTCTACCTGGACATGGCCAACTTCTACGCCCAGAAGGGGCTGGACGGCTTTGCCAACTGGTACGAGGTCCAGGCTAAGGAGGAGCAGGACCACGCCATGCTCATCTATCACTACCTCCTCAACAACGGCCAGAAGGTCACCTTGGGCGCCATCGCCCAGCCCGACAAGACCTTCGCCGCCCTCATGGACCCCCTGAAGGCCGCCCACGAGCACGAGCAGTACGTCACCAGCCTCATCAACGCCATCTACGCCGCCGCCATCCAGGCCAACGACTACCGCACCACCCAGTTCCTGGACTGGTTCATCAAGGAGCAGGGCGAGGAGGAGAAGAACTCCGGGGATATGATCACCAAGATGGAGCTCTTCGGGGACGACGCCAAGGCCCTCTATCTGCTCAACTCCGAGCTGGCCGGGCGGGTCTACTCCGCCCCCTCCCTGGTCCTGGACTGACCGCTCAGGGGCTTTTCCGTAAGCCCCGTTCGTCCTTGCGCGCCCGGTCAGGGGCGGGCCTCCCCGCCCCGCAGGGGAAGGTCAAGGGGCGCCCGGCCTGTGAGGATGGAGACATCCGGGGATCGGGACTCCCGTAAACAAGCGGCCCGGAGGCGACGCCTCCGGGCCGCTTGTTCGCTTTTTACACCTCCAGGCCCGCCTGGGCGAACAGCCGCCGGGCGTTATCCCCCAGGATGGCCGCTTTTTCCTCCTCCGTGAGCAGGGGGTCCAGGGCCACGCCCCCCACGTACATATAGGGGTTGCACACCGGGTAGTCGGTGCCCAGCAAAATTTTCTCCGCCCCCACCTCGTCAATGAGGGCCCGGGCCACCCCGTGGCGGAACAGGCCGGTGCCGGAGAGGTCCAGGCAGAAGTTGGGGCTCCCCTTCAGCCGGGCCATGTGCCGCTCCACCGGCTCGCCGTCCCCGGGGTGGGCGAAGACGATGGTACAGCCCGGGTGGGCCTTCGCCATGGCGTCCATGGCGTCCTCCCCCATGGAGTGGAGGCTGACGATCATCCCCAGGTCCTGGGCGGCGTCCAGAATTTTGGAAAAGCCGGGGCAGGCGTAGTCCTCCCAGCCATGGAAGTAGGGTGTCAGCTCGCCGATGAGCCGCACCCCCTGGGCGTAGAGGGCCTCCATCTCGGCCAGGGACTCCTGTACGAAGTCGGGGTGGACCATCATGCCGGGGAGGTAGGCCGGGCCCAGGACCGCCCGCAGTTCCAGCATCTCCTGATTGCAGGCGTGGATCACGTCCCACCAGGTCAGTTCGTCCTCCCCCACCCCCAGGGCCGCCGCCACGTCCGCCCGCTGGCGGATCACCGAGCCGCAGAAGGTCCCGATCCCCGCCGCCCGGAGGTCGGCGGAGATGCGCCGGGGGTCCATGGCGCAGTGGTCCTTGTAGCGGCAGATGTTGTCGGCGGGGTACAGGAAGGGGTGGGTGTGAAAGTCGATGATCTCAAAGTCCATCTCCGCTCCCCCTCTCCGCGCGCAAATAGTCGTCCAGATACCGGCCCGTCAGGCTCTCCGGGCAGGCCCGGAGTTCCTCCGGTGTGCCGGCGGCCACGATCCGGCCCCCCTCGTCGCCCCCGCCGGGGCCCAGGTCGATGACGTAGTCGGCGTTGGCGATCACGTCCAGGTCGTGCTCGATGACCACCACCGTGGCCCCCTGGTCGGTCAGCCGGTCGAACACCTCCAACAGCAGCCGCACGTCCAGGGGGTGGAGGCCGATGGTGGGCTCGTCAAAGACGAAGAGGGTATCGCCCTGCCGCCGACCCATCTCGCCGGCCAGCTTCAGCCGCTGGGCCTCCCCGCCGGAGAGGCCGGGGGTGCCCTCCCCCAGGGTGAGGTAGCCCAGGCCCAGGT
>CANQMK010000077.1 GCA_947624895.1 uncultured Oscillospiraceae bacterium | reverse complement strand
ATCACGTTGTTGCCGATGGTGGGGTGGCGCTTGCCCCCCTCCTTGCCGGTGCCGCCCAGGGTGACGCCGTGGTAGATCAGGCAGTCGTCCCCCACCTGGGCGGTCTCGCCGATGACGATGCCCATACCGTGGTCCATCACCAGGCGGCGGCCAATGGTGGCCCCGGGGTGGATCTCGATGCCGGTGCAGTGCCGGGCGATCTGGGAGTTGAGCCGACCCAAAAAGCGCAGGTGGTGGGTCCACAGCCAGTGGCTCACCCGGTGGAAGATCAGGGCGTGGACGCCGGGGTATAAGAGGAAGATCTCCAGCCGACTTCGGGCCGCCGGGTCCCGGGCCTGGTAGGCCCGCAGAGTCTCACCTAAACGTGTCATACATACCTCCCCAAAAAGACGAAAACGCCCCTCCCGCCCCAGGGGGCAAGAGAGGCGTCAGCGACGCGGTCCCACTCTCGTTTCTCACTCTCCGAGCGTGTAACGGCGCTCACCCGCGGGGCGTTGCCCCCGCCGCTCCGGGACGCACTTCCCCCCTGCCGGACAGGCCCCGCTCTCAGCCACGGCGTGGGCCTCTCTGCTGTCCTCCTCCGGGGGTACTCTTTCCCTTCCTCGCGGAACATTGTCAGTATATTACCACATCCCAAAAAATGTGTCAAGCGGGGCGCTCCCCCACCTCCCGGCGGAGGTAGCTCATGGCGGGGGCCCGACAGGGCAGGCGGAGGGTGAAGCGGCTGCCGGGGGTGCGGACCTCCCCCACCGCCGCCCCGGCGTCGTCCCACAGGCCCTCCGCCCGGAAGGCCACAGGCCGGAGGCCGGGGCCCACCAGTTCCAGCGCGTCCCCCGCCCGGAACTTGTTGTTGAGGACGCACAGGGCCGCGCCCGCCTGGTCACAGCTCACCACCTGGGCCGCCACCTGCCAGGTGCGGATATACCGGGCGTCCTGGGTGTACTGCCCCGGCTCGCCGAACCAGAAGCCGGTGGAGTAGTGCCGGTGGCTCACCTTCTCCACCTCTTCCCGCCAGACGGGGTCCAGCGGCTCCCCGGCCAGGGCGGCGTCCACGGCGTGGCGGTAGGCCCCGGTGACGATGGCGGCGTAGTAGGCGCTCTTGGCCCGGCCCTCGATCTTCAGGCTGGTCAGGCCCGCGGAGAGCAGCTCCGGGATGTGGTCGATCATGCACATATCCCGGGAACTGAGGATAAAACTCTCACCCCCCGCCTCAAAGACGGGGTAGTACTCCCCGGGGCGCTGTTCCTCCATGAGGGCGTACTTGTACCGGCAGGGCTGGGCGCAGGCCCCCCGGGTGGCGTCCCGGCCGGTCATGTAGTTGGACAGCACGCACCGGCCCGACCAGCTCACGCACATGGAGCCGTGGACGAAGGCCTCCACCTCCAACGCCCGGGGGACCTTGGCGACCAGCTCCGCCACCTCCTCCAGGTGGAGCTCCCGGGCCAGGATGACCCGGCTGGCCCCCTGGTCGTACCAGTACCGGGCGGCGGCGTAGTTGGTCACCCCCGCCTGGGTGGACATATGGAGCTTCACCCCGGGGGCGTGGCGCTTGGCCAGGGCGAAGACCCCAGGGTCGCCGATGATGAGGGCGTCCGCCCCCCAGTCCCGCAGCTGTTCCAGGTACTGGGGCAGGCCGACCAGCTCGTGGTTCCGGGGGTTGGTGTTCACCGTCACGTGGACGGCCACCCCCCGGCTGTGGGCGAAGTCGATGGCCTGGCGCAGGCCCTTGGAGTCAAAGTTCCCGGCGAAGGCCCGCATCCCGTACTCGTTCCCCGCCAGGTACACCGCGTCCGCCCCGTAGGCCACCGCGGCGGTGAGCCGTTCCATGTCCCCCGCCGGGGAGAGCAGTTCCAGGGCCATCCTCTCGCCTCCTCTCGCGTGCGGTAAAAGAAGGGCCGGGCCGCCTGGCCCGGCCCTCTCGTCTCAGCTCTTCGGCAGGGAGGCCAGGAAGTTCTGGTGCTCCTGGAAGGTCCTGCTGAAGTGGTGCTTGCCGTCGGTCCCCAGGGCGTAGTAGTAATAGCCCGTGTCCGCCGGGTTCATGGCCGCCCACAGGGCCTGGGAGCCGGGGTTGGAGATGGGTCCGGGGGGCAGGCCCTTGTAGAGATAGGTGTTGTAGGGGGAGTCGATGGTCTTGTCCGCCTCGCTGGGCACCTTGCCGCCGTTGAGATAGGCCAGGGTGGCGTCGATCTGGAGGTAGCCGCCGGTGACGTCGGGGTGGTTCAGCCGGTTGTAGATCACCGAGGCGATCAGGGCCTGGTCCTCCCCGTCCGTCTCCTTTTCGATGAGGGAGGCCACGGTGACAATCTCGTGGAGGTCCTGGCCCGCCTCGGCCAGCTCCTCCCGGGTCTCCTTGGGCATCATGACGGTGAAGTTCACCAGCATCTTGTTCAGGGCGTACAGGGGGTCCTCCCCGATATAGAAGCGGTAGGTGTCCGGGAAGAGGTAGCCCTCCAGCCGGTGGGCGTCCCCCAGGGGCACCCCCTCCAGGAAGTCGAACTTGTAGTCGTGGTTGGCGGCCATGTCGGTGAGCTCGGCCACCGTGGCCACCCCCTTCTCCTCCAGGAGCTGGAAGATCTGGTCCAGGCTGTACCCCTCCGGGATGGTCAGGGAGATCTCCGAGCGGCTGGCCGAGCCAGGGGAGACGTTGGCGATGATCGCCCGGTAGTCCATGTCGGTATTCAGCTCATAGGTGCCCGGGGACATTTTCACGTCCCCGCCGGTCACCGCCGTAAAAATGCGGAAGATGGTCTTGAACTGGATGATCCCGTTCTCCTTCAGAATGTCCGCCACCTGGCCCACCTTGGCCCGGTCCACCGTCTTGGTGGTGGTGACGGGGTTGCCCTCGGCGTCGGTGGTCTCCTCGGTGATCTCCTCCTGGGTGAACGCCTCCTGGGGGAGGACCACCACGGCGGAGTGGGGGGCCTTGTTCAGGGCCAGCACGTCCCCCGCCCAGACCCACATCAGAGTGGCCAGGATGAGGGACACGCCGATCACCGCCACCACGTAGAGGGTGGCGGAGGCGGCGGCCACGCCGCTGGAGCGGCGGCGGCGCTTCCGGGGGGCGGTCCCCCGGCCACTCTGGGACGACCCGCTCCGGGAGGCCGGGCGCTGGGCGGCGGGGCGCTCCCGGCCAGAGGCCGGTCTGGGTTCAGCCATAAAAAAACTCCTCTCCGGCGCTCACCCCCCTCCCCCCGCGGGCATAAGATACACCGAGGAAAGGGGTGAGACACGATGTGCTGCGGAAACAACGGCTTTGGCAACAACGGATGTATCTGGATCGTCCTCATCATCATCGTCCTGCTGTGCTGCTGCTGCGGCGGCTGTGGGAACGACTGCGGCTGCAACAACTGCGGGTGCAATGACGGCTGCTGCTAAGGCTACTTAGGGCCGGGCGGGCGGAGGGCGACCTCCGCCCGCCTTGCCTGTTATCCCTGGTAGTGGTGGTAGTGGACCCCCTGGCAGACCTGCTGGGCGGCCTCCGCCCCCCGGAGGGTCTCCACCAGCTTGAGCCCAAAGTCAAAGGCGGACCCGGCGGCCTCGCCGGTGATGAGCCGCCCGTCGGTGACCACCGCCTGGCCGGGGCGGACCACGGCGGAGAGCATCTGGTCCTCCATGCCGGGGTAGCACACCGCCTCCCGGCGGTCCAGGATGCCCAGGCGGGCCAGGATGGTGGGGGCGGCGCAGATGGCGGCCAGATAGCCCCCCCGGTCCCAGGCGCGCTGGATGAGGCCCAGGGCGGCCTCGCTGCCCTGGATGGCCTCCACGCCCCCCAGGCCGCCGGGGAGGACCAGCATCTCCAGCTCCTCCTCCGCCACCTCGCCCAGCAGGCACTCGCAGGTCACGGCGATCCCGTGGGAGGAGACCACCTGGCGTCCGTTCACCCCCACCAGTTTGACCTCCACGCCGCCGCGGCGCAGCAGGTCCACCGGCACGATGGCCTCCGACTCCTCAAATCCGTCTCCCAGCAGTACATATACCATTTTCTTATCCTCCCTATCAGGGGAGAAGGGGGGCGGTCAGGCCCCAGATCTCCCCGTGGATATCCTCGATCGTCCTGGTCCGGCCCAGCTCGTCCACGCAGGCCACCCGCTTCCAGCCGGAGAAGGCCGCCGCGTCCTCCGCCGCGTCCCGGCACCGGCGGAGGTAGTCCTCGTCCAGCTCGTGGATGTCCCCCTGGGTGTGGGTCTCCGCCTCCCGGCGGCGCAGGTTCTCCACCGCCTGGGGGGTGGGCATATCCAGCCAGATCACCAGGTCCGGCCTGGGCAGGCCCAGCCTGCCGTACTCCAGGTCCTCCAGCCAGGCGAAGAAGGCCGCCCGCTCGCCGGGGGGCATCTTGGCGGCCTGGTGGACGGCGTTGGAGGTGGTGTAGCGGTCGGCCAGGAACAGCGCCCCCGCCTGATAGTCCCCCTGCCAGTCCTGCTTCCAGGAGGCGTAGCGGTCCACGGCGTAGAAGGTGGAGGCGGCGTAGGCGTTCACGTCCCCGGGGTCGGCGCCGAACTCCCCCTGGAGGTACATCCGCACCAGGGCGGAGGAGGGCTTGTCATACCGGGGGTAGACCAGGCGGCGGAACGCCCGGCCCTCCCGCTCCAGCCGCTGGCACAAAAGGCGGAACTGGGTGGACTTCCCCGACCCGTCCGTCCCCTCGAACACGATCAGTTTGCCCATTCTCACTTCCCCCTTATCCGCGCCCAGGCCGCCTGACACAAAAAGAGGGGCAGCTTGGCCATCCGGCCGACGCGACGGGGCTCCTTGAGCAGGCGGTAGAGCCACTCCAGCCCCAGCTTCTGCCAGCCCTCCGGGGCCCGCTTCACCGTTCCGGCGAACACGTCCAGCGACCCGCCCAGGCCGATGGCCAGGTGGGCGCCGGACCGGGGACCGTACTGGGCCATCCACCGCTCCTGCTTGGGGGCGCCCAGGCAGACAAAGACCACCTCCGCCCCGCTCTCCCGCACCGCCTCCGCCACCGGCTCCGGGTCCTGGAAGTACCCGTCGTGGATGCCGCAGATGGTCAGGCCGGGGTACTTCGCCCGGAGGTTCTCCGCCGCCCGCTCCGCCACGCCGGGTTTGGCCCCCAGCAGGAAGAGGGACAGGCCCTCCCGGGCCATCGCCTCCATGAGCCGCCCGGCGAAGTCCACCCCCGGCACCCGGCCCTTCAGGGGGCGGCCCAGGAGCTTGGCGGCGTAGATCACCCCCACGCCGTCGGCCAGGGTCAGACCCGCCCCGGCCAGGGCCCCGGCGTAGTCCGGGTCCTTCTGGGCCATCATCACCAGCTCGGGGTTGGGGGTGACGGCGTAGGCAAAGCCGTCCCCCCGGGCCAGCGCCAGACCCCGCGCCACCGCCTCGTCCATGGTCAGGTCGTCGAAGGCGACCCCCAGCACGTCGATCTTCAAGGCAAGACCTCCCAGGGCCCCAGGGGCCCCTGTTCTCTCCGGTACAAATTCCATATTATTATACCAAAGCACCCCCCTTCCGCGCAAGGCCTATTTGGAAAATCTCCCCTTGGGGCGAAAAGCGCCCCGGCGGTGCGGCCCGCCGGGGCGCTTGAGGCGGTCGATCCAGGCCGCTCAGCCTCCCATATAGGAGAAGTGCATATAGTCGTGGTAGCCGGAGGCGGGGTCGTCGCTCCAAGCCCAGGCGTCGCCGCCCCAGGACCAGCCGTGCTGGGCGAAGATCCGCACCACCGAGCCGTCCGGGTCGATGGAGTAGGGGTTCTCGCCGGGGGCCCAGCAGTTCCCCACCAAAACCTCCCCGTCCCGAATCTGGTAGTTCTCGTTGGGGTTGATGTCGATGGCGGTGCCGCAGTTGTGCTCGCCGGTGGCGCTGTCCCCCCGCCAGCCGTAGCCCCCCAGGTCCTGGATGGGGAACTGCTCGGGGTCGTTGTAGATCTCGGTGAAGATGGCCACTACGTCCTCGGCGATGGCGGCGTTGACTGAGAAGGAACCCTGGGCGCTGTACTTGACCCCCTGGCTGTTGATGCGCCACAGGGGGACGGTGACCGTGGTCTGGCCCGCCTGGGCCTCCTCCTCGCTGTCGAAGCGGCGCTTGTTCTGGTCCCCAAAGAGGATATAGTGCTTCAGCTCGTTCTCCCCCTGCTCATAGCGGTGGAAGGACTGCCACCAGTAGTCTTCCATGCTCAGCTCCCCCCGGAGCACCGCGTCGAAGAAGTCCTGCTGGGCCCTCTCCCGCTCGCTCATGGGGTAGTAGACCAGGGTGTACTCGGCGCAGGCGGTGGACACCCGCGTGTCCTGATACGTCGAGAGCCGCCCGTTCTCCGGGTAGAGGGTGTAGTAGTGGAGGGCGTCCAGCCCGTCCACCTGACTGGAGACCGCGTAGGTCAGGGACCTGCCCACGGCGGCCTCCACCTGGAGATCCGGCGCCAGGGGCGCGCCCTGGTCGTCCACCAGGTGGACGGTCACCGTCTTCTCCTCCCCGTAGTGGCAGCTGTCCAACGCGTCCAGGGCCCGGAGGAACAGGGCGGCCCCGTCGGCGCGGTGGAGGATATCGCCGCCGTTGAAGCGATACCCCTCGCCCGACCCCCCCTCCACCGGGGAGCCCTGGACGATCTCCAGGTCGAACAGCCGCTCCACCGCCGCCTGATAGGCCGGGGGCAGCGCTCCGTAGTCGGCCAGGGTATCCTGGGCGGTGAGGACGATGTCCTCCCACGTCTCAGGGTCAAGCTCGGTCCGCCGACCCGTGACCTCCTCCGGGATGGCCCGGGCCAACAGCACCGCTGTGTCCTGCCGGGAGATGGGGCGGCTCAGGCTGGCCGCGTCGCCGGTCACGTTCAGAAAGTCCTGTCCGGCGGGCAGGAGGATGCCCGCGTCCAGGCACGCCCCATAGGCCGCCAACTCCCAGCTCTCCCCCTGGGCCTGGGCGTAGGCGGCGGGGGCAAAGGTCCGGGCGGCGATGGTGAGGCACTGGGCCCAGGTCAACTCCTGGTCGGGGGCCATGCGCCCCTCTCCCACCCCCAAAAGGAGCTTCAGCTGGGCGGCCCGGTCCATATAGGAATAGGCCCAGTGGCTCTCCGGCAGGTCGGGGTAGACGCCCGGGGCGGCCCCAGCCGGGGCCGCCAGCCCCAGGGCCAGCGCGGCGGCGCACAGCGCCGCGGCGACGCGGTGTTTTTTCATGACAAAGCCTCCTGTTCTCCCGGGGGTCCCCCGATCTCGACGTGATACGACAAGATTATACCCCCTTCCCGCCCGGAGCGCAAGGCCGGGGCAAAAAATGCCCCGCCCCCTCCCGGCCCGGAAAATCCGCTCTTGCGTTTGGCCCCGTTCGGTTGTATGATAGAAGGGACAGCGCGACGCGGACTCGGAGAGAAAGGGGCGCTTAACCATGTGTGGTATCGTAGGCTACGTGGGCCGGGAGGAAGCCGGCCCCATCTTGCTGGACGGCCTGAGTCGGCTGGAGTACCGGGGCTATGACTCCGCCGGAGTGGCGGTGTACCACCCCCAGGTGGGGCTCCAGGTGGACAAGGCCAAGGGCCGCCTCCAGGTCCTCAGCGACCTGCTGGACGGCGGGAAGAAGATCAAGGGCACCCTGGGCCTGGGCCACACCCGCTGGGCCACCCACGGCCAGCCCTCCGACGTGAACTCCCACCCCCAGCTCAGCGAGGACGGCCGCTTCGCCGTGGTCCACAACGGCATCATCGAAAACTACTCTGAGATCAAGGACTTCCTGGAGTCCAAGGGCGTCTCCTTCGTCTCGGAGACGGACACGGAGGTGGTGGCCCAGCTGCTGGCCTACCACTACAAAGGCGACCTGCTGGAGGCGGTGAGCAAGGTGCTCCACCGCATCCGGGGGGCCTACGCCCTGGGCATTCTGTGCGGCGACCAGCCCGACCGCATCGTGGCCGCCCGGAAGGACTCCCCCCTCATCCTGGGCCGGGGGGACGGGTTCAATATGCTGGCCAGCGATGTCACCGCCGTCATCCGCTACACCCGGGACGTCTCCTACCTGGACGACGGGGAGATCGCCCTCCTGACCCCTGACGCGGTGGAGGTCTACGACCGCTACCTCCAGCCGGTGACCAAGCCGGTCCACCACGTGGACTGGGAGATCTCCGCCGCGGAGAAGGGCGGCTACGAGCACTTCATGATCAAGGAGATTATGGAGCAGCCCAAGGCCTTCCGGGACACCGTCTCCCCCCGGGTCCGGGACGGCCAGGTGGTCCTGGAGGAGCTGGACTTCGACCGGGCCTATCTGGAGCGGCTGGACCGGCTCTACATCATCGCCTGCGGCTCCTCCTACCACGTGGGCATGGCGGGCAAGTACATCCTGGAGAAGCTCCTGCGCAAGCCGGTGGAGGTCTGCCTGGCCTCGGAGTTCCGCTACCGGGACCCCATCGTCACCGACAAGACCCTGGCCCTGGTCATCTCCCAGTCCGGCGAGACCATCGACACCCTGGCCGCCATGCGGGAGGCCAAGCGCCTGGGGGCCACGGTGGTGTCCATCGTCAACGTGGTGGGCTCCACCATCGCACGGGAGTCGGACAAGGTCCTCTACACCTGGGCCGGGCCGGAGATCGCCGTGGCCACCACCAAGGCGTACACCACCCAGCTGGCCCTGGTCTACCTCATCGCCCTGTCCTTTGCCAAGACCCTGGGCACCCTCTCCGCCCAGGAGTACGACGAGCTCCTCTCCGGCATCCAGCGCCTCCCGGACAAGATGGAGGCCATCCTGAAGCACCGGGATTACATCCAGTACCTGGCCTCCGTCTACTTCAACCACGCCTCCATCTTCTTCATCGGCCGGAACCTGGACTACGCCGTGGGGATGGAGGCCTCCCTGAAGCTCAAGGAGATCTCCTACATCCACTCGGAGGCCTACGCCGCCGGGGAGTTGAAGCACGGC
>CANQMK010000076.1 GCA_947624895.1 uncultured Oscillospiraceae bacterium | reverse complement strand
AGATCCTTCGCCGTGGGCGCGGTGACCGTGGCCGCGGCCTGGGCGATGGTGACGGTGACGCAGGCGGGGGCGGTGTCGTTGTGGTTTTTATCGCCCACCACCTTATACCAGACGGTGTACGCCTTCGCGTCGATGCCCGTGGGGATGTGGGCGGAATAATCGCTCCCGTCCAGGCTGTACCGCATCTCCCCGCCGTCGGCGGCCCCCGCTGTCACCAGCTCCTGGGCATCGCCGTTGTAGGTGAGTTCCTTCGCCGTGGGCGGGGTGGCGGTGGGGTCGGCTTTTTCAATGGTCACCTTCACCGTGAGCGTCACGTCCGCCGTGCCATAGCTCGCCACGCGCATCAGCGAATACACCGGCTCTGTCTCCGCCGCCACGATGGTCAGCGAATAGTCCCCGGCGACCGCGGTTCCCGGGATCGTCAGCTCATCCCCCGCCGTTGCCGCCCCCAACGTGTCGTTGCCGGCGGTGATGGTATAGGTGAATTTGCCGGTGGCGGGGGCGTCCGGCGTGGCTTCGTAGTGGACATACTGGGCCAGGTCCTCGGTCAAGGCGGTCCCGTAGGTGGTGGTGAGCGTGATCGCGTCGCTCTCGCCGCCAAAGTTCGCCTGCCCCACGGCGTACACGGTCATATCGTCGGTGACCTTCGTCCCGGCGGTAAAGGCCGCGCCCTCCGCGTCATGGCTTTGCGACCACTTTGCAAACGTGTCATTTTCTGTTGTGGGCTCTTCCGGCAGCGTCACCGTTCCGTTGGGGTTGGCGTAGCGCGCGGCGTAATTCTCATTCCCCTCCGTCGCGAAGGTGACCTTGCAGACTTTTTCAGACGGGGCGTCTGTCAGCACGGGGTACTCGTCCGCCTCGCCGCTGAGCTTCTGGCCCCAGGCCTGCGTCTCCTGGCCCTTTTGCAGCAGCCACGCCACCTCGCCGGAGGCGAACTGCCCGGCGGTCTTGGCCGCCGCCCCGCCCTCGCCGGCGCCGATGCCGTCGGCGGCGGTGCCAGAGAGGTAATAGCAGTTCACGACCTCGCCCGTCATAGGCTCTTCATAGCCGATCTCCATCGCGTTGAGCCCCACCACCGCGCCGGGCACAGCCTCCCCTGTCCCGGTGACCGCGCCGGTGTTGTAGCAACGCTCCACCACGGCGCTCGCCATGCCGGGATCGCCGGACAAATTCACATTCACGCCCGCGACGCCGCCGACGCCGCCGGTGCCGTCGGCGGACACCTCGCCGGTATTCACGCAGTTTTTCACGCGGGTGACACCGACCATGGTCAGGTTGGAGCCCATGATGCCGCCGATCCCGGCCCTCATCATTGCGGCGGCGCTGTCGATGGAGCCCGACACAGACCCAGTGTTGACGCAGCCCTCCACCGCGTCATCGCCCGTCATCATCAAGGTCAACCCCACGATGCCGCCGAACCCGGCGGCCATGATATCGTCGCCGCGTATGGAGCCTGTCACCTGGCCGGAGAAGCGGCAGTTCTTCACCGCGATTTCACCCGCATCTTCAGCCATGGACCCCGTAGACCCGCTCATCCCCACAATGCCGCCGGCGGCACATAGGATGTCACTGTCATCACTCACCGCAACGGCAATCTTGGCAGAGCTGGCGCAATCCGTCACCGTGCCCTCGTTCGCGCCCACGATGCCGCCGAACATACCGCCTGCCCCCGCAGTATAAGCGCTGCCCGCGGCATCCACGATGGTGACCGACCCCGCGCTGGTACAGCCCGTCACCGTGCCCATGTTCGTGCCCACGATCTCGCCGGCAGAGGGTCCGTCATCGCAGGCCAGGATGGTCCCGGATACGGTCAGGTCACAGATCGTGCCGGTGTTTGCCCCAAACAGTCCCACGGAGCTCTCTTCCCCTGTGGCGTTGAGATAGAGCCCGCTGACCGTGAACCCGCCGCCATCAAAGGCGCCATGAAACGGCATTGTATACGTTCCGATCGGCGTCCAGGATGTGCCGCCCTTGTCCTCGCCGTAGGTTGTGGACATATCAATATCGTCCGTCAGCTTGAAATGCTCGTCTTTGCCGCCGTCAGCATCCGCGTTGATATAGTCCCGCACCGCCTCCAGCGTGGCCAGGTCGGGGATCGTATACGGCGTGGCCTCCTTGCCGTCGCCGCCCTCGGGGAAAGCGGTGAACACAGGTCTTCCGAGAAGAGAGGAATCTTCCCATGCGTCCCCGCCTTCGTTCAGGGCCGACGCGAGCGTCTTGAATTCCTCGGCTGTCTTTTCCTCAACCGTCCCCGCCGTACCCTCTTCATCGTCGATACCCTTTTCCGCCGTGCCTGTCAGATAATAGCAGGTCGATATCGTTTCGCGGCCGCTGGTGCCCGCAATGCCGCCCACGGGAGCAGAAATACCTTCGGCAAGCGCTATCTTGCCCGTGTTATAGCAGTTCATTATTCCACTGCCATTGTTGCCGGCAATACCACCCGCTTCTCCGTAATCGTCTGTTGCTGTAATATTGCCCGTATTATAGCAGTTACTTATCACTCCCGATACATTCATTCCCGCAATACCGCCGAGCGAACCCTTCCCGGTGATATTTACGCTGCTGTAACAACTTTCTATGTATCCATAGTTCTGTGCCGCGATGCCGCCGATAGTGATTACAGATTCAGTACCGCTTATTGAGCCCGATACGCTTAGATTTTTTATCACAGCATCGCTGTACACATCTTCAAATAAGCCTACATAAGAAGAATTGACATGATCGACATAGAACGACACGTTTACCGTATGACCGGCTCCGTCAAATACGCCGTTAAACTCATTCAACCTTCCGATCGGCGTCCAGGATGTGTCGCTGTCCGCGCTGTACTTTGCGGACATATCAATATCGTCCGTCAGTTTAAAATACTCGCCGCTGCCGTTGCCGCTGTTGATATAGTCCCGGAACGCCTCGAGCTGCTCCAAAGTGGCGATCTCATACGGGCTGTCCTCCGTGCCGTCGCCGCCGTTGTTTTTGAACGGGGCCTCCGCCGCCGCCCACGCCGCGGTGGGCAGCAGAGTAAAGGCCATCACCGCGGCCAGCAGCGCGCTCATGATCCGTTTTTTCATCTTCCCATCCTCGCTTTCCCAGGAACGGTGAGAGTCCATCCTTCCGGCCCAGCCCCGGTCGGCCCTCCACGGCACGCCGACAAGCACATTTTTACGACTACATTATATCATGTTCACCCGTGAGCAAGTCAAGAGAGGAGTTGAAAAAATTGGAAAACAATTTCCAGCCCACCAGGCGGCAGGGCCTTTCTCCAGCCCGTCTGCCGGGCGATCGCGGCCCCCACGGCAGGGAAAGAGCCCTGAAACCGCTGCGGTTTCAGGACTCCTTCCCGTCAAAACAGATCGCTGTGGCTTCCCGTCCGGATCAGTCTCAGGATGAGTACATCCTGGTACACCTTGTAGACCAGAAGCCAGTCCGGCTCGATGTGACATTCGCGCACACCCTTGTAGTTCCTGGAGTTGGCCAGATCGTGGTCCCGGTACTTCTCAGGCAGCGGCTTTTCGGCCTGGAGGATGCCCACGACCTCTTCCAGCTTTTTGGGGTCACAGCCCCGCTTGACCGCCAGCTTGTAGTCCCTCTTGAATTGACTCGAAAACGCAAGTCTAAGCATTGAGGGCCTCCATCATTTCGGCCACGCTGTCAAAGGGGCCGTACAGATCCTCGCCCTTCTCCGCGTCGTCCATGGCCTTCAATGTCGTCTCGTTCGGGGCATCCCGCCCGATGGAAAACGGGATCCGCTTCTCGTAGATCGACTGCTTCAGGAACACATTGATCGCCGTGGACAGGTCCATCCCAAATTCCGCGAACAACTCCTGCGCTTTTGCCTTCACGTCGGCGTCAACGGAGATGCTGGTCGAAACCTTTGCCATATTTCATCACTCCTTATGTGGTTATTATACTATATTATATTTATATGTCAATATAATATACGTATATTTTAATAGGAGACGACAAAATGGAAATCTCCCCGTCCGGAAAATCACGGCCCCACGGCAGGGAAAGAGCCCTGAAGCCGTGGCGGTTTCAGGGCTCCTTGGTCCGGCCCGGCGGAGCGCGTCACGGCGCGGTTCAGCAGTTGAGGACCACGCACACCGTCAGCCGCTCCCCCTCCAGCTGGTAACAGATATTCCCGTCGTATTTGTCCATGGCCATCAGGACGCTTTCGATGCCCGTCCCCTTCGCCTGGAGCATATCGTCTTCGATCACCAGGTCCGGCTTACAGGGGTTGCCGCACACGATCACCAGCTTCCTCTTTTTCACGCGGATCGTCACCTTGATCTCGTCGTGGGAGCCGCACTCCACGCATCCGTTGATCGCGTTTTCCAGGAGGTTGGAGAGGATCGCCACAAAGTCCATGTCGGCGATCGCGATATGCTCCGGCACCTCGGCGGTCACGGAGATCGGGATCCCCTCCTTCCGCGCCCGGTCGTAGAAACTGCTCAGGATCGCGTTGACTGTGACATGCGGGCAAAAATCCAGCTGGCTCGCCGCGTCCAGGCCGTGGAGAAAGGCCTCGATATAGCGCATGGCCTCCCGCTCCTTCCCCCGCTCCAGAAGCTGGCCGATGTACTGCATATGGTGCCGGAAATCGTGGCGCATGGCCTTGGCCGCCGCCGCGTTCTCCCCGGCCATGACCAGCTGTTTTTGCAGGTACTCCACATTCTGAACGGCCAGCCTCCTCTGGCTCTCCCCGCGCATCTGCCGGATGGTCCTGAAAATGACCCACAGCACGGAGCAGTAGACCAGCGTAAAGGCGCCGAACAGGAGCACAGAGAGGCCCGCGCGCGTCGGAGGGAGAGAGAACAAGATCAGAAAGATCGCGTAAATGACCAGAAACAGCGCTGAGACCAGCGAAATGGAATACCACGTCCGCCTCTGCTCTCCCGGCACAGTGCGCACATAGGGGCGGAGGTATTTGAGGTATACCGCGACCACCGGGACATAGAGCAGCGTCCTGGTGAGATTTCTCGCGCACAGCATCCCCACGCCGGACAGCGTGGGGAACAGCGCGCCGCAGATCAGAGCGGCCGCGCAGTAAAAGATGCAGAACACGTTTGCGTAGCTGAGGAACAAAAACAGCTTCTTGCAGAAGGCGTCGGCTGAGGTCATGAGGAACACCAGGAAGGACGCGGTGATCGTGCCGAAAAACATGGCGGACAGGATGTACGGCGAGTCCAGGCCGAACAGCACGTAGATCAGCTGATCCCAGAGGACAAAGAACCCCAGGAGCGCTCCATAGATTAACGCGGTTTTCCGCGCCGAGTATTTCCGCTCGGTCATGGCGGCGAAGCAGAGAATATGGGTGACTGCCACGAGGATCGACCCCACAGCCAACTGATCCATCTCACCGTCACCTCTCTTTTGGCGATATGGGGCCGCAATCCCGCGGCTTCCCGTATGGGGTCCAGGACCTTATCACGCTCTCCCGCCGATTCCAGCGCGAGTGCCCGTCCGCGACAGCGTTTAATGCGTCACCAGGAACATGGCGGCGAAGAGCGCCGCGATCACCCAGGTCCCCACCTTGACCTCCCGCGCCCTGCCGGTGAACACGCAGATCAGCACGTGGGAGATCACGCCAAAGGCGATGCCGTAGGAGATGTTGTAGGTCAAGGGCATCATCGCCAGGGTCAGGAACGCCGGGACCGCCTCCTCGGTCTTGAGCCAGTCGATGTTCCGGGCGCAGTTCATCATCATGATCCCCACGTAGATGAGCGCCGCCGCGGTGGCGCACCCGGGCACCAGCTTGGCGATGGGGCTCAAAAACATACTGGCAAAGAACAGCGCCCCGGTCACCATGGCGGCCATGCCGGTCCGCCCGCCCTCCGCGATGCCCGTGGAGGCCTCCACGTAGGAGCTCACCGTGGAGGTGCCGCAGACCGCGCCCGCAGTGGTGGCGATGGCGTCGGCCAGCATCGCCTTGTCCATGCGGGGCACCTCCCCCTCCTCGGTGAGCAGGTCGCCCCGGGCGCAGGCGCCGTACAGGGTGCCGATGGTGTCAAACATATCCACCAGGCAGAAGGCCAGCGCGGTGGTCGCGATCAGGATGGCCAGCTCCGCCCCGCTGTGCTCCGCCAGATAGGGGGAGAAGTTGAAGCCCTCCGTAAAGACCCGGCCAAACGCCTGGGTCCCAAAGTCCCCAAAGGCCGCCAGGGGGTTGAAATCCAAACCCTCCCCAAAGCCCGCGTAAAATCCGGGGACCGTAAGGCCCAAGAGGTAATAGAGCGCCGTCCCTCCCAGGATCCCCCAGAGGACGGCGCCCTTCACCCGCTTGCAGGTCAAGACCGCAATGGCGGTCAAGATGGCGAGGGTGACAAACATGGGCATGATATCCCCCCACGTCACAGTGCCGGAGAGCAGGTTGAAGGAGGCCAGGGTGACGAAGGTGGATGAATTTGCCACCACGATTCCGGAGTCCTTGAGCCCGATGAAGGCGATGAACAGCCCCACCCCCGCGGGGATGGTCACCCGGACCGACCGGGGGATGGCCTCGAAGATCTTCTTTCGCAGTCCCGTCACCGTGAGCAGGATGAACAGGATGCCGTCCAGCAGGACGAGCACCAGGGCGTTGGCGTAGCTCAGCCCCAGGCCGAAGCACACCGTGTAGACAAAGAAGGCGTTGGAGCCCATGGCCGCCGCCTGCGCCATGGGCAGATTGGCCAGCAGTCCAATCAGCACCGTCCCGATACAGGCGGAGATTGCGGTGGAGATATAGATCGCGTTGTAGGACACCCCCGGCAGCTCCGCGAACATTCTGGAGTTGACCATGAGGATGTAGGCCATGGTCATAAAGGTCGTGACCCCCGCCAGGACCTCCGTCCTGACGTTGGAGCCGGCCTCCTTGATGTGAAACAACTTCTCCGGCGATAACATAGTTCTCAGCACCTCTCTTTCTCAACATACAGCGCGCCCCGCGCGCCTGTTTGATCGATATCCCCCGGGCGAAGCAGGCGGCGTTACAGGACCTTGATCCGGCCCTGGGGGAGGGCGTAGGCGGGCCCCACCGTTCCGTGGAGTTCCCCGGTCAGGTAGGTGATCAGCACCTCATAGTCCGCCACGCCGCCGTCCACCACCCGCTCGTTGTCCATGAACAGGTTCAGCCCGTCCCCGCCCTCCTGCAGGAGGTAGTTGTGGGACGCCACGGTATAGACCTCATCCGGCGCCAGCGCCGTGTACGTGCCATCCTCTCCCAGGACCATAACGTCCCGCACCCGCCGGGCCGCCCCGCAGGAGAGGAAATTGCCCTGGGCGTCCGTCTCCACCGTGGAGGCCACAGAGGTGTCGATGGTGTATTGGAGGCCCGACACCTGCAAAAAGCCCCCGTTTTCCCCCACCGCGTTCGCCCCGTCGTCCGGGGTGGACAGGCAGGAGCGGCTGGCCATCTCCAGGGCGTCCAGGATCTCCTGCCCTGTGGCCTTTACCACGCAGAGGGTGTTCCCGTAGGGCTGTACCTCCAGGATATCCGCGTAGGTGATCTCCCCGGCGGGGAGGTCCGCCCGGATGCCGCCGCCGTTCACCAGGGCGATATCCGCGCCCGACACCGCCCGGTACGCGTCCGCGCAGAGGTCCCCCAGGTTCGTCTCCCGGTTGCGGACCAGCCGCGCGCCGGAGGCGGAGACGGTGGTGAGCACCACCTCAGACACCGCGACGCTCTCCGCCCACTGGGCCTGGAAGTCCTTCTCCACGCTCTGGATGTAGTCGGCCATGTCGCCGTCCGCCTCCGGGTACGCCTCGACCAGCTCCGCCCGGAGCGTCCCGTCGGCGGGGATGGTCAGGCGGCCAATGTTGCCAAGCCCCGTGCCCGTGGAGGACAAGAGCACCTCCTCCCCCTCCGCGTTTTGGACGGTATCGGCGGGGATCACGCTGTGGGAATGGCCGTCCAGCACGGCGTCGATTCCCCGGGTGGCGGCGATCAGGTCCAGGGCGGTGAAGGCCGCGGACGCCGCGTCCGTCCCCAGGTGGGAGAGGACCACCACATAGTCCGCGCCCGCCTCCACGCAGGCGTCCACGTTCTCCTGCACGCGGCTGTACAGCTCCGCCCCGCTCTGTCCGTAGAAATCGTACACGTAGTTCCCCGCCTCGTCGCGGAAGTATGCCGGGACGGACTCCACGATGCACTCCGGCGTGGACACCCCGATGAAGGCCACCGCCACGTCCCCATAGGAGACGATCTGGTAGGGCAAGAGCCGGGAGAGGAAGGGGGACTCGCCCTGCCCGGTATAGCGGATATTACAGCCCAGGTACTGCGCGCCGCTGAGGGCCATGAGCCGATCCAACTGTTCCATCCCGTAGTCAAATTCATGGTTGCCCAGGACGGCGAAGTCGTAGCCCGCCCGGGCCATCAGCTCCGCCGGGTACTCCCCCCGGGAGATCGTCCCCATCACGTCCCCCCGCAAAGCATCCCCGCAGTCCACCAGCGTGACGTAGGGAGTCTCCTGTTCGCACTGCTTTCGGTAGGCCGCCAGCCCGGCGTAGCCGATGGCGTCCTCCCCGGCGCAGTGGACGTTGTTGGTGTATAAGATGACGATATCCTCCTCTTTCGCCCCGTCCCGGGACGCGCCGCAGCCGCTCAACATCAGCGCCGCCGCGAGCACAGCGGCCAGAAAACGCCGCCGTTTTTTCTTCCTTGTGATATCCATATCTTTTTCTCCTGAAAAACAGTTTGTTAAAAACGATACAGCGGTCCGGGCCGCGGATCGCCCTCCCTTACGCCGCGCTCTTTCTCAGCTTGGTCTTGTTCAGCATCCCCACGCTGTCCGCCGCCAGCGCCACCTGAGCCTGCAGGCAGGCCTGACCGGCGGCTGTCATAAAGAAGTCCAGGATCGCGTTGACCGCCGCCGCTATGGCGATCGCCTCCGCGGGGATGCCCAGCTGGGCAAACAGGACCGTGAACACGGAGAGGGCCCCGCCGGGGATCGGCGGCAGCGCCATGGAGAGAAGCCCGACCGTCAAAACCGACATGACCAGCAGCTGGGGCGTGATGGGGATCTCATAGGACTCCGCCATGCACAGCGCCAGGGCGAAAAAGCCCACCACAAA